>DAOUEN010000076.1:0-12546 GCA_034430415.1 Dehalococcoidia bacterium
GAACTGCTCGAATAGCAAATTGACGAGAGAGCCTTCTTCCCCAAGGACAGGACTGCACGATGTCAAAAACAATCGCCGAAATCAACGATAGAATCAAGAAGGGTAAGGTGGTAGTGGTTACCGCCGAGGAAGTGATCGACGTCGTCAAGAGAGATGGCATAGCCAAGGCGGCAAAGGATATTGACGTAGTCACCACTGGGACTTTCAGCCCCATGTGCTCCTCGGGCGTGTTCCTGAACATGGGACACTCCAAGCCCAAGATAAAACTCGGCGGCGGGAAGGTTTACCTTAACGATATCCCGGTATATGCTGGCATAGCTGCCGTAGACGTCTTTCTCGGAGCGACAGCCTTACCCGACGATGACCCCAAGAATAAGATCTATCCAGGCGAGTTCAGATACGGGGGCGGGCATGTTATTGAGGAATTGGCGGCAGGAAGAGATATCAGGCTGATAGCCAGCGCCTACGGCACGGATTGCTATCCCAGGAAGAAGCTGGAAACGTGGATAAACATCAGAGACATCAATAATGCCACCATGTTCAACGTCAGAAACGCCTATCAGCTCTACCCCGTTGCAGTGAATCTGTCAGAGCAGATGATCTATACCTATATGGGGGTGCTGAAGCCCAAGCTAGGTAATGCCAACTACTCGACCTCAGGACAACTTTCTCCTCTACTGAATGATCCCTACTATAGAACGATAGGCATAGGCACCAAGGTATTCCTCGGTGGCGGCATTGGCTATGTTGCCTGGCATGGCACGCAGCACAACCCCATTGCTCCCAGGGGAGACAATGGCGTGCCAAGAGAGCCGGCTGGGACTCTGGCCCTCATCGGCGACCTGAAACAAATGAAACAGGAGTGGCTGGTGGGAACAAGCATGCTCGGGTACGGTTGCACGCTGACGGTAGGCATAGGTATTCCCATACCCATAGTATCTGAAGAAATCCTGCGTTACACCACGGTGACAGATGCGGACATCTTCGCACCCATTATTGACTACTCTGAAGCCTATCCCCAAAGGAAGCCCGACACTCTGGGTGAAGTCAGCTATGCACAGCTCAAGAGCGGCCACATAACAGTCCAGGGCAGAGACGTGCCTACCGCTTCTCTCTCCAGTTACTCCAAGGCGGTTGAGATCGCCAACACCTTGAGAGGATGGATAGCCAGAGGAGAGTTTCTGCTTACAGAACCATCGGCTCCCCTGCCGGGAGTAGAGTCAGGTATGACCTCCAGGCCTCTTCCTGAAAGAGCGATAACAGAGTGAGAAGATGAACATCTCCAGAAGAATAGTGCTTCACTTCCCCCCCCTCGTGACAGGACAGCCCGTGGTGTACCGGCTGGCCAAGGACTTCAATCTCAGCTTCAACATTCTCAAGGCGTCGGTATCACCAGGGCAGGAAGGCTTGCTCGTGCTAGAGCTGAGCGGCCAGAAGCAGGACTACGACGAAGGCATCCGATACCTCACTGACACAGGGATAATAATCCAGTCGCTAAGCCAGGATGTGATTCGCGATGAAGCCAGATGTACACATTGCGGTGCTTGTGTCACCGTTTGCCCCACCGGTGCCTTCAGCCTGGAGCCAAGAACAAGAAGGGTGCTCTTTGACCAAGACAAGTGCGTTGTCTGCGGTTTGTGCGTCAAGGCGTGTCCTCCCCGGGCCATGAAAGTCTACTTCTGACGCAGGCCAGCAATCCGTGCACCAGCCGAGATACTACCGTCAATGGACTCAGAATAGCGACCTGGTCTCGTTCAGCGCGGTAGTCAAGCAGACGGACTTGTGTATCCAAGCCCAGCGTAGCCTGAGGGACAAAGCCATCAACTCCATCCTGAAGCATCGTGTACCCCTGGAGCAATACATCATGCATCATCCTCTCTTTCTGACCACGCTGGAGCCGTGTCAAGTCAATGAAAATGCTCCGGCGATCGTTAGGGAAATGGCCAAGGCATCGCAGACGGCTGGGGTGGGCCCTATGGCAGCGGTAGCTGGCGCCATTGCTGAAGCGGTAGGCAGGGACCTGCTCGCTTTCTCGCCGGAGGTCATAGTGGAGAATGGAGGCGATGTCTTCCTCAGGATACTGAAGAGGAGACTCGTGGGCGTCTATGCCGGCCAATCGCCCTTCACAGGGAAGATCGCCCTAGAAGTCAAGCCCAATGAAACGCCTTTGGGCATATGCACCTCCTCAGCAAGCGTGGGACACTCATTGAGTCTGGGCACTGCTGATGCTGTCATCGCGCTTTCGCCCTCAGCGGCCTTCGCCGACGCCATAGCCACCGCGATTGGCAACATGGTCAAAGACACAGACGATATCTCCGAGGCAATCGACAGGGCCAGGAGCATTAGGCAACTGCGCGGCGTAGTCGTCATCAAGGGTGACAGGATCGGCGTTTGGGGCAAGGTGAAGATTGCCACCCTCAGTTGAAGCCTGACGGCGAGGCCCAGCACATCTCAAGTCATTCGAGCGGGGACTGTGAGACCGGACTCCGTCACACCACAAGGGTGGCCATCACACAACGGCTAGGACAGCGTAGGCCACATGATTTGCGGTCCCGCCAGTCATATTGAATTCGCCGCTATTCTGTGCTATAGATACATGGCCTTTCATGACGCCACAACAGAGTTGGCTACACCATCAGGCACAGGTACTCGCACAAGCCGCAGGCTAGTAGCGATGAACCGAAGAAAGAGAGTGGAGTAATGAGCGACATAACCGGAGGCACAACAGCACAGAGAATCGAGCAGTGGGAACGCGCCAGAAGGCGCCTTCTACAGATGGGAAGTCCCAAGGCGATCGAGGAGCGCCACCAGAAGGGACAGATGTCTGCACGTGAAAGGATAGACTACTTCTTCGACTCTGGTACTTTCACTGAGCTGGGATTGTGGGTCAAGCACAGAACCACCGCCTTCGGAATGGACGAACGAGAGGTGCCTGCTGAGGGAATTGTCACTGGATTCGGCAAGGTGAGCGGAAGATGTGTAGTTGCCGGTGCTGAGGACTACACCGCCATGATGGGGACTTTCGGCGAATACCATGGCAAGAAGCTTGCCTCCGCCATCAGGTTTGCCAAGGAAAAAGGCTGGCCATTCGTAACCATGAACGACTCAGCGGGCGCACGACTGCACGAAGGCATGGACACCCTGGAATCTTACGGCTGGACGTTCAGATCCCAGATAGAAGCCTCCGGAATAATCCCCCAGATATCTCTGCTGATGGGCCCTTGCTTGGGAGGACAGGCATACCACCCGGTGATGATGGATTTCGTCATCCAGGCAAGGCAAACAGGCTTCATGGGCATCGCCGGCCCTGCCTTCGTGAGAACGCAAACCGGAGAAGAGATCAGCCTCGAAGAACTCAGTGGCTGGAGGAGCCATGCCATCAAGTCTGGACAGACACACATAGTGGCCGAAGACGACAGGGACTGTCTGGATAGATGCAAGGAGCTTCTCTCCTTCTTCCCCTCCAACAATCAGGAGCAGCCGCCACGAATCGACACCGACGATAGCCCCGAAAGGGAGATCGCTGAATTCGACACCATAATCCCTGACGATCCAGCGAAGCCGTACGATATGTACGAAATCATCAAGAGCGTTGCGGACGAAGGGCATTTCCTCGAGATACTCAAGTGTTACGCTTCAAACGCGATATGCGGCTTTGCTCGCATGAATGGGCGTCCCGTCGGCATAGTCTCCAACCAGCCTGGGGTCAAGGCAGGTGTTCTGGACATCAATGCGTGCGACAAATTGGCCAGATTCATTCGCTTCTGCGACCTCTTCAACACCCCCCTCATCTCTCTTACAGATTGCCCTGGCTACATGATAGGCTCCCAACAAGATTGGGCAGGCATATTGCGTCATGGTGCCAAGCTGCTCTACTCGTGGGCTGATGCCACTGTACCGCTGATCTCGATAATAGTCCGAAAATCCTATGCTGGCGCTCATTACGGCATGCTGGACAAATCTATTGGCGCTGATTTCGTGTTCGCGTGGCCTACCGCCCGGGTCTCTATCGTAGGCGCAGAGACTGCTGCCAGCGTCATATTTGCCCGAGATATTAGAGAGGCAGAGAACCCCAAAGAGGAGAAGGCAAAGAAGATAAAGGAGTACTCGGAGCTATACGAGCGTCCATATCCTGCTGCGGAGCGAGGCTATATCGACGACATCATCGCGCCACGCACCACCAGGAAATGCATAAACCGTGCCCTGGATGTCCTGGCGAAGAAGTCCGTAACTACGCGCTGGCGGAAGTACTCCAATATCAACCTCTGAGAGAGTCATATGGATTTCGGTTTCAGTGAAGAGCAGAACACGCTGAGACAAGAAGTACGCAACTTCTTGGAAGGTGAGATAGAAAGAGGGCTGTGGAAGCCAGGCTGTGATGCCTGGATACAGGGGTATGACCCAGCATTCACCAAGAGAGTAGCGCAGAGAGGCTGGATTGGGCTAACCTGGCCCAAGGAATATGGGGGGCAGGAACGTAGCTTCATCGACCGTTTGGTGGTCACCGAGGAAATGTTGCGCTACGGAGCGCCCGCTGCCTGTCACTGGTTCACCGACCGGCAAATAGGTGGCTCGATACTCAGCTATGGATCTGAGGAACAGAAACGGGAATTCCTACCCAAGATCATGGCAGGGGAATTATATGTTGGGCTGGGTATGAGTGAGCCAGAATCTGGTTCGGACTTGGCTTCCCTCAAGACAAGAGCTACTGAGGACGGTGATGCGTACGTGATCAACGGGCAGAAGACATGGACCAGCGGCGCCTCGTTCATCAAGCATATTGACCTGTTCGCAAGGACCGATATGGACGCTCCCAAGCATAGAGGCATAAGCGAGTTCCTCGTTCCTATGGACCTTCCCGGAATCTCCCGTATCCCCATGATTGATATCACTGGCACAGAGGCTTGGAACGACATTTTCTTCGATAACGTTCGAGTGCCAAAGAGATGCATGATAGGAGAGAAGAACAGGGGTTTCTACCAAGTCATAGAGCAACTCGCCTACGAGAGAGGCGGCATGGAAAGACTGATGGGCAACTACGCTCTATTTGACGCCATCATCACATTCGTCAAGGAGACAGAATGTGGTGGGAGAGTGTTGTCGCAGGATGCCATAGTCCGACACAAATTGGCACAACTTCAGGTTGAATTTGAGGTGGGAAGACTCCTCATGTACAAAGTCGCCACGGTGATGGATGAAGGGCGTCCCCCGACGGTGGAAGCCGCCGTGTCCAAGTCCTATGCCACCGCCTTCGAGCAGCGTCTGGCTAACACAGCAATGGAGATTCTCGGCCCGTACGGAGTGCTGCAGGCTGGTTCCAAGTACGCTCCGTTTGAAGGCCTAGCATCCCACTCATACTTAGGTTCCAAGGGATACAGCCTTCAGGCAGGTAGCAGGGAAATCCTGAAGAACATCATAGCTACCAGAGGCCTGGGACTGCCCACTGATTAGGAAGAAGGAGCCACTTGACTAGGAGGATAGAGTGAACCTAGCGCTCTCTGAAGAGCAGGAGATGCTGAAACAGGCAGCGCGTGAATTGCTTGAGGAGAGATGCCCCAAGAGCTTCGTCAAGCTGATGGAGCAAGATGCCAAAGGCTACTCCTCAGAGCTGTGGCAGGAAATGGCGACTCTGGGCTGGCTGGGCCTCGTGTTCCCAGAAGCGTACGGAGGCAGCGGCATGAGCTTCCTCGACCTTTCGGTCTTGCTAGAAGAGATGGGGCGAGCTTGCTTACCATCGCCTTTCTTCCCCACTGTGGTTCTCGGTGGTCTACCAGTCTTGGAGGCCGGTAGCGAGAGACAGAAGAAGCTATATCTGCCTGACATAGCCAGTGGCAGAGCTATCTTCAGCCTGGCTCTGCTTGAGCCCAAGCTAGGACACGACTCGAAAGCGATCACAGTCGAGGCTATTCCCGATGGGAACACCTACAACATAAGTGGAAGCAAGTTGTTCGTTCCCTATGCTAATGTTGCCGACTATCTCCTATGTGTGGTCAGAACCAGCAGGCAGGAACAGGGAATCACCCTGCTAATAGTGGATGCCAAGAGCCCCGGAGTGACGTGTACAGTCATGGAAACCATGGCTCACGAGAAACTTTGCGAGGTGGTGTTCGATGAGGTGCGAGTGCCCAAGGAGAACATCCTGGGACAACTCGACCAGGGATGGTCTGAGGTAAGCAGTATCGTGCAGAGGAGCGACGTAGCAAAATGCTGCCAAATAGTGGGGAATCTCCAGTGGGTCCTAGAGGATACTGTTGCATATGCCAAGGAAAGGAAGCAGTTTGGTCGGCCCATCGGGAGTTTCCAAGCGTTGCAGCACTACTGTGCTGACATGTATACCTACGTAGAGGGGGCCAGACTCAGTACCTACCAAGCGGCCTGGATGCTAAGCGAGGGCCTTACCTGTGTCAAAGAGACGGCAGTAGCCAAGTCATGGATAAACGAGGCTGCATCGCGTGTTTTCAATCCAGCGCATCAGATTCACGGAGCCATGGGAGTCACTGCGGAGCACGATCTGCACTTCTACACTACGCGAGCGAGAGCCATTGAACTCTCCTATAACCAGTCCAGCCTATATCTAGAGACAATAGCCGGGGCCATGGGGCTGGGATTGCTTCAGACCCGAAATTGAAAGCGGTGGCAATCGTGAGTATAATACTGCTGCCCGTGGTGAGCGTAGCCCAGTGGTTTAAGGCGCCAGGTTGTGGCCCTGGAGATCGTGGGTTCAAATCCCACCGTTCACCCTTGCGCCTATAGGTCAGTGGACAAGGGCACCGGTCTTCGGATCCTCTGCTAATCTTGCCAAAGGGTCATTCCGGTTAAGTTAACTCGTGGTTGTTTGCTCAGAATAGCCGCTCCGTCCTACATCCTCGAAGTCGTGATTCGGCGAACGCTAGCCGTAGTCTGAAAGGATGAAGACATACCAGAGTTCGACCCCGATCAAGTAATATAGAGGGGTTACATGATTTAGAGACTGTCCAATTTTGCTTGGCTCAACAAGGTTCTATTTGGGGGAGGAAGTTGCAGTTTCCTTCAGTTTGCTGGTCGGAACCAGACGAAAGGAGCGTCTCTTGGCAAGCCTTCGAAGGGCATTCAAACACATTGACCAATTCGCAGAACTTAAGATGAAAGAGGCCAACATACCGGGCCTAGCCATCGCGGTTACGGATCGGGAGAGGTTGCTCAGGATATCCACCTATGGGTTCGCCGATGTAGGAGCTCAAGCCCCCATCACCCCGAACTCCATGTTCGAGATCGCGTCGATAGGAAAGTCCTTCACCGCCATTGCACTGCTACAGCTTCGCGATGAGAGAACATTGGACCTGCATGAACCGGTGACACGGTATCTGCCCTGGTTCCAAGTCAGATCCGAATACCCGCTGATCACGGTGCATCATTTGATGGGCCACACTGCAGGTATTGTGCGCGGCACCGAGTTGGCACCCCATGGCCTATACGAGGCCTGGGCCTTGCGGGAGACTAGGACCAGCGCTCCTCCGGGACAATACTGGCATTACTCGAGCGTTGGCTACAAGACCTTGGGGTTCCTTCTGGAAAGGCTGACGGGGCAGTCGTTTAGATACGTGATACAGTCTCGAGTCCTGGATCCTCTTGGCATGACCAACACCCATCCTGTTATCACCTTTGAGACACGCAGAAGAGCGGCCATCGGCTACCGTAGCCTTTATGACGACCGGCCGGAGCACCCTAGCCACGAGCTCGTACCGGCCATGTGGGGCGAGTATGGCACGGGCGATGGATGTCAGGCGTCTACGGCCGGAGATATGGCCATTTTTCTGAGGATGCTCATGAACCGAGGGCAAGGACCTCAGGGCCGTCTCGTATCGGAGGAGAGTTTCAGCTTGATGGCGCCACTCGGGACCTGGACTGGCAGCGAACAATATGGATACGCCCTCGTTGCGTACCCAGTCGATGGTCACACCTACCTTGGCCATGGAGGAGGTAATGCTGGGTACATGTCGCACATCTTGGCCGATATGGAGGAAGGCCTCGGGGTCGTCGTCTTGACCAACCGAATGGCGGAGTCCGATGTGGTGGTACAGGCAGCTATGCACATCCTCAAGGTCCTGCAGGCCGCATATCACCGCAAGGAGATTCCACCCCTGCCTCCAACCGCTCATCCTAGTTCCATCTGTAATGCGACAGACTACGTTGGCATCTACAAGGCAGGCAACAGGACACTTCAACTCACAGCTGCAGATGAGAAGCTGCTGCTGAAATATGAAGGCAGGGTGGTTCGTCTTGAACAGCGTGCTCAAGACAGTTTCTACGTAGCGCATCCATCCCTCGATCTGTTCCTACTGGAATTTGGGCGGGATGGTGGAAAGGTGGTAGAAGCCTTTCACGGCTCCCATTGGTATGTTAGCGATCATTACGCAGGCCCCCAGCGTTTCGATTACCCGGAAGAGTGGGAGGCCTACCCCGGACACTATCGGACGCGTAACCCCGAGCTATCTAATTTTCGAGTGGTTCTTCGTAAGGGTACTCTAGCACTTGTCTTCCCATCGGGTACTGCAGAGTCGCTGGTACCCCTAGGCGGCGGTTTCTTCCGAATATTCGACGAGCGTCGCTCTCCTGAAACCCTCCGCTTCGATGCAGTAGTTGAGGGCCACGCGCTCCGGGCCGATTACTCCGGCTGCCCGTACTACCGCACCTTCACCTGCTGAAGGCACCCCAACACACTCGAATTTGGACTCTAGAAGCTTCTCCTCGTACCACTCCATTTGCCTGCCAGTACACCTGTCCTTCCACCATGTTTTGCTCGTACTTCGGGTCTTCAATATGATGCTGGCCGCCTAGGCTAGAAAGTGGAAATGTGGGCGTAGTGTGCCACGATCTCCCGCAAAACAGCAGGGTGGAGAGGTTGATTGAGCTTCCGTATGCAATGCATTTGATCCATGTCCTGCCTCAAGCGCAGCATGCCGCAAATCGGAGGGGGTAATGGTCAGGCCAATCGGCCTTGAGCAGGAATTTGATATATCGTATTATTATATGTCATTACTTATTATATGATCATATGACAGGTCTAGGGGCCAGCATCATATCGAAGGGTTGACGTCTCTCGATTTGGTGTCGAACAAGGAGGTGATTGATGGCGGTATCTTATGACATTGTCCTCTCGAGCCCGTTCCCCAATTACGATTTCTTTGCTCACCGGATGCGAGAGTTGTGCGGGCAACTGAACCTTACCTTTTTCGTGGCGGACAAGGTATGGGTGAATGATTTTCTCCAGAAGCTCCAGCAGAGGGAAATCGTGGTGCGGGTGCTCCTGGACTTGAGTGCCAACCAGACAATTCCGGACGATCCGTATTTGCTGCTGGCCAAAGAAGTGAAGCGGCAACGCGGCTACGTCATAGATGACCCGGACATCACCAGCGTCGTGGCCCATAAGGCCCTGTTTCACCAGATCATGATGGAAAACCGTATCCTCGTTCCAGAAACCGTCATCGTGAGCCGTGAGGAGTTGCACAGTTTCAGGGTAACCAACGAGATCAAAGCCCAAGTGGGGGTACCGTTTGTAGTCAAACCCGCCTGGGGAGATTCAAGCGTGGGAGTGATAGTAGACGGGGATTCCTACTATGACGTGCTCAAGTCTGCGGAGCAAGCCCCGAACTCCGACGCCTTCCTGATTCAACGGCAGCTCAAACCGAAACGGTTGGGGAGCCACGTGGGCTGGTTCCGCATGTTTCACGTTATCGGACAGATAATACCCTGCTGGTGGGATCCCTCCAGCCACGAGTACCATCTGGTTACACCAGCACAGCGTCGATATTATAAGCTCGCTCCTCTGGCCCGTATCATGAGAGACATCGCCCGGGTTTCCAAGATGAAGTTCTTCACTTCGGAGATCTGCCTTGACGCGGACGGCCATTTTTATACCGTAGACTACATAAATGCCGACCCTGACATGAACCCCAGGTCCTTCTATGCCACCGGAGTACCCGACGAGGTCGTCCGACACATCGTCTGGCTATTGGTGAACGAAGGTATGCGCATTGTCATGAAGAGGCGTGGGTACTTCGACAGAGACCTAGGTGACTCAGACGTAGACTCGTTCGAGTGGCAACAGCTCTCGCTACGGAGATCGCAGAAACCCAAGGCCGAGCGGCTGGGGTAACAACAATTGCTGATACCGACTCTCCTCGGCTTGGCGGGAGTGGTCCTTCTGGTCCTGCTGGTCACAATCGCATACGCCACCTGGATAGCTCACAAAATGACCGTGGTAGAGAGGGTGTCAGTCTCCGGACATCCCTCGCAGTTGGATCTCCTATGGGAGGATGTGACCTTCCCCAGCAGAGGCGACGGAGTCCCCCTTAGCGGTTGGTACCTGCCAACGGCTGAAGACGACCGGTGCATTGTTCTGATCCAGGGCACCACGCACCATAGAAACAGCCCAGAGATCAGGGCCCTGCAACTGGGAGGAGACTTGGTTGACCACGGTTTCAGCGTGTTACTGTTTGATTTCCGGGCTCGGGGAAAATCTGGAGGGCGCCGCAGTTCTGAGGGAGATCGGGAACAATGGGACGTGTTCGGTGCCATCGACTATGTAGCCGAGCGTGGCATTCCGGTGGAGCGTATCGGGCTACTGGGATTCTCCCTGGGGGCTGGAGTGGCCATTCTGGTAGCAGCCCAGGAGCCTCGTATTCCAGCAATAGTCAGCGACAGTGGATTCCTAGACTACATGATGGATCTGCAGCAGTTGTCCGTCGGGCCATTCCGTCCCCCTCCCTGGTTCGCCTTCTTCGTTGCATTGGCAGGGCACATTTTCTTCGGTGCTGATTTTAGCAGGGTGCGGCCGGTCCAAGTGGTGGAACAGGTAAACCAGCCTATATTCTTCATTCATGGCGAGGACGATCCGGTGGTCTCTGCCGAAGAGACCAGGGAGCTTCACGACGTCTCTGATAATCGAGAAGACAGGATCTGGATCGTACCCCGCGCCGAGCACGTTAACGTGTACCGCAAGATGCCAGAAGCGTACGTCTCACGAGTCTCTCAGTTTTTCCAGCGTCACATCATCTGATCCCGCAGGCATGGCAGCCAGCAAAGCTCCCACCACTAGTTAGCTTAACGGGGCATTCACCCCAAGATAGTCCAAGAGCAGCTAGGCCACTCCAACATAGCAGTAGCTTTGGACACTCATAGCCATGTTGCCCCAGGGCTCCAGGAAGCGGCAGCTAAAAGCTTTGACGAGGTCCTTGGCTCCAAGTATAATGAGGCTGCCATAAGTGAGGCTGTTGAAAACCTTCATTAGCTTTTCAAGAAGTACTGCCGTCATGTTAAGCACCTGGCGGCTGATCCAGCTTCAAAATAGAGCATGCGCCTATAGCTCAGCGGACAGAGCATCGGTCTTCGGAACCGGGTGTCGTGGGTTCGAATCCCTCTAGGCGCGCCATACCCCGCAAGAAGAACCAGCCACTGAGAACAAGTACAACTGATACGGGGTGCAGAATCCTCAAGTCTAGCAGAGACCCGATTGGCAACAAGGTCAAGAGGGTAGCTTCAGTAGTACTTCTGCTTGCCGTATCGGCAATCGCGTCTTCGTGTCAGGTAGCATCGGTCCCTGAGGTTAATCCGACACCACCCCCCTCATTCTCTAATCTGGCTCCGGACAGCTTCGGGGCGAGCGAGTTGATAACCAGAAGTTACACCTGGTCCTACTGGCCATGCGGCGACCACGAGTGGACGTGGGAGCTACAAATCCCGCAAGCTCTCTACGACTACTACAGGGCGAAACCGCGGCCCCCGACCCACAACTACTCAGTCTACGTCACCGATCCAAGAGATACTGCCTATACAGGCGAATTGGCACGGAAGCTGCAAGAGGAGGCTCAGAAGAGGGGCTTCGACGAATATGACACACTCCATTTCGCCGCCTCGTTCGTCCAAAAGCTCCCTTATGCCCTAGACATCGACACCACCGGCTACGACGAATACCCGAGATACCCGATTGAGACACTGGTGGACGAAGGAGGCGACTGCGAAGACACCTCAATACTGCTGGCGAAAGTGCTGCACACTATGGGCTATGACATCGTGCTGGTTAACCTGACCAGCCACATAGCAATTGGCGTATTGGAAGGCCGGGGCTTTTGCGGGACTTATTACAGACACAACGGTAAGAGATACTTCTACCTAGAGACAACCGGGGAGGCAGGAAGAGCGGGTGTTGTCCCATCCGAGTACCGAAGCCAACCTGCATACATCTACGATATCGTCCCCATCCCTGTAATGACTCATAGCTGGAAAGCCACCGTCGAAGAAAGGCGTTACAAATTGACAACCGTAGTGGAAAACCTGGGCACCGCTGTCGCACACGACATCCATATACTGGCTGGATTCTACGCCGACGAAGACCGCATTCTGAACTCCGCTACAAGCGAGCCCTTCGACCTAGAGGCAGGCCAATCAGCAACAGTCACTGTTTATCTGAGATCTCCCACAGCCACACGCACGCGGTTGATGGTCTACATAGTCACCGACAGCCGCTCGGTCGACAGCAGTCATTCAGGATGGTTCGAAACCTAGGAC
>DAOUEN010000077.1:0-3494 GCA_034430415.1 Dehalococcoidia bacterium
CAGCGGAAGCCAGGACTGCAGGCCTGATGCTAAGCTGATAGTGGACCGGGGGGGAAGGCCCCCCGGAGAGCAAGAGAAAGGAGGCAAAGACGATGGAGTGGCCGGTAATTTTGGCGATAGTCCTGGGAATCCCGGTGATCTTCTTCCCGGCGGCCTACGTAGCGTACCTCGACATCGGCGGTATTGTTGCAGCGGTCAGGGAGAAGAGGAAGGCCACCCGCCCCGTGGAGGGACTCGCGACCACGAGGTAGGCGGTGCGAGACCTGCGAGAGCGCAGGGAAAGGAGGCAGCCAGATAGAATCACCAAGTGAAGTCAGACAGTAGGAAAGCCTTGACCCACCAGTCCGGGAAACGAAGAAGGTCAAGGCTTTCCTTTTGTGTAGCTTCCCAGGGTTGTTCTCATGCCCCGTTTGCCCCCTCTCGTTCCGTTCGCCCTGAGCCTGATTACTATAGAGAAGTCAATGCCTGGCGAGGGCGAGATAAGCGAGGCACCTCCTGCTGGGGATCATAGGGTTTTCCGGTCTTGAGGATGGCATGAATGACGGAGAGGAGCTTGCGAGCCACAGCGACGATGGTATGCATCTTCTTTTTGCCGGCAGCCGCACGGCGCTGGGAGTATTCCCTGTAGGTGGGAACAGTTTTTACTGCCCGTATAGCCAGCATCCATATCATCCGGCGTACATAGGGATTCCCGGCGTGGCTCATGCGCGGATGATCCAGGCGGAACCCACCGGTCTGGAATGTCTGGGGACACCAGCCAAAGTGGGAGAGAAACTGCTTGACGGTGGAGAAACGGTGGACATCGTCGATCTCTGACAGGATACTGGCCAGAGACTGCACGCCCCCCACAGGGAAATCCGAGGGGTCATAGGGGAGCTGGCGGAAGAACTCCTCAACGGTGGCCTCCACCCTCTGGATTTGGCTATTGAGGGACAGGATAGCTTGGGCCAAAACTTCGAGCTTGAGAGTCAAGGCTGGCTGTCGGTGCAGCAGCCCGACAGTGGTGCGGGCGGCGCTGACAATGGCCTCCGCTTTGGTGCGACACAGCCGGCCGTGGCTGGCTTGGCCTATGGAGTCTCTGACTCTCTCCACACCCGCCTCGGCGAGGGCCTGGGGGTTGGGGTAGGCAATGATCAAAGCCAGGGCGGTAGGGGAGTCCAGGGAGCGCAGGTGAGCGCCCAGCTCAGGGAAGGCGGAGGTGAGGGTCTCCTGTAGTCGATTCACCTGGCGGGTCCGGTCCTGCAACAGGTCGGCCCGGAAGCGGGTCAGCTCCCGCAGGTTCTCCAAGAGGGGGTTGCCCAAGGACGCGGAATTGTAGGACCCTAAGGCCAGGAAAGCGGCGAGGGAGCGCGCATCCACCCGGTCAGTCTTGGCCTTCCTGCCCTGGGCTTTGCGGAACTGGCTAGCCTGGAAAGGGTTAACTTGCACGACCGCATAGCCCCGCTCCAGTAGGAAGTAGGCGACCGTGAGGGCATAGGGCCCACTGGCCTCCACTCCTACCAACAACTCTGCTTTCGGGCCTTGTCGCTCCAAGAAGGACGCAAAGCGCTCGAACCCCGCGCGGTCTACGGTGAAGGAGAAAACCTTGGTGAATGTGTCCGCCGCCGTGTCATGGACACAAGCATGATGCCGGCGCTTCCCCACGTCTATACCCACATGGTAACGTGCCATCCCATTCTCCTTTCTCATATGTTGGCGCCGAAGCACTCTGGGAAGCCCTCCCACCCGCCACCATACACGCCTGGATCAGAGGACTCTTTCTTTCCAAGAGCCACCGTATTACTTATCAGGGGTCAGGTGGGTGCCCCATTCAGGCTCAAGGGGTACTACGTCCCCAGTCGAAGGAAAGGGGTCTCCCGGAGCTTCACAATCAATGCTAACATCTTCACTTCACTATACGTGTCGAAGGGTGGGGTCCTTGTGGTTAGGCTGATGCGCTCCAGCACCTTGTTCTGGGGTATTCGTCCAGCGCTTGTCGAAGGGTCGCTCATGGTTCGACAGGCTCACCACGAGCGGAGCGGATTCTGCTGTCGCCAGTAGGGCGTAAGGCCAAGAAGCGGTTTCGCCGCTGCAGCAGATCGGGCCGCCGTGTTGCGTCAATAGAAAGTGTTACCGAAGGGTAGCTGGTTGCCTCATAAGTCGGGTTACCGAAGCCTCCTTTCTTTCCGGGTGCTCTGCCATACTCCAGAGCTTCTTCAACTCCCGGTTGATGTTCTCCAGAAGGCGCACAGGACTGAGCGAACGGTAGAGCGCCTCCAGGCGTTCTTGCTGCTCTGATGACAAGGCTCCGCTCTGCAACAGCCGCTGATACGGGGTCCTGGCTTCATCGTACACCTTGCGCACCCTCGCCCCCTCCCTGGTCTTGTGCTTCAGCTTCATCACCGGCTGGAAGAAGTTCACGTACAGACGGAGGGAGCCGTATACCCTAGCCAGTTGCTCCAGCGCCGCCTTGGATGTGTACCGATCGTACCCTACCACCCGCCTCACCACCGACCAGTTCTTCTGCTCCACGTGTGCGTTGTCATTCTTCTTGTATGGCCTCGACCGGGTGAAGGTGATCCCCTCCTCCTGGCAGTACTGATACAGCCGGTGGTTTATGAACTCACTCCCATTGTCGGAGTCAAGCCCCAGCAGCCGAAACGGCAGCCTCCTTCGCATCCGGTGCACCCCTGCCCTTACTCTGTGCTGCCCCTTCCCCCATATCTCCTGGCACTCCACCCACCCCGTGCAGATGTCCACTCCACACAGCGTGTTCAGGTAGAAACCCTCCGTGCTCTCTCCACAGTGCGCCACCAGGTCTACCTCCATGAACCCCGGCTCTCCTTCATCCCAGTCGGCAAATGTCCGTATCGGGATCGCCCTCTTCAGCAGGCTCCCCGGCCTCGTCGTGCTCAGCGGCCGCCTGATCCTCCTCCCTCTGTATCGCTTCAGCAGCCTGTCTATCGTCGCTGCACTGATCT
Organism: Dehalococcoidia bacterium; assembly: GCA_034430415.1. Taxonomy (GTDB): domain Bacteria; phylum Chloroflexota; class Dehalococcoidia; order GIF9; family AB-539-J10; genus JADFUZ01. The sequence goes on from DAOUEN010000077.1 coordinate 2,961, forward strand.
CCCCAAGCTGCTCTGCCACCTCCTCGCTCACCTTCAGATCCCCGTGTCTCATCAGCACCTCCACCAGCTCCGGCAGGAATGGCTTCAGCCTCTTCCCACACACGCGGTCCGCAGCCTCCCATGCCACCCTCACTGCCTCCACCACCTCACCCCCATACCGCCTCGGCCTTCCTAACCGCCTCCCCGGTGGCCCTGTATCCCTCGCCAGCAGCCGTATCACCGCCTTCCTGTGGTACCTCGTCACCTCAGTGAACTCGTCCAGTATCACCCCTTTCTCCCTCCGCCCCGCCTCCCTGTACCGTCTCCCTATCGCTTCCCTATACTCCTTCACGCTGCCTCGACTCATGCCTGCCATTGGTAACACCTTTTTTGAGGCACCGATACCTTATCCGGTAACAATCATTATGAGTCAATTCGCCCCTCGTCCTTGACACCGTCATCGTCAGGGACATACCATGTACCGTAACTACTGTGGCGCCGCGGCGGCAGTACAACACGCCAATCGCAGAAGGCGAAGGATGTGTCATGAGCAAC
>DAOUEN010000078.1:0-3486 GCA_034430415.1 Dehalococcoidia bacterium
AGCCTTACAGGCCAACTCATTGTTCTACTCAAGTTTCATCTCCTTATCTTAATACTTGGCCTACTTCCACCTGTGCCCGGGTTCGACCTCCTCAGGCTCCAGATACTTTCAGCTCACGGGATGAGGCCTTTATAGCCTGCCTCACGCCGGGCTTGCCCTTTCGGCCGCTCGCTCCTTCCCTCCACTAATTCGGGGTCGGGACCGGGCTGCCTTCCTGCCCCGGGCCGGGGCCGCTTTGGCTTTCCCTCGGTGAAGATTGCTGCGTCGCGCCTCGCCTTGAGATTGCTTCGGCAGGTCCCTGCGCTTTCGCTCAGGATACCTCGCAATGACAGCAGCGCTGCGAGCGAGCAACTCCCTTTCGGGACTGCTGCATAGACGCCTACCTCCTCTGCCTCGTCCGGTTTCGCTTCTTGCTGAGGGACGAGGACACTTTATATTGAGAGTGGTGATATTCAGTTGTTAAAGAACCCTCGGGCGCGCAACAAGACATGCGCCCTTCCGGGCCTGTAGTAACCTTACATCGGGCAAGTATATTTTGTCAATACCTTGACTGCCACATACGCGGGTAAGCGGACCTCCTTTCCATGATAGAGACTGCCTCTACAGCCACCTTTTCCTTCTGAAATAGACCACCAGCGAGGCGGCAACGGCGGCCATGAAGCCCAGAGCGGCGAAGTAGCCCAGAGGCCATTCCAGCTCGGGCATGAACTTGAAGTTCATCCCATAGATACCGGCAATGAAGGTGAGCGGTATGAATATGGAGGCGAAGATGGTGAGCACCTTCATGACTTCATTCATCCTGTTGCTCATGCTGGAAAGATAGATATCGAGCATTCCGGAAAGTATGTCCCGGTAGGTCTCGATGGTGTCTATGATCTGGATGGTATGGTCGTAGACATCTCTCAGGTATATACCGGTGGACTCATGGACAAGCGGCGACTCACCCCGTGCCAGCCAGCTGACCGCTTCCCTCAGCGGCCAGATGGACTTACGCAGGTATATCATCTCCTTCTTGAAGGCACGGACGCTCTGCAGTGTCTCCACGGTGGGATGCGCCGACAGCTCTTGCTCCGTATCCTCTATGCTCTCTCCAAGCTGTTCCAGGATGGCGAAATAGCCGTCAACTATGCTGTCGATCAAGGCGTAGGCCAGGTAGTCGGCTCCCGCCTTTCTGACGCGTCCCTTAGCTCTCCTGATCCTGTCCCTTAGAGGGTCGAGGATATCTCCCACACGCTCCTGGAAGGAAAGAACGAAGTTCGAGCCGAACACCAGGCTGACCTGTTCGGCTTCCAGCTCGTTGCTCTCCTTGTTGAACGAGAGCATCTTTAAGACGACGAAGATGTGGCTGCCGAAGTCTTCCAGCTTGGGGCGCTGCTCCGTATTGACGATGTCCTCCAGTATCAGGGGGTGCAGGCCGAAGTGCTTTCCAATCTTCTCCACTACCTCCATGTCGTGGATGCCGTCGACGTTTATCCAGGTGACGGTGGGCGTGTCCTTGTAGGGAAAGCATTCTTCACACGTCTTGACCACTTTCTCTTCAAGCTGCGTTTCATCGTAGTCGATGATGCTGATTCTTACCTTCTCCGTCCTCTTCTCCCCTATGTGGACGAGAGTCCCGGGAATAAGACCCGCCGTTCGTCGCGCCGTCTTTTTGACAAACCTGGGCATCGCTGTTCACCTCCTCTGTGGCAGTGCACCCCTGATTATAGACCTCCCCGATGGAGCAGGGAAGCCCGGCTGTGATGTCTTCACGCCCCGGTGTTGACAAGGCCCTGGAGATGTCGGAGAATTCCATCGGCGCGCGGCTCCTGGCGGGGGCCCGCAGAGGAGCAGGACCATGTGGGAATGGCTTCTCAAATACAGCTTGTGGATGCTTATGGGGTCTGCCATAGCGCTGGCCCTGTTGCTGGCCGGCAGGCCCATCTGCGCCCGCAGGGTGGATCGCATCTCCGACAAGGCGCGGAAGGCGCGTGTGAGCGGCATTGTCGATTGGCTCTTCTGGACGCTTGACGGCGTGGTGCTGCTCATAGTGGGCGCGGCGGCGTTCGCCACTGTGGTGTCGCGGGAAGGTGTCAAGGGGCTTGTCACTCCGGAGACCGTCAAGCTGTGGTTCATTCAGCACGGCGTCTTCGTTCTGCTGATCATGGCGTTCTCATATCTGGGCTATCGGGCCATCAAGTCCAGCATGCCTCGCTTGGTGGGGCGATACGTGACAACGCGCGGAAAGGGCAAGCGTGCCCAGGATGAAGTAGCGCGGAGGGTCCAGACGCTGAGCAGCGGCATCACCACCGGGGTAGCCATCGTCATCCCCATCGTCGCGCTGCTGATGATTTTGTCGGAGGTGGGGGTGAGCGTCACGCCCCTGCTGGCCACGGCCGGCGTGGCGGGAATCGCCGTCGGCTTTGGGGCGCAGAGCTTCATCAAGGACGTCATCAGCGGGACGCTCATCCTCATGGAGGACCAGTATAAGGTGGGGGACGTGGTCAAGGTGGCCGGGATTGCCGGTCTGGTTGAGTACATCAACCTGAGACGGACGGTGCTGCGCGACCTGGACGGCATCGTCCACAGCATCCCCAACTCCGAGGTAACCACGGCGAGCAACTACACCAAGGAGTACTCCCGGATCAACATCGACGTGCCGGTGGCGTACGGTACCGACCTGGACCGCGCGATGGAAATCATCAACCGGGTGGGGAAGGAAATGGACCAGGACCCGACCTTCGGGCCGATGATCCGCAGCGCACCCAAGACGCTGGGAGTGAACAAGTTCGGCGACTCGGGCATCGATATCAAGGTCCTGGGAGATACCAGGCCCCTTATGCAATGGGACGTCGGTCGTGAGTTCCGGCGGCGGGTGAAGCGGGCGTTCGATGAGGAGGGTGTGGAGATACCCTGGCCGCACGTCAAGCTCTACTTCGGAGGACAGCAGGGCGAGACACCGGTGCTGTGTCCAGCGTGCGGCTGGCACAACCAGGCGGGCAGCAGCTACTGCTCAGCCTGCGGTAGACCCATCACAGAGGTCTCGGGCGCGGAGAGGGGCTAGAAGGCGCTCCCGGGCCTCGAGAATCGATAGTCGAGAGTCGGCAGTCGAGAGTCCGCTGTCATTGCGAGCCGAAGGCGCAACAATCTAGCTGACGCGTGACCTAGTGAGAGGTCACGCGGGTGGGGTGGCCTTCTCGCAGGAGCCGAAGGGGCCGGTCAGGCGAGTATGGCGAGGACGCCCCACACGATGAGGAAGATGCCCACGACCCAGCGCAGGAGTGCGGGGAGTACGAGAATCAGGATACCGGCGATGATGGCGATGATTGGTGAGATCCAGCCCAACATGTTACGTACCTCCTTCTCTTACAAGACTGATGCAGGAGAATGCTCCTGCCGCGCCGTCCGCTCCCCGGGGCGACACCGGAGCCCTCCGCATCCATGCTAGCAACTCCCGGTGCCGCTGTCAATACCCGCACAGGTGCCTCACAATCTGTCATTGCGAGC
>DAOUEN010000079.1:0-5353 GCA_034430415.1 Dehalococcoidia bacterium
AACGGGGGAGATACCTGATCATCCCCCTGGAAGCCGGGCCCAAGGGCGATTGGGCGGCGCATGAATACCTGGTAGCTGCTTCGCTGGTAGAGCCCTACTACCTGGCCTATGGCACCGCTCTCAACTATCATGGCTACACCGAGCGGCAGCCCCGGCCCATCTGGGTGGCGACCACGAAGCGCAAACGGTCGCTGACCATCGAGGGTGTGGAATACCGCTTCGTCACTCTGGTTGAGCGCAAGTTCTTCGGTCACACAGCCATCGAACTGTTGGACAGCGAGGTGCAGATGGCAGAGCGGGAGAAGGCCATCGCCGACGGCTTCGACCATCCAGAGTACTGCGGGGGCGTGGTCGAGGCGGCCAAGGGACTCTGGTTTGGAAACGACGAACTGGACTTCGAAAAGTTGGCAGTCTACAGCCAGCGCCTGGGCAACCGGGCAGCGATGCGGCGCTTGGGCTTCTGGCTGGAGCTTCTGGACGTAGGGGACGAGGCGCTCCAAGAGCGATTGGAACAGCCCCAAGACCGTAACTACGCCAAACTTGACCCACGAGGGCCGGATCGAGGACCGCGCAATGCCCGCTGGCGCCTGATCATCAATGTCCCAGAGCGGCAATTGTTGGAATGGAGAGAGCACTGACATGATCTCGGAGCATGAGTTGCGCCGCATCGCTGGCAGGGGCGGTGTCGGCATCGGTGAGGCAGAACACGAGTACGTTGTCCTCTGTGCTTTGGACGCCTTGAGCCAGGTGGCGCCTTTGTCGAAGACCTTCTGTCTCAAAGGGGGCGCCGCGCTGAGCCAGCTCTATTTTCCCAACTGGCGCCATTCCGTTGACCTCGATTTCAGCGTTCTACCATCATTCCCGGAGGATCGCTTGCAGCCGGGCATCGAGGAGTGGCTTGGGCGCGTGGGGGAGCTTCACGGCGTCCAGGTGCGCTTGAGGGACTTCCACAAGGTGGACGGAGCCGCTCGCTTACGGGCCCAGTTCGTCGGCCCACTTCGTCATCCCAATCGCCTACTTCTGGACATCACCCTGGACGAGCCAGTCATCCTCCCACCACCGCGGCGCGGAGTCGTTACTGAGCTTTTTGCCTATCCACAGCCTACGGTTCTCGTCTACGCCCTGGAAGAGATCCTGGCAGAGAAGCTGCGCAGTCTGCTTGAACGGGGCAAGGCACGCGACTACTACGACGTCTGGCGACTACTGAAGGAAGAGGCAGAGGTCTTGGACCTATCCACCGTCCGTTGGGTCTTGAGAGAGAAATGCCGCCACAAGGGGCTGACCGCACCGACGGTCGAGGCTTTTCTGGAAGCAAGTGCACTCGAAGAGGCAGGAGCATATTGGTCCCAGGACCTGATCGGCCAGACTCCGGGTAGGGATCTGCCCGCTTGGGAAGCTGTCATCACTGAACTGGCCGGCTTGCTGAGCAGCTTCTTTTCGTCAGCTTCTCCCCGCTGAAGGCACGGAGTTAGCGCATCGGCCTCCGCCACAGTTCCGCTTGAAGAAGCGGCCTTGGCCAATGAGCGGTGCTCTCCACCATCCGAGTCTATGGCTCGGTGGCCCCCTTGTGGGGATGGATGGGAGAGGACATTGCTCCATCGCCTGCAAGGCCTGCCTGGAGGCAACCAGGGCTCCAGGAGAGGATATGGAGTTGTCTTTCCGTCTTCTGTAGGCTCTGGCATGATGGCTAGGCTTAGTTGCTAGGGAGGTAGGTGTCAGAACCCTCTGACAAGACGTGGGCACTGTGATCGCTTCTTCCACTCCCGGGGGGAAGAATTCTGGCAGCACGTCCCGCCCATCCAGCAGTTCAACGTAACCCAGATTGCTGAGGCAAAGAGACACCGCCCTGCCCACAACAAAAAAGGGGAGATCAGGCTTACACCTGGTCTCCCCTCTTCGCGTTTACCCTCTTTGGTAACGCTGGCCCTGGTTCGCCCTCACAGTGGGCGGGAAGCTCTGGAGGCCGCCGCTTCCCTGATCGCCGGTGGGGGGATAGGGATGCTGGTCTTTGATTCAGCATCCCACTTCCTGGGAGAGACCCCTTGGAGACGGAGACCGCGCTGGAGGGTATAGCGAAGAAGGATGAGGGACGCGTGAAGGAGAGAGGCCCAGGATATGAGGTGGAAAAGGACAGATGGGATAGATTTGTTCGCCGGGCCCTGGGGGAGCAATAGGGCGGTGAAGTGAGAGGGGAAGGGGGAAGGGAGAAAGGGAAGGGAAGTGGAGATGAGGGAAGAAAAGTGGTAAGGCCGGTGTTGACCCCACAGATTCTCGATCCCACCGGGCACCGGGGCCACTCTGTTCAGCCATCCAAAGCTTACAATAGGGCCAAAATTGTTTTTGTCAAGCGAAAAAGTACCCATTTGACAATCGAAAAATGACCCACTTGAGCTGTTTCGTCTGAACCCTGACAATAAACTTCCCCGCAGCAAGCTGCGGGGTATTAGCCGCAGCGGGTAAACCCGCGCCCAAGAGCGCGGCAAGCCGCGGGGAATCAGACCCTCTATAGATTGAAGTTGAAGTCGAACCCTTCCAGGGTCTTGGTGGTATTGATCCCTGCGCGGCGGATACGGAGTTGCAGTTGCTTCTGTGCTCGCCGTTCGACCTCGTCTTCGACCAGCCGAGCCAGGAACTCCACGTAGCTCCATTGACCGTCAATGGCTTGCTGGTTGCGCACATCCAGCGTCTGCAGGATACCCGACAGGCGCAATCGTTTCAGGAACGGGATAAGCTGGTGGGTCATTTCCATGTCCCACCTCCTGCCAAGTGGCCCACCAACTCGGCCGCTGGGCGGGCGAACATCATGGCCGGTGCTGGTGGGGCGATGATCGGCAGTTCTTCAAGATCCAGTCCCTGTTCCAGGATGCGCTTGATGGTCATGTATGCCAAGTCGTTGAAGCGCAGTGCCCGGACACAGGCCGCTTCTAGCCGTTGGGGGCCAAAGCGGTCGCTGAGACGCAATAGCCGTCCGGCCGTGCGCAGCCGATCCTCGGGGCGATGGTCCAACAGGGCATCGACCACTTCTCTTGTGGCGGCCCCGATATCGGAGGCCTGCTGGCGGCAGGCGTTGCGGGTCAGGATCAGGCCAGGCACCTTGTGAGGGGGCAAGTGATCCAGGTGGGTGCACCGTCGGCCCCGACGTTGGGCGCGGGGGTGAGTGGCCACCAGTTGGTAGTCAGAGGTAAAGACCTGAACCTCTCGGCTGCCGCCGCGCACCCACAGCTTCTGCCCCACCAGGCGGAAGGGCGCCGAGTAGTAGGCGTGATCAAAGATCAGGTGACAGTCTCGGTGCAGTTTGACCTGTTTCCACACGGCCAGGTCATAGGCTGCATCAGGCAAAGGCTGCAGCGTGGCACGCTCCGTCTCAAAGCGTTCCAGGGGTTTCTCCTTGGTCGTGCCGTGGATGCGTTGTCCGGCCACGGACAGCGCCCAGCGCCTCACGTCCCGATTGGCCTGGGTCAGGCTGGTAGGCTCCCGACCAGCCAGGAAGTTTCGCTTGACGTAGTGGATACCTCCCTTCTCGACCTTGCCCCTGTGGCGCGGGGTGCGCGGTCGGCAAGGACTGATCAGAAAGTCATAATGCTCCGCGCACTCCCGGTACGATTGTTGGGCTTGAGGTTCATGCCAACAGGCTCGAATGATCCCGGCTTTGAGGTTGTCGATCACTACTCGTTCTGGCGCACCGCCGAAGAAAGCGAAGGCATTGCGATGCAGCCGCAACCAGGTCTCGACCCTCTGGTCAAAGACGAACTCCGCATACTGATGGCGACTCCACGACAGGGTCATCACAAACACCCAGGCCTTGCGCAGCTCTCCTGTTTCCGGGTCTGCCATCTTCCCGGCGTAGCCAAAGTCTACCTGAGCCTCCTCTCCCGGGCGTGTCTCCACACGCACCGTTACCTCCGGCGTGTGGGGTTCCAGGTTTCGCACGAAGCGGTACACCGACGAGTAGCTACCGGTGTAGCCTCGTTCCTTCAAGCGTTGATAGAGGGCGGCAACCTCCACGCCCTTCCGGCGCAGCTTGATCACGATGTCTCGATACGGCTCCACCGACGATGTATTCTGAGGAGGAGGTGGGCTACTCAGCGTTTCTTCCACCAACTGGTGCAGCTTGCCCAGAGGCAGCAACGGCTTTTCCAGCAACCCTTGCTCTGCGGCCCAGGTGCGGTATCGGGCCACTGTCTTGCGATCGATGTCCATCGCCTTGGCCACAGCCCGGTTGCTCTGTCCCTGACGCAAGTGTCTCAGCATTTCTCGGATATCCATGGTCTCCTTCCTTTTGGCTGGCATAATCCCTCCTGATTCCATTGATTGCGCAACCAGAAGTATGCCCCAGATGAAGGAGTTTCGCCAGTGTCACCCTGGCCCATACTTCGCCCGGGCTCAGTACAGGGTTTGGACAAACAGGAGCGGACCACTTTCGGTGAAAACGGGTGGCCCAGTTTGGGTGAAAACGGGTGGCCTGCTTTGGGTGAAAACACCTGGACCATTATAGCCCGAAAGATGACAGGGGAGCAGAGGTGCGCGGGAGCAGGGGAGCGAGGGAGAGGGGGAGCAGGAGTGCAAGGGAGGAGGGGAGGCGATGAAAGCGGAGTTTGCACCTGCGGGGGAGTTGTGGTAAACTATGCACAAGCCAAGGGGGGTAGAGATAACAGGAGGTCGTGGAAGAAAATGAATGAAGAGCTGGAACTGACATTGGAGGAAATTGAGACACACTACGTCGGGCAGTGGGTCTTGGTGGAGGAAACGGCCTGGGACGAGCAGGGGAATCCGACGAGAGGCGCTGTTGTGGCTCACGGCTTCGACCGGCAAGTTCTGGTGCAACCCACCCGGCGGCTCCACACCCAGAAACCAGAAGGCAAGACCTTTGCTTTCTATGCTGGGCCCAAGGTTCCTGAGGGCCTGGTTGTGGTGCTATGAGGCGTCGCAGAGGAGATCGAGTCCGGGGGCGTCGTGCCTACGGCGGTGTTCTGGTGATACCGTGCCAGCTTAACGATGCCTATCGTTACTGGTTTCTGGCCGACACCGGAACAGCCATGACCATGCTGTCCCATCGGGTAGCTGAGGAGATGGAATTGGACCTGACCCACCCTGCGCGCCGGGAACGCATTGCTTCTGTTCACCAGGTAGCTCAGGCTCCGGTGCTTCGTCTCAGTAGTTTGCAGGTAGGCAGCCGGCGGGTGACTGATCTGGAGGTTCTGGTGATCTCTCTACCGCCTGATTTGCGAGTGGATGGGCTGCTGGGTGTCAACTTCTTGCTGCGATTCCGGCCAACCTTTGAGTTTGATGAGACGACGCTCGTCTTACGCTGAAGAGGCGGCGCTGTGTTTAAGGGCGAGTACGCCTCACGTTC
>DAOUEN010000080.1:0-3649 GCA_034430415.1 Dehalococcoidia bacterium
GGGTGTTCCCCCTGCTTCGGCACTGTTGCCAGAAGGGCAAGCGAGACAATCTGGGTGGGTTCATTGCTCATCTTGTAGACAACGATGAAGTCCACGCGTATGCCTTCACTGAACCCTGGGTTGACATAGGCAGCATCGAGAATCTGGTATCAAAGGACAATATTGAGACTACCTAGGTTTCCCTTCTTCAACGCAATCGCTTGTGCCTCAGGTATCCCTTCCTCAATCCGACGATTGAGGAGCGTCGTTACTGCTCCCCTTTACAGGAATGCCTTCTACCTGATGCTCAACACAGCGGCTACCTCTTTCCTCGGCTTCTTCTTCTGGATCATCGTAGCACGGTTGTACACCGAGGCAGAGGTAGGATTCGGTTCCGCCATAATATCCGTAATGACCCTTCTCGGCACCATGAGCCTCGTTGGCCTGAATACTTCCCTTATCCGGTTCCTGCCTCGCACTGATAGGCCGCGAGAGTTGATAAATTCATGTCTTACGCTCAGCGGCCTCGTCAGTTTGCTCCTGACTGGCATGTTTGCTGCCGGCCTGGGGTACTGGTCTCCAGTACTGGCTTTCATCACGCAGAACGCTATCTTCGCGTGTGCTTTCATGATTTTCACTCTGCTATCGACACTCTCAGCTCTGGTGGACGCTGCTTTCGTTGCCAGCAGAAGAGCAAGCTTCGTATTGTGCAAGAACACTATCAACTCATTGATCAAGATCCCGCTGCCTGTTTTCTTCGCCCTTTTCCTCCATGCTTTCGGCGTGGTTGCTTCCTGGGGCATCGCCATAGCTGCAGCCCTAGCTATCGCTCTTTTCATCTTCCTACCCAGAGTCCAGAGTTCGTATAGGCCGGTGCCTGTCCTTAGGTCGGGACTGCTCAGAGAGATGTGGCGATACTCAGCGGGCAGCTACTTGGCCAATCTCATCTCGGCCTTGCGAGCGCTTCTCCTGCCAGTAATGGTCGTTAACGTTCTCGGCGCCGAGGCAAACGCTTATTTCTACATCGCCTGGATGATTGCCAACCTGCTGTTCACTATACCGTCAGCAGTCTCCCATTCTTTGTTTGCTGAGGGCTCTCACTCTGACGATGTGTTGCGGCGGGATTTCATCAGGTCTCTGAAATTCACGTTCTTGCTGTTGACCCTGGCAGTCATTGTGCTTGTTGTAGTGGGCAAGTGGCTGCTCCTCGCCTTTGGCCAAAGCTACTCGCTGAATGCCTTGAGGCTGCTCTGGGTACTCAGCTTCTCCAGCCCGCTATTGGCCATCAGTCAGATCTACAGTGCCATACTGCGCGTTAGAAGCAGGCTTAAGGAACTGATTGCAATTCAGGCATTCACTTCCACAGTGGCGCTGGTGGCGAGCTACCTGCTGATGCCCACAATGGGTATAGTAGTGGTCGGATACGTCTGGATTGGCGTGCACGGGATTATCGCCATTTACGTGGGTTTGATCCTACACTTGCGCCCTCTTGACGCGAGGTGACCTTCCGATTGAACCCGGATTGTGGAACGCGGGCGAGTCGATGGTGACCGTCTGGACTGTTGACGAGAAATCGAGCCTGCGTCACCGTGATGGGAGCAAGGGGGACAGACATGACAAATGGTTCAAGCTTCGCAAGAGAGATGGCTACAAGACAGTCTATTCCCCCAAGACTAGGATTTGGCATAGGGCTAGTCAAGCCACGAGAAGAGGCCTGGCTTTGCCTTGTGCTATAGAACAACAGGAACGGGGATTGTAACATGAGACACATCTGTGTAGTCGGTGCGGGCCATGTCGGGCTGGTCGTCAGCGCTTGCCTTGCTGAGCTCGGCAACAAGCTGGTTTGCGTGGATGATGATATCTCGAAGATCGATGGCCTGAGGAAAGGTGTTTTGCCTTTCTATGAACCAGGGCTGGAGGAACTGGTACACCGCAACATGGAGCGAGGCAACCTATCGTTTACTGCGAGCGTAGAGGCCGGCACTGAGTCATCGGAGGTCATCTTTCTTGCAGTAGGCACTCCCCAGAAGCCAAACGGAGAGGCAGATTTGACCGGTATCGAAGATGTTTGCAGAAGGGTAGCCACGGCTATGGACAAGTATAAGCTGATAGTAGAGAAGAGCACTGTTCTGGTAAAAACCGGAAGGTGGATAGCGAGGACAATACGTCTCAACAATCCACGTGATATCGAGTTCGACGTAGCTTCAAATCCCGAGTTCCTTCGCGAAGGCTCAGCAATCCAAGACTTCACCAAACCAGACAGGATAGTAATTGGTGTGGAAAACGAGAGAGCGGCCGATGCAATGACCGAGCTTTATGAACCTCTGAACGCTCCTATTCTGGTAACCAACATAGAGACTGCTGAGCTCATCAAACATGCGTGCAATTCCTTCCTGGCCTTGAGAATCTCCTACATCAACGCCGTAGCGAACATCTGCGAAAGGGTAGGTGCCGACGTGATGGAAGTGGCTGAGGGCATGGGATATGATAGTCGAATAGGACGGGAATACCTCAACGCCGGAGCAGGCTACGGCGGTTACTGTTTCCCCAAAGACGTGTCAGCTTTCATCAGGGTAGCTGAAGAAGCTGGCTACGATTTCGAGCTGCTCAAGGTCGTTCAGGAAATCAACCGGTTCCAGCGACAAGAAATAGTCAGAAAGGCTAGAGATGCGCTGCGGAATCTCAGAGACAAAACCATAGGAGTCCTGGGCCTTTCTTTCAAGCCGAATACAGACGATATGAGAGAGGCACCGTCGATAGACATAATTGGGCAGCTTCAGGAGGAAGGAGCCCGAATAAGGGCCTACGACCCTCAAGCTATGCGCAATGCCAGCAAGGTACTGCGTAGTGTGCAGCTTTGCCACGACCCTTATGAAGCAGCCAGGGATAGCGACGCGCTGGTTCTAATCACTGAATGGGAGGAATTTAAAACCCTGGACTTGCCAAGGATTAAGCGACAGCTCAAACAACCAGTAGTGATTGATGGCAGGAACGTGTTTGACCCCGCTAGAATGAGAGCACTGGGATTCTCGTACGTAGGTGTTGGGCGACGAGAGTGATTGGCATGTTGATTCTGCTGGACTACTATTCACCCAGAACCTGCTGGTAGATTGCCAGTATCCTGCCAACCACCTTGTCTTGCTCATACGCCTGCAGAACCTTGGGGTAGTTTGAACTCAGTCTCTGCCTTAGCTCCTTGTCCCGGGAGACGATTTCTAGCTTCTGTACCAGGTCGTCCACACTACCCCTCTCGAAAACCAGTCCGGCGTCTCCGACGACCTCGGGTGGGGCTCCAGCATTGGAGACCACCAGCGGTACTTGAGACTGCATTGCCTCCAGGATGGTCCTGCCGAACGGCTCGGCCCAGATTCCCGGGTGTACGAAAACGTCGGCGGCCGCATAGTACCGGCCCACCGTCTCGTGCGGCACCCAACCGACGAAGGAGACTCGCTCACCTAGACCCAGCTCCAGGGCCAGCTGTCTGAGTGGTTCCGCCTGGGGCCCGTCGCCCACGATTGTAAGGCGGACTCGGCTGTCGTGTTCTGCCAATCTGGAGAACGCCCGTATCAGAACATCAACGCCTTTTGCCGCAGCAAGTCGGCCTACATACAGAATATTTGGAGCAGAACGCTCATCAGCCGCGCGAGCGGTGAACGAGGCGGCCTGCCTC
>DAOUEN010000081.1:0-2609 GCA_034430415.1 Dehalococcoidia bacterium
CCCACCGCGTTGGCCTGAAGACCGTGATCTTGCCCCAGCGCAACGAGCTAGACCTGGACGAAGTGCCAGAGGAAGTCAAAGAGGAAATGCGGTTTATTTTGGCCGATCAGGTGGATCAAGTTTTTGAGGCTGCCCTGGCTGACCAAGGGGCCACTGAAGACCCAGGTTAGGGACTCGCAAGTATGACCAACTCAAACAAAACGGTTGCTGAACAGAGGGATTATAAGGTTCTCACAGTTGAAGATGCGCGTAACATAGCTACGGTTTGGCTAGAGAGTATGGGGTTAGAAAGAGCCGTAGTTTTCGGATTGCCCGAAATAGATGATAGGTACCATGTATGGCGCGTTCCGCTTGTAGGGAAAGATCAGCGTGCCAGGGTTGGAGAAGTCGTCATTGATGCACAAACATCTCTGATCTTCAAGGATAAAACAACTTCAAGTGGGGTCCTCGAAAAGCGGCTACTGAGAAGGAAGGGCACTGGAGAAAAGCGCACATCACGAAATAGACTGTACAAGATTTCGGCTTTAAGAAACACCGTAGCCTGTGGAGATGCCGAAGACATTCTACAACAACTTCCCGAAGATTCTGTTGATCTTATCTTCACGTCACCGCCATATTACAATGCGAGACCCGAATACACAGAGTATATCACGTATGAAGAATATCTTCTAAAAATGCGCAAAGTGATTCGGCTCTGCCATCGGGTTCTTAACGAGGGGCGATTCTTTGTAATGAACGTTTCGCCGATTCTGATGCGTCGTGCCAACAGGAGTGAATCGTCAACAAGAATAGCCGTTCCTTATGACATGCACAGGTTGTTCATTGGGGAGGGATTTGATTTCATAGACGATATCATTTGGGAAAAGCCTGAGGGAGCAGGCTGGGCGACTGGACGAGGTCGCAGGTTTGCCGCGGACAGAAATCCACTTCAGTATAAGCCAGTTCCTGTAACCGAATATGTCCTCGTATATCGAAAGCACACAGACCGCTTGATAGACTGGAATATCCGAGCACATCCGAAACAGGAATTGGTGCAGGCATCGAAAATACCTGACGGATATGAAACAACTAATATCTGGCGGATCAAACCATCTCATGACAAGAAACACCCAGCAGTGTTCCCCGAAGAACTTGCGACGAAGATCATAACCTACTACTCCTTTGTAGACGATGTTGTTTTGGATCCATTTGCAGGTGTAGGGACTGTTGGGCAAGCCGCAGCAAAGCTTGGCAGACGTTTTGTACTGATTGAGATAAACCCGAAATATGCACAAGAGATTTGCCAGCGAGCGAGAAGGTGGCTGGGTAAGGAGGATGTTCAGGACGTTTTTCTCATTAACTGCCCACCTATTTCCGTTGATGATATGCTCCTGTAGGTCAGGGCAAGAAACAGAAGGCGGTGTTCAATGAAACAATCAAAACCTCCTGAGGTCACAAGCCTGGCCGAACTCATGAGCGATGAATCTCTGAATTTGCTCGAGGCCAGTGGTTCTGAGTTGGTCAGAAGAATAGGTATGGACGCTGTTAGGACAGTGGTACTTGATGTTCTATCAGGCAGGAACCTGCGGGATTCAACCGAAGAGCTGACACGTCGCAGACTGGCGGCTCTAAATGCGGCTACAGTAGCCATGTTTCTTAAGGGCACTGAGATTCGGTCGGATTTCATCGAGCAGCTTCCAACCGTTGCGGCAAGAATTCTCAAGCGCGGACATCTCTCCAAGTCGGAAAGATGGGTAGCACAGTGGGCATTAGGCCTAACGGGCAAGGCCAGTCAGAATGTTCTCCGTGATGATGCTAGCCTGCTGGCAGAGTATCGAGAACGATACGTCTCAACGTGTGAGGAAGTTATTCGTGAGAGTATAGCCGAATTTGGCAACCTTGATGGTGAGATACGTCTCGGTGATGAACTTATGACCGGCCTCAGTTGGAAATTCATGGTCTACTTGCTTGGAACGGTTGGTGCGCAAACTCTTACCATACGAGGGTCGGAGAAATCTGTCTACGGCAAGCTTTTTGAACGGTTGGTTCTTGGCTCTTTGCTGCACATTCTTGGTTTTCGCTTTGCAGGATCAGATGGCCCGAAGTGGTTTGAACGTGAGTTTTGGCTATCATCGCGGGGAGAGAGAAGGGAGAGTGATGCGACGGCTCTTTGGCAAGCAGGGCAAGGGGTACGTTTCGACATTGGGTTCATTGGTCGAGGAAACCCTGAGATTTCGCTGGACAAAGTATCACGATTTGCTCGTGAGGTAGAGTTGGGTCGCTCCAAATGGTACATGGCAACCATTATCATTGTTGATCGTATAGGGCAGGGCAGCAGAATCAGGGACCTGGCTCGTGAGGTGGAAGGAGATATTGTTCAAATGAGTATGGCGTATTGGCCTCAAGAAGTAGCTCAGATTCTCAATCGCGAGATGGACTTTCAGCATCCGTTGGTAGATATGCGCCGCTCTGGAATTCGCGGCTATCTGAAAGAGGCCATGAAAGGTGTTCCCCTGGCAGATTATTTGTCCTGAACCCTCTTTGCTCCAACGGCTCGTTTACACCTTGCTGGAGTTTGCCAACCTCCTCAGACCCCTCACCCGGTACGTCGAGAGTGTGGCCCAAAATAG
>DAOUEN010000082.1:0-13138 GCA_034430415.1 Dehalococcoidia bacterium
CAGATCTGCTTCCATTCCTCGGAGACCGACGGCAATTCCCAGTAGGTGTAGCCCACCACGGAGATACCTTCTTCGGCGGCGAGCTTGGTGCGCATTGCGGCCACTACTGCGGAGTTACCGCCGTGGCCGTTGAGGAACAATATCTTCTGGAATCCGTGGGCATGAATGCTGGCTGCCACCTGGGTCAGCACTTCAACGAAGGTGTGATACTTGAGAGTAATGGTGCCGGGGTGGGGCATGTGGTGAGGGGAGTATCCAGTCCAGATTGTGGGCAGCACCAGGACAGGAAACTCATCTCCTACTGCCTCAGCGGCGCGCACTGCAATGGTGAAACAGCAATTGGCGTCAGTATTGACCGGCAGGTGCTGCCCGTGTTGCTCCGTCGAGGCGACCGGGATGATCACTACAGCGTCGCCCTTGACGGCGTTCTCGAATTCGGTCCGCCGCAGTTCCTGCCACAGCACCTTTTTCATTGGCGTTAGGACCTCCTCAGTAACAGTGGCTATCGGGCGATTTCCCTGTCGTATGCGAAGACTGCAGGGGTGCCACCTGTGTGAATGAAGACAATGGTGTCCGTTGGCTTGAAGCGTCCCTTCTTCACCAGGTCAATGAGGCCAGCCATAGCCTTGCCCGTATACACGGGATCCAGGAAGATGGCCTCCGTCTGAGCCACGAATCTGATAGCGTCTATGCACTCTGGGGTAGGTATTCCGTAGCCCTGTCCCAGGTATGAGTCGTCGATTTCCAACTCATCGGCCGAGACCTTGACTCCGAGACCCAGGAACTCGGACACGGCCTCAATGTTCTCTATGGTAGCTGCCACCGCGGCGTCTTTCCTGTTGAGAACAGGCATTCCCATAACCTGGAACCCTGCCCTCAAGTACTTCGCCCCCAGCACCAGGCCGGCCTGTGTTCCTCCGCCCCCGTTGGCTAGCACCACATACTGCGCCTCAATGTTCTGAGCCTTCAACTGGGTCATGAGTTCATCAGCGGCGTTGACCCAGCCTACAGGGCCCAGTATCGCTGATATGTCAGGGATGGCGTGTCGCATGATAAATGGCTTGTAGCCTTTGCTGCGCAGGCCATCGGCAAGCCTGTCCTGCGCTTCGTATACCGCTGGTCCGGAGATCTGACTCATGTCATCAAGCTTCAGTATCTCGACATCCGAGTCGAGGATGTTGTGCAGGAGCAGGTTTCCCTGAGTCTCCGCGTGAACACCTTTTATCAAGACGAAACTGGGTTTCATTTCCAGCTTGCGTCCCGCCGCAGCCAGCTGCAGGCAGAAGTTGGACTGCGAACTCGCCGTGCTGATGACTGCGGTAGCCCCCTGTTTTTTGGCTTCGGCCAGGATGAACTCGAGCTTGCGGCACTTATTCCCTCCTAATGCCAGTCCGCTCAGGTCTTCGCGCTTGATGAGGATACGCGGACCCCCGAGGGCTGAGGACAGGTGCCGTGCATCGGTAAGAGGCGTTGGATAGAAGCCCAAGTCTACCCGTGGCAGGTTCTCTATAGCGTGTATCATCTGAGACGTAGACCTCCTGAAGTCAAGATTCTCCTGTTTTCAATAATCGTGCTACCCTCGCACCACTTCCGGTTGAGGCCCTGGATTATCCCTGGACGCACTCAACTGGCCATATGGCCTCTCATACTCAGGGGTTCGCCAGGGAGAGCGCCGGTGTGAATTCCCCTTCCCACCACTATTCTACCATTTACAAAGACATACTGTATGCCCAGGGGGAACTGCTTCGGGTTGGCGAAGGTAGCTACGCCGCTTACGGTAACGGGGTCGAAGACTACAATGTCGGCCTTCATGCCGTCCCGCAAGATGCCTCTGTCTGCCAGCCCGAACCTCTGGGCAGGGAAAGAGGTCATCTTCCTGATTGCCTGCTCCATGGGCATTATCTTCTCATCTCTCACCAGTTGTCCCAGTATCTTGGGATAGGTACCGTAGGTTCTAGGATTGGGCATTCCTCCTATCCGCAAGGCGTCGGAGCAAAACATGTGGGCTGGGTGGGTTATGATGACCTTGACGTCGTTCATGTCGCCGCCGAAGTTGTAGAAAGCCACTCCAAGGTCCTCATCTATCATCAAGTCGCACATGGTATCCCAGGGGTCCTTGTTGAGCCTATCGGCTATGGCTCCCACTGTCAGGCCCTCGCACCACCTGTTCTGTTCCGTTCTGACTGCGCTGATGACCATGCCGTCTATCCGGCCTAGATTGGCGGTGGACTGTCCGCGCATCTTCTCCCTGTGCTCCTTATCCTTCAGCCGCTTGAGCAGCTCGTACGGACCGCCGCTGTAGTCGTTCTGAGGGCAGGCTATGTCCAGCATGGTGCTCCCTGCTTCCCAGGGGTATGAATCAAAGGTAAGGTCAACCCCCATCGCCCTGGCATCGTCCACGAACTGCAACATCCTGGCCGTCTGCCCGCGCAGGGCTATGGTGGCGAAATAGTGTGATATGTGAATGGGACATCCACTATGGATTCCTATTCTCAAGGCCTCTCTGAAGCCGTCGAAGATGCGGTCTCCCAGATCATAGCGCACGTGTGTTACGTGGACCCCGCCGCACTCGGCGACAGTCCTGCACAACTGAATCAGTTCCTCTGTGCCGGCGTAGCTGCCGGGAGGGTACTGCAGGCCGGTGGACATGCCAACTGCGCCCTCCAACATTCCCTGCTTTATCATGGCCTGCATTGCGTGCAAGTTGTCTGTCGTGGTAGGACGGTTCTCCCATCCCACGGTCTCCACCCGGAGGCAACTGTTGGGGATGAGGAAAGCGATGTTCCCCGAGGTTTTGTGGTTGAACTGCTCCAGGTATTCAGCAACTGATCCCCAGTTGTAGTCCAGCTCGGGATACCCGTCCAGACCTGAGTTGCGCACCAGCATCATTTCCATGTTTTTCTTCGACAGCGGCGCGTATCCCAGGCCATCGAGTCCCACTATCTCCGTGGTTACTCCCTGCCTTATCTTGGGCTCATTCAGTGGCTCCGACAGGGCCATGAGCCCGGAATGCGTGTGAACGTCAATGAAGCCTGGGGCCACTATGCAGCCTGAAGCGTCAATGATGCGGCTTGCCTGGATGGATGATGTGTCACCCATCAGGATATTGAGTCGATCATCTGCTATGGCGACATCAGCCCTGTAGCCGACGTTTCCCGTGCCGTCAACAACCGTGCCGCCCCTTATCAGTACGTCAAACATTCTGTTTCACTGTCCTTGCTGCTTTCGTTTCTGGTTGGTTGCTGCCTGTGGTCCTGCGAGGACAATGGGCCTCGCGCAGGAGCTTGTGACGGGGTAGCCACCGGGGCACCGCTGGGGAATGGAAATGGTACACTGCGGCGAGGCTACTAGCCACAGCCTACGCCTCTCATCCTCAGGGGCTCTCCGGGAAGGGCCCCGGTGTGTTTCCCCTTTTCCACTACCATTGTGCCATTCACGAAGACGTACTCTATGCCCAGGGGGAACTGTTTGGGGTTGGCGAAGGTAGCTACACCGCTTACGGTAACGGGGTCGAAGACCACAATGTCGGCCTTCATGCCGTCCCGCAAGATGCCTCTGTCTGCCAGCCCGAACCTCTGGGCAGGGAAGGAGGTCATTTTCCTGATTGCCTGCTCCATGGGCATTATCTTCTCATCTCTCACGAGCTGTCCCAGTATCTTGGGATAGGTACCGTAGGTTCTAGGATTGGGCATTCCTCCTATCCGCAAGCCGTCGGTTATGAACATATGTGCCGGGTGCGTCATGATCGCCTTCACGTCGTTCATATCGCCGGTGAAAGCGTAGAAGGCCACCTGCAGGTCTTCTTCCAGTAATAGGTCACAGATGGCGTCCCAGGGGTCCTTATTGACTCTATCGGCAACCGCTGCCACCGTCAGTCCTTCGCACCACCTGTTTTTCTCCGTCTTCACCGCGCTTATGACGATTTGCTCCACTGCACCGACTATCTTGGTGCCCTGGCCGCGCATTCTGTCCCTGTCATCCTTATTCTGCAGTCGCTTCAGCAGCTCGTATGGACCACCGCTGTGTGCCCACGGAGGGACGGCTATGCTCAGGTAACTGCTACCGGCAGGCCAGGGGTAAGAATCGAAGGTGAGGTCAACTCCCATTGCCCTGGCATCGTCCACTATGCGCAACATCTTATCGGGTTGGCCTCGAGTGGCGAGGTTGGTGGCGTAATGGGAAAAGTGCACCGGGCAGCCGCTGCGGGCTCCTATGGCCACGGCTTCTCGGAATCCGTCGAAAGCCCCGTCTCCAAGGTCATATCGCACGTGTGTCACGTAAACTCCGCCGCACTCGGCCACAGTCCGGCACAGCTCAACCAGCTCCTCAGTGTCGGCATACACCCCGGGAGGGTACGAGAGCCCGGTGGAAAGGCCGACGGCTCCCTCCTTCATTCCCTGCCTTATCATGGCCTGCATTCCCCCGACCTCGTCTTTGCTGGCCGGGCGATTCTCCCATCCCACTGTCTCTGCCCGAAGACAGCTATTGGGTATGAGGTGAGCTACATTGATCGAGGTCGTGTGGTTGAAGCAGTCGAGGTATTCGGCCACCGAGTTCCAGTTGTAGTCCAGGTCGGGATAGCCGCTGATTCCTGACCAATAGAGCAGCATCATCTCGAGATTCTTCTTTGACAGCGGAGCGTATCCCATCCCATCAAGACCCAGCATGTCGGTGCAGACCCCCTGCATTATCTTGGGCTCGTTGAGGGGTTCGGACAGTGCGATGAGATCGGAATGGGTATGGACGTCGATGAAGCCCGGAGCCACTATGCAGCCTGCGGCGGCAACGATACTTGCCGCCTGCACAGCCGAAGTGTCGCCTCGTAAGATGCTTATCCGGTCTTCGTCTACGGCGACTGCGCCCTTAAAGGCGATGTTTCCTGTCCCGTCGACGATAGTGCCGCCTTGTATCAGTGTATCGAACATCGTTGCCTCCCCGTTTCCTAGTCTACTACCATGGGCCTACTATCTTCGGGCCCAAGGCCAGTGTCGGCAGCCAGCACGAAAGCGCAGGGAGATAGGTGGTGAGGAACAAGACGGGCAAGCCGACAATGAATAGAAACATCATCATTGGCCTCACCAGTTGTTCATAAGGGACGTCTGCCAGCTTGGAGCCGACGAAGATCGACATGGCATACGGCGGCGTGACCACCCCAAGGCCGACATTGACCACGACTATCGCTCCCAGATGGACCAGGTTAACGCCTATGTCGGCGACCAGCGGCATTATCAGGGGTACTGCGATTATGAGAATAGGAATGCCGTCAATGAACATTCCCAGGATCAGCAGCAGGATATTCATCATGAAGAGCACCAGGTACTGGCTTTGGAACGCCCCTATCATGCCGTCTGCCATGGCCTGGGCTACTCCCTCTCGAATCAGGAGCCTGGTGAAGACTGTACCAAAGCCAAGCAACAGTGTAATCATGCCGAGCGTCATCAGAGTAGTCTGGACGGTTCTCCAGAAGTTCTTCGCCTTCAGTTCGCGGTACATGAACAGACCAACGATCAGGGTATAGACGACGGCGATAGCGCCCGCCTCGTTCGGCGTGAATACGCCTCCGTAGATGCCTCCCAGCACAATGAGAGGACACCCTAGCGCCGGTAGAGCGGACCAGGTGGCTGTTCCCACCTCCTTGATCGAATTCTTGAAACCGATTGGGATCGCAGGAACGTCCTTGGCAGGCTGCATATACTTGCCGACCATGAAGTTGTTCAGCACCATGTAGCCCCCGGCCAGCAGCAGTCCTGGTATGATAGTAGACAGGAAGACGGCAGCCACCGACTGCTGGGCAACCAGGCAGTAGATGAGCACGGGAACGCTCGGGGGTATCAGGTACCCCAGGAAGCTGCTGGAGCAAAGAACGGCTGTGGTATACCTTTTCTGGTATCCATACTTCTCCAGTCGAGGGACCAGCAGTGGAATTGTGGCTGCTATAGTGGGAACTGAGGAGCCGGTCAGGGCACCGAGAAAGAGGATAGTCACTATGCCAACATCCACCATGCCACCCTTTATTCTTCCCACCAGCGCATAGCTGAAGCGTACGAAGCGGTCCGCAATACCCGATTCGGACATCAGATTGCCGGCAAAGATGAAGAAGGCTATGGCCATGAGGATGTAGCTATCTATGGCGTGGTAAGCTGTTCCTGCGATGAATGCTAGGGGACTACCTATCAGAACCAGGGCTGCTATCGAACATCCCACGAAGACCCAGCACAGGGGCAGGCCTATCGCTATTCCCAGAAAGAAGAGCGCAATGCCGACAAATATTCCAGCTTCCATTCTCGCTTGCTCCTTACCTCCGAGTTTTGGAGTGCAACGTTCGTCTTAGCGTGCTTATCTCTCTACTGGCAATAACCAGCAGGTGCACCAGCACCAAAGAGCCTGCGATAAACAGTGTAGCCTGCAGCCAACTGGTATTGAACCAGCGCACCAGTGTCCCGTACTGGGGATGTCTGATGGCCTGAAGCATGAATTGATAGGCGGGGGAAAGGAAGATGCACAGTATGACGATAGACAAAACGACCATGGTGAGGCGATGAATGGCCATAGCCCTCGGCTTTGCTCGCCAGAGCTTGTCGCGAAAGAAGTCCACCGAGATATGCCCCTCCCCCCAGGTAGCTATGGTGGCTGCTACAAGCATGAAGAAGATGAACAGATACAACGCCAGATCGCCGAGGAACATTATCTCGAAGTGCAGCCAGTAGCGGTTGACCACCTGAGCAAAGACCAGCATAGTCACCGCAACCAGCCCAATTGCGCAGATAACCGCCTCCCCCAATTGCAATCCATGCAGTAAGCGCTTACCTATTGACTTGCCGTCAGTCACAAAGGGCCACCTCCTGTAGTTGACTTGGATAGGTGGGGGAGGTCTAGGATGATAATGGGCTCCCCCACCCGATAGTCAAAACTGCCCAGGGTTCTCAACCCGAGTGCCTCGCTGCACACCATTACCTCGAGGGGTGGGAGGCACTACTAGTACGAATCAAGAGCCCCTGTTAGCCGCCTGCTGCTGTTACCTCGTCACTTATCCGGTTCAGTTCATCCAGGATTGCTTGGGTCATGTTCTGGCCGGGGTAGTGCTCATCAAGCCATGGCGTGCAGAGCTCTTCCCAAACTGGCAACATGTTTGCCTTCTGTTTGAAGACCGCTCTTTCCTCTGGGGTAGGATAGTAAATCTCCAGCCCTAGCTCAACGAGTTTCTTCTTGTTCTGGATATCGGCGCGGCGGTGTGCCTCGAAGTCGCGCTCCTCGGCCAGCGTCGCGGCGTGGGATATGGCGTCCTGAAGGTCCGCGGGCAGGCTGTCCCACAGTTCCAGGTTGATGTTGATGTTGTTGCAGTCCCAACTAAAACCAAGGGCTGTGTAGTAGTCGAGCACTTCGTAGTGGCGCTCCTCTATGAGGGACCCCCACAGGCTCCAGCACGCGTCTACGACTCCCCTTTCCAATGCATTGTAGAGGTCGGCCCAGGGGATGGTCTCCAGTGTCATACCAGTGCCGTCTGACATGTTCTCCATACACTTGACAAAGCCGAGCGAGCCCGAAACCCTGAACTTCAGATTCTCGAAATCGTCGGGTGTCTTGATCGGACGGACTGTGCTGCCCAGGCCATATGGGCCCATGGGGCAGGCCCACAGATACTTGGTGCCAACCTCCTCGTAGGCCTCCGTCATTACTTTGTACAGTATCCCGTCAGGCGCCGAATATGCAATGGCTGCCTCGTCGTAGTTGCCTGTAGTCCAGGGCATCCAGTTGAGCATCCCGCCTGGCAGAAGATGAACATAGGGACAGAGGTTTCCCATCTCGACACTGCCATCCATCACGGCGTGGAATAACTCATCGTGGGTGCCGAGCAAGCCGTCGGGGAAGAACTCCACCTCTATTCTGCCGCCCGAGTATTCATGGATGAGGTCAGCGAACAGCTGCATGGACTTGTTTCTTTCCAACTGTGTCCAGGCATTCCCCATCCGCCAGTGGTATTCTGCCTCGACTGGAGCTGCTCCTTCTTCGCCTGAAGGGCCCGGGGCGCAGGCGGAAGCAAACGGCATAACCGCTATGATCAGCGCCAATAGGATCCCACCGATTACAATGAACGATTTCCTTGTTCTCATTTGATTCCTCTACCTCCTATCTAGGAATTTCTCGAAAACTAGAACGACCAGACTACCTCAAATAGCACCTCCTTAGCGCATCTATCTCAGGTAAGGTATGTTCCATGGGTTCCTGCCTGGCTTCCCCCATGGGTCACACGCAATACACGCTTGCCCAGGGCTTCCACTGGCTCTCCAGTGTGGTGGAGAAAGCACAACACAACCTGATGTGAACTGTAGACCGCAGAGTGACGTTTGTCAATAGCTTTCCCGGGCTTTTCGCCAAGTGTTCTGAAAGAGGAAGAGAAACCTGCGCTATGGCTTGGTGACAATGTGTATCGGCGGTGGACAGGGAATGGCAGTGGTCGTGGAAAGAAAGGTATAGCTAGCGTCCTTTTTTCTGGTATTCAGGACACCAGGTGGCATTTGGACGCTCGGGCCGGTGGCACGAGCTTCTCCAGTTCCATTTGCAGCTATCGCATAGAAAGATGTTCATGCCCAGAGCCCTCTTCATCCTTATCCTTAGCCTTTGTAGCCAGCTTGGCCCTTGCGAAACCACGCGGACATTATAGAGACGTGGGATGGGGAGTGCAATGCGCGAGGCGAGGAGTTCCTCTACGTTTCCTTCGATAGGGTAGCGAGGAACTCAGCGTTGTTCTTCGTCTTGCCCAGTCTCTCCAGTACCCTTGCTGTAACCTCGCTTGGGTTGGGAGAATCATCGCTCAGCATACTGACGATGCGTCTGAGCAACCGTATTTGCTTTACAGTTTCTTCGTCCAGCAAGAGATCTTCCCTTCTGGTGCCGCTGGGTATGATGTTTATCGCCGGGAAAATCCTCTTTTCGGCTGATTTCCTCTCCAGGTGAAGCTCCATATTGCCGGTTCCCTTGAACTCCTCATATATGAGCTCATCCATACGGCTGCCGGTGTCCACCAGGCAGGTGGCGATGATGGTCAGGCTGCCGCCCTCGTCGGAATTGCGGGCCGTGCCGAAGAACCGCTTCGGCGGGTACAAAGCCGCCGAGTCAAGGCCGCCAGACAGGGTTCGTCCGCTCGTCGGCATTGCCAGGTTGTAGGCGCGGGTAAGGCGAGTGATGCCGTCCAGGAGTATGACCACATCTTTGCCTGTTTCGACGAGTCTCTTGGCTCTCTCCAACGCCAGTTCGGCCACTCTGGTCTGGCTTTCTACGGGTTCGTCGAAGGTGGCGGCTATGACTTCTGCTTTGACCGACCTCCTGATGTCCGTCACTTCCTCAGGCCTTTCGCCGATGAGGCAGACTATGAGATGTATGTCGTTGTAGTTGGTGCCTATGGCATTGGCGATCTTCTTGAGGAGGACAGTCTTGCCTGCTTTCGGTGGGGAGACAATGAGTCCTCTTTGGCCCCTGCCTATTGGCGCCACCAGATTGATGAGACGAGTGGACATCTCGCTTGAAGTGGTCTCCAGATTGATGAACTTGTTGGGGAAAGTCGGTGTCAGCGAGCCAAAACTGCGGCGATTCCTTCCCAGTTCGGGATCAAGCCCGTTGATGCTTTCGACTCGGAGCAATCCGTAGTACTTCTCACCCTCCTTTGGTGGTCTGGCCTGCCCGCAGATGTAGTCGCCGTCTCTCAGATTGAAGCGGCGAATCTGGGAATTCGATACATAGACGTCGTTAGTACCACGGAGGAAACTGTCCTGACGCAGGAAACCATAACCTTCAGGCATAATCTCCAGTACGCCCGTCAGGAATAGATTACCCTGTCGCTCCGCTTGCGACTTGAGTATGTGCAGTATGAGGTCCGCCTTCTTCAGCGTTGAGTACCCTGTGCCTCCGATTTCCTTGGCTAACGCCTCGAGTTCATCGCGGGTCTTGTCTTCTAGTTGAGCCATCGTCGTCATAGTAGTCTCCTCAGGATATGTTTACCTTGATGAGTTGCCCTGATCATCTTTGGGTATTTTGAAGGCTTCCACGATTCCCTCATCTCCCATTACCTTTCGCCAGTCATCCGTGAAACGCCTGATCCCGGTGTCTGTCAGCGGGTGCTGGATCATTTGCAGTAACACCCTGTAAGGGATAGTGGCGATGTGCGCCCCAGCTTTGGCTGCCATCACACAATGTTGAGTATGTCTGATACTGGCAGCTATGACTTGAGTGGGGAGCCGATAATAGCTCAGGAATTGGACAATGTCAACTACCACCCTCATGCCGTCCTCGCCGATATCGTCGATCCTGCCCACAAAAGGGCTGATGAAGGTAGCACCCGCCGCCGCTGCCAGCACAGCCTGGTTTAAAGAAAAACATAGGGTGAAGTTGACCTTGATATTCTCCTTGGTTAACACTGAGGTAGCCTTCACTCCCTCCAGGCTGGCCGGTATCTTGACTACAATGTTCTCCGCCCATTTAGCTATTTCCCTGGCTTCGACTACCATCTGTGAAGCATCCTGGCCCAATACCTCGGTGGATACTGGTCCGGGAACGATCGAGCAGATCTCTCTTACCAGGTCTCGGTAGATGATCTTGCCTTCTCTGGATACCAGGCTTGGGTTGGTGGTAACTCCAGTGACCACTCCCAATTCCACGCCGTGGCGGATGTGATCGATGTTGGCAGTGTCCAGGAACAGTTGCATGGCCTCTCCTTAGTCCATGGGTAGGCTGGTTTGGGATCCCTCCACGGTTGTCTTCTTGGCCGCCTCGATGAAATCCACGAAAAGTGGATGAGGATGGTCAGGGCGGGACCTGAACTCAGCTTGAAACTGGCAAGATACCATCCAGGGATGATTGCTGAGTTCGAGGATTTCTACTAGCTCCCCGTGCGGAGAGACACCGCTGGCTATCATACCCGCATCTTCCAGTGGCTGGCGAAAAGCGTTATTGAACTCGAAGCGGTGGCGGTGTCGCTCATGGGCCACATCGCAGCCGTAAGCCCGGGCAGCCAATGTTCCGGGTATCACATGGCATGGGTAGGTTCCGAGGCGCACGGCGCTATCCTGTTGCTCGCCAGATGGGTGTTGTGCGCGCAGGTGAACCACCGGGTAAGCAGTATCAGGGTCAAACTCGGTGGAGTTGACCTCCCGGTTGTTAAACACGTGGCGTCCAAATTCGATGGCCATAGCTTGCATCCCGAGACACAAGCCAAGGTAGGGTATGTCCTTCTCTCTGGCAAACCTAGCTGCCTCTATCGTGTCTTCGACTCCCTGGTGACCGGCCTCCCCTGGGACAATCACGCCTTGAACCTGCCTGAGCCTGTTGGTGCGTCCTCCCTGGAGTTCCTCTGAATTGATCCACTCTATCCTTACTTCGCGGTCATGGGTTAGAGCGGCATGGCATAGCGCTTCGCGGACCGAGTAATATGCATCCTGGAGGTCCACGTACTCCCCTACGAGGCCAATCGTTACCGGCTCTTTGGGAGCTTTCAATCTGTTGACCATATCGCGCCACCGATCCAGGTTGCTCTCCTTGCCGTCCAGTCGCAGGCGGTTGACCAGGAAATCGCCCAATCCGTACTCCTCCAGCAGCAGTGGCACCTCGTAGATCGTTTCGCCGGTAACGAGAGGAATGACTGCCTCTTTATCTACATCGCAAAACAGCGAAATCTTGTCCTTTATGCCCTCGGATATCTCGCTGTCACTGCGACAGAAGATGGCGTCGGGTTGGATCCCGATGCGCCTTAGTTCATTAACGCTGTGCTGGGTAGGCTTCGTCTTTATTTCGTTGGTGGCGGCAATATGGGGGAGAAAGGTCACATGGATGTACAGCACATTATCCCTGCCCTCGTCTTTCCTCATTTGCCTTATGGCCTCGAGGAATGGCTGCCCTTCGATGTCGCCTACTGTGCCCCCGACCTCGACTATGACAACGGCGGCCTCAGAGATCTCAGCTACCCGTCTGATACGCCTCTTTATCTCATTGGTGAGTTGCGGGACTACCTGGATGGTACCTCCCAGAAAGTCACCATTTCTCTCCAGGGCGATGATGGAGGAATACACTTGGCCAGCGGTAACACTCGAAGCCTGGGTCAGGTCCACTCCGAGGAACCTTTCATAATGCCCCAGATCCAGATCGGTCTCAGCGCCGTCCTGGGTGACGAATACCTCGCCATGCTGGGCAGGGGAAATCATTCCAGGGGCGGCATTCAGGTAAGGGTCAAGCTTCTGGGCAGAGACAGAAATAGAGCGGCCCTTGAGTATCCTGCCTATGGAAGCTACGGAGATGCCCTTGCCGACCGAACTTACTACGCCGCCGGTAACGAAGATATACTTAGTCATGCTTCACTGCGGACATAGAAAACTGCACTCCGGAATGGACGTATTCACAACTGGAAGGAGAGACTTAGGCTCTCTTATTCTAAAGAGGCGCGGCCGAGTTGTCAAGTTGACCGGCGTTGCGCAATTCCTGTGAGCATGCTAGAATGACGCAGCCTTTAAATCAGTCCAGTGAGGCTGGTAAGTGGACGAATGTCAGGGTCTGCCGCAAGGGCGGCATTGGCGTGAACCTCTTGCCAGTTTCAAGGCAGGAGGTTTTTTGGTATCTAACAAGGTCCTCATGACTTCGGGGGACATGGCCAGGGCTCTGGCTCGCGTCGCTCACGAGATCATAGAGAGAAATCGGGACATCAAGGACATTGTGCTCGTGGGCATGCGAACTCGGGGAGTTCCCCTGGCGCAACGGATAGGGTCCGCAATCTGGAGCTTCGAGGGGGTGTTGGTTCCCATTGGCGCTTTGGATATTGGCCTCTATCGGGATGATGCTCCTGTGCTGGAGGCCAGGCGGTCAGTTCAGAACACCGATGTTCCCACCGATATCACTGATAGGCATGTGGTCCTGGTGGACGATGTCCTGTATACCGGGCGGAGTATCCGAGCAGCGATGGATGCGCTCATGGACCTGGGACGCCCCAGTTCGATTCAGTTGGCTGTGCTTATTGATCGTGGCCACCGGGAGCTTCCCATTCGAGCGGACTACGCCGGCAAGAACATACCGAGCTCCAAGGACGAGGAGGTACGAGTGCAGGTGCAGGAAGTCGACGGTGTGGATAGAGTGACGATTGCCAGTTGTCCGGCAGTCC
>DAOUEN010000083.1:0-2717 GCA_034430415.1 Dehalococcoidia bacterium
AAGCGTATCTCCCAGTCCGACAAAGGCTTTGTAGGTCACGCCGCCGAGATAGAAACCTCGATGCAACTCTACCTCCAGCCGGAACTTGTAGATATGGGTGCCGCCGTCTGGGTTCCCGGCGTCTTCGGCGACCCCTCTACTGCAACCCGCGAGAAGGGCGAGCGCTTGCACAAGGCCGCCGTAAACGCTCTTGTTGGCCTACTCCGCGACTATCACAGTGGGAAACTTGAAGACACTCTAGTGTGGCGCAAGGAGATACTCTAGCACCGGAAGACAGCACCAACTTGGTATCGTGCCATAGAACATAGAGACAAAGGAGGACATAGTGAAGAAAGTCATCGTAACCGACAAGGCGCCAGCAGCCGTCGGGCCGTACTCGGCCGGGATCAGAGCTGGGGACTTCGTCTTCGTCTCTGGAGAGGGCCCTCTCAACCCCCAGACCGGCAAGATAGACGGCAGCACCATTGAGGACCAAACCCGCCAGACCCTGGAGAACGTCAAGGCAATCCTGGAGGCGGATGGCGCCAGCATGGGGGACGTGGTCAAGGTCACAGTTCTGCTGACCGACCTGGCTAATTTCAAACGAATGAACGAGGTATACAAGACCTTTTTCTCCGAGCCTTTCCCTGCCAGAATCACCTACGGCGTCGGACTCGCTCTCCCCGGCATGCTGGTGGAGATCGACGCCGTTGCCTATGTAGGCAAGTAGCACCCCCAGAATCAGACAGCGCAGCGACCCAGGAGTAACTCGTAGGAGGCTTGCTGATGTCGGCAGAGCCACTGTATCCGTTTTTGGACACACCGGCCCTTGTTCTTGACCTGGACAAGATGGAGGCCAATATAAAGGAAATGGCCGACATCGCCCGGGAAGCCGGAGTCAAGCTAAGACCCCACATCAAGACCCACAAGAGCCCCTACCTGGCCAAGCTCCAGCTTGAAGCGGGAGCGTCAGGAATAACTGCAGCGAAGCTTGGCGAGGCTGAGGTAATGGCAGAGGCCGGCATCACGGACATCCGCATCGCCTACCCCATTTGTGGCGAAATCAAGCTCCGCAGGTTGAGAAGACTGTCGGAAAACACCACCGTTTCCTGCTCACTCGACAGCATAGAGGTGGCCCAAGGGATTTCCTCCCTGGGACAGCAGACGGAGAGACAATTCCCTGTCCTGCTGGACATAAACACCGGAATGGACCGCTGCGGCGCTCTCCCTGGAGAAGAAGCCCTGGCCCTGGCCAGCAAGATAGCCGCGCTTCCGGGAGTGGATCTCGTAGGCATACTCACCCATGAGGGACATCTCCTCTCCACGGAGAGGTCTCTCGCCAGCCTGAGGCAGAGGTCCATTGAGGTCGCCGAGAAGATGGTAATGACGGCGGACCTTCTCCGCAGCAACGGCATTGACATCAGGGAGGTCAGTATCGGCTCAACTCCCGCTGTCAGATACAACGCCAATGTGCCAGGAATAACGGAGATCCGGCCCGGAACCTACATTTTCAACGACCTCAACGAGATGATGAGCGGGGTGGCCACGGACGACACCTGTGCCGTCACGGTTCTGGTCACTGTAGTGAGCATCCCCGCTGATGACAGGGCACTAATCGATGGAGGTTCGAAAACCTTCAGCTCCGATACGCTGGCACACCACGAAAAGGCGGGCTTCGGGTACATCAAGGGACACCCTGACGTTGTCCTCGACCATATGAACGAAGAGCACGGCTACCTGAAACTGAGCGATGCACGACGGAAGCTAGAGATCGGTCAGCGACTGGAGATTATACCTAACCACATCTGTCCCATTCCAAATC
The DNA here is from genome assembly GCA_034430415.1 of Dehalococcoidia bacterium. GTDB lineage: Bacteria > Chloroflexota > Dehalococcoidia > GIF9 > AB-539-J10 > JADFUZ01. Next base: position 1,802 of record DAOUEN010000083.1, read on the forward strand.
TGGCCGACAAGTTCTACGGGGTTCGCCGCGGCGTCCTTGAGAAGGAGATCCCGATCCTGGCAAGAGGAAAGAATACGTGAACCCCTGCCAGTACGATAAACAAGGATAGACAAGCGAAGATGGCGAAAACCATAGTCTCTATCGTGAAAGGGCAAAAAGGACCTGACGATCAGCAGATTGACGCCATGGTCAGGCGGGCAGTGGCACTCATCGGGGGCATATCCGACATTGTCTCCCGGGGTGACACTATCGTGATCAACCCGAATCTGATTGCCCCTGCAGCACCCGAGAGTGGGGCCATCACCGACGTCAGAGTCTGCCGCGCCCTTGCCAGACTAGTGAAGGAGATCGGCGCAACCCCGGTGATAGCCGAGTCCTCCGCCATCGGTGTCGATACCGAAGAGGCCTTTGCGGCAGCAGGGTATGATCGACTCCGAAACGAGGGCTTCGACGTCATTGACCTGAAAAAGAGCAAGACCGTCAGAGTGCCGGTCCCGAAGGGCAAGGTAGTGAAAGAACTCGATCTGCCGGAACTCGTGGTGAATGCTCAAGCAATAGTCAGCGTTCCGTCCATGAAGACACACGACCAGGTCCTGGCTACCCTGTCTCTGAAGAACATGAAAGGCCTGCTGCCGGACACCCTGAAGAAAAAGTTTCATACCACCTACGGGGTGTTTCAGGCCGTAGCAGACCTTAACACAGTGGTGAGGCCGGCACTGGCTGTAGTTGACGGCATCATCGGGCAGGAGGGACTGGGGCCTCTCTTTGGTGACCCCATAGAGATGGACCTCGTCATAGCCGGGAAGGATCCGGTAGCCGTGGACAGCATCACCGGTCTGGTCATGGGAATCGACCCGGCGAAGGTTGAGACCACCAGACTCGCTGCCGAACTGGGGATAGGTGTGATGGACCCAGC
>DAOUEN010000084.1:0-16470 GCA_034430415.1 Dehalococcoidia bacterium
TGCTATAATGTCATGATAAGACAGCTGGTCCAGCGAGCGCTATTTGGAAAGAACCTTCTGCAAGCCCTTCAGTTGCTCCAGGTGTTTCTTGAGCCTCTCCACAAGCTGCTCAGCGTGCTTCAAAGCACTTTCAGTGTCCTCAAGTTCCGTAACTATTTCGAACAAGAGACGGCCCTGCTGTTGGGTCAAGTCCGCTTCAAAACGCGTTAGCTCTTCCATTCCGGTTTGAGCCAGCAAATGGGATAGAAGCCTGCCTTCTCGTTGGAGTTGCTCACTAGTAAGTTGATCCAGAGGTTTCAAGTCTCCAGTTGCCTTCCGCCTCAAGTTCGTGTGGGAATATAGCACGTCGGGTGTCTATGAGCAAGTCGCTAGGGTTGATATCCAAGGAGGTTCAAGACTTGCTCCAAGTCTGGAGGCAGAGGGCAGGTGAACTCCCGGTATACATTGGTTGATGGCAGGCGAAAGCCAAGACGGTAGGCGTGCAGAAACTGTCTCTTGATGAGCGGGGCGAGAAGCTCACGACTGCGTCTTGGCCCATAGAGGGGGTCGCCAACTATGGGATGGCCAATGGACGACAGATGTACTCTGATCTGGTGCGTGCGTCCAGTTCCTGGCGTGATGTCAAGTAGCGTGTAGTTGGCTAGGTATTGCTTCACGGCGTACCGGCTGCTGGCTTCTCTCCCTGTTGGCACGAGCGCCATTCGCTTGCGGTTGTGTGGGTCTCGGCCAATGGGGGCTTCAATCACACCACGATTGGTGGGTAACCTGCCTCTAACCAAGGCGAGGTAGGCTTTGGTCAGGCTACGGGTCTTGAACTGGTTAACGAGGTGCCTCCGAGCGTGCTCGTTCTTGGCTATCACCATGAGCCCGGAAGTATCCTTATCCAGTCGGTGCACGATGCCTGGTCGACTCAGATCATCGCTCGTAGCGATGGACGGACAGTATGCCAGGATAGCATTGACCAACGTATGGTTGGGGTGGCCCGGGCCGGGGTGAACCACCAATCCTGGGGGTTTGTCTAGGACCAAGACATCGCCGTCCTCGTAGAGAATGTCCAAGGGAGATGGTTCAGCTAACGGGTGGAACGCAGGCACGGGAGGAGGTGATGTGATTGTTATCTGGTCTGTGTTGTTGAGGTGCTGGCTTGGCCTTGCTTGTTTGTCATTCACTAGGATATGGCCCTGTTGGATTAGCCTCTGTATGTAAGACCGAGAGAACTGTGGAAGAGTCTCAGCCAGGTACCTATCGAGACGGGGTTGTGGAGTGTCGACGGGCAAGCGGAGCACGTTAGCCTCTTGACTGGTCGCCATAGCCATCGACTTGCGTGAACAAACCTGTTTGATACAGAGAGTAGATGAATATGAGAGTGCCAATCACTATGGATGCATCGGCGAGGTTGAATGCAGGCCAATGGAAGTCTGCCCATAGGCGCACATCGATGAAGTCGGTTACGTAACCGAAGCGAAGCCGATCTATGAGGTTGCCGGTAGCACCGCCCAGAATCAAGCCAAGGGACACGGTGCCTAGCCTGGTGACTGAGCTGGGGTGATTGGCCAATAGGTAGTGCAGAAAAAGGGATACGAGTATGAGGATGACCAAAGTGGCTATAATCAGGACACAAGTGTGGTTAGGGAACAGTCCAAAAACCGAACCGGTGTTGGTGATGTAGGTTAACCGCACAGAACCGATTTCTGGTACAGACTCTCCCAGTGAAAGATTATGCCTAATCCATGACTTGGTCCACCAGTCAAACGCAAGCACCAAGAAGGCGCCAAGAGGGAGTAGTCCTATCTTTATCTTATCTTGTCCCCGAAGCATTCTTCGCCTGACGCGCTTTGCAGCTTAGGCACAAGCTTGCTTGAGGTAGCGCTTCGAGGCGATCTTGCTCTATGGGCTGCCCGCAGGAGTCACACAGCCCGTAGGTACCAGCTTGCCATTTCTCCAAGGCATGATCTATGTTGGCGAGCGTGGCATTCAGCTTCTCCTCCAAGGCCAGTCTCTTCTCTAGCTCGAATGCCTCACTTGCCTCTTCCTCTCTCTTGCCGAAAGGGCTACCTTCTCGTGTTTCCCCTGCTTCCTGTGCGCTAGCCTTCAGCTGCTCCAGCCTTTGTGCTATTTGCCCTCTTTCTTCTCTTAAACGCTCGTACAGCTTGTTATTGTTTGCCATTCCACCCACCTCGCCTTTTATTTTGGGTAGCCTAAGCTATTCTATCCTGTGCTATGTCCCAAGGCAAACTTGAAGAGGAGCGATGCGCGCTAGTGCGATGAGTCAACTCAGAACACCGCTAGCACAGGGATAAATGTCGCTCTGGTGGCTGCGCATAGGCGGCACTTGGCTGTTAAGATTTGGCGAAAGCGTGTCTGATGTTGGGACTTATGGAGTCGCCAAGTGCCTCAATGGCCTTGTGCCTGATTCGGCTGAGCTCCTTCTGCTTTTCTTTGAATTCAATCCCGGAGTAGAGCTTCTCGGGGTGAAAGAAGATATCATCTACCTGCCTTACTGCCTTAGGGATCTTGAATCCAGTGGGTGAATCCACCCAATCCTCCAGGCCTCCCCTCAGCAAGGAGTCCAGTATGGCCAAGGTAGATTCCAGCTTGATATCGTTGTAGGTCTCGCTGCTGCCTATTCCTCCTGTATTTATCAGGTAGTAGTTCATATGGGGAAGCCCTTTCAGTATTTCATAGAAGATGGCTGCATGTTGAGCCCTATCACCGGCCACGAACGGGTCGTAGAAGAACTCGCTCTTGATTTTTCCCGCTTGTGTAGGATCACCCGCCGAGGATTCCATCGACTGTCCCAAGATCATGAGTGCTACTGTTTGTTCCAGTGTCAGCTTTGATATTGCCGGTATCAGTGGACCTCTGGTAATCAGGATAACGTTGTCAATCCTGTCAACATCAATGTGGGGGCTGGCATGCATAAAGTCTTTTCGGCGCATAACTGCCCTGCCGTTTGATGTTCTCTCGAAATTGTAGAAGTCGAAGTCTCCATCTTCGCCGACATAGACATTTTCACAGATAGTGTCTGGTTTCAATAGGCCGTAGAATATCTCCACTTGGTTCCCTGGATTCGCGCCCTCAGTCTTCACGAATACGCCTCCCGCTTCGAATCCGTGGAAAGAACCATCTGGCATGAGAGTCCCACCATCGTCTTGGATAAGCCAGGATTTCTCCTTTCCTTTCCTGGCCAGGATCTTTGACGTTAGGGTGGTCTTGCCGTTTGCGGTTAGGGCAAGAAGCAATGACGTGGTAGTTGCATAATCCCCATGCGCTGATTGAAGATAGTCCTCTCTACAGCCTGCGTGCAGGAATATCCCACCTCTCGTGGTCTTGGCTACCCAGTCTTCTGCGGCGAAAACCCCCTTCTTGTACTCGCCGATATAGTTGCTATTTCTGACTATCTTGATAACCCTCCCGTTGTCGAGCATGGCCAACCTTATGGTAATGTCTTTCTTGGGAAGTGGCTTGGACTTGTTGGACTGGAAAGCCTCGTCGGTAAACATGAGGATTTCATATGTTGCGTGTGTGATTTCTTTTCTGACCGGAATGTAGAGGCTTGTCGCTGCGTAGGCTACGTGAGCAAACCTCTCGGGGACAATCAGCCTGACGGTTGTGTCGCTTTGCTGGTTGCCTACGATTCGGTCAATAGAGATTAGCTTTTCTTGTGCCAAGGCTTTCTCGCATTGACTCAATAGCTGGAGCTCCTCCTCGCCGAAGGGGTGGTCCACGCTGTTCTTGGTGAACATGGCTGCTCTGGAAGTGGGTTCGCTTTGGGCAGCGAAATTGCCGTATACCGTTTTCCTAATGTCGGGCTCATTTCGCATCAGAAGTCGGAGGTCATTTGGGGAGGGATTGTTCCTGAGCCGGTGTTCTTCGATGGCCCTTTTTATGACCCCGTCGGCGGTCTGTTCAAACTGTTGCAGTTGAAATGCGGTCATTGTGATTCATACCTCGCGGAACTCTCCCTCCATTGTGTCGTCCTCGCCTTTACCTGGCTCAGCTTCAGGACCCTGTTCACCGCTGGGTGCTTGCTGCTGTCCTGGCTGCTGGTACACTGAGGCCCCTACCTTCTGCATGGCCTCTGACAGCTCTTGCATGACCTGACGAATGGACTGTACGTCGCTGCCTTGAAGCGCCGAGCGCAGGGCAGATAGCTTGCCATCTATCTCCTGTTTCACGTCGGCAGGTACCTTGTCGCCGAAATCGCGAAGCGTCTTGTCCGCAGTGTAGGCCAGGCTATCGGCCGAATTGCGTGTCTCCATTTCCTCCTTGCGTTTGGCATCCTCGGCAGCATGCTTCTCTGCTTCCTGCTTCATCTTCTCAACTTCTGCCTTATCAAGCCCACTGGAGGCAGTGATGGTGATCTTCTGTTCCTTACCTGTGCCCTTGTCGCGAGCACTGACATTGAGGATGCCGTTGGCATCAATCTCAAAGGCCACTTCAATCTGAGGCACCCCTCGAGCCGCAGGCAGAATACCGTCGAGCATGAATCGGCCCAGAGTACGGTTGTCCGCCGCCATTGGTCGCTCTCCTTGTAGTACGTGAATCTCCACGCTCGGTTGGTTGTCGCTGGCGGTGCTGAAGATCTGACTCTTCTCTGTGGGGATGGTTGTGTTGCGAGGAATAAGAGAAGTAGCCACTCCTCCCAGGGTCTCAATGCCCAGGGTGAGTGGAGTGACATCGAGCAGGAGAACCTCTCCGACCTCTCCCTTAAGGACACCTGCCTGGATAGCAGCACCAAGAGCTACGGCTTCATCAGGGTTTATTCCCTTGACGGGCTCTCGACCAAAGAATTGTCTCAGCGTCTCCTGCACCTTTGGCATCCTGGTCTGGCCACCGACCAGGATAACGTCATTGATCTGGCTGGCTTGCAAGCCAGCGTCGGCGAGAGCCTGCCGACAGGGCTCCAAGCTACTCTCTATCAAGTCGGCTGATAGTTGCTCCAACTTGGCCTTGCTCAGCGTCATGCTGAGATGCTTGGGACCGGATGCATCGGCAGTGACGAAGGGAAGATTTACTTCGGTCTGGCTTACTGTGGATAGTTCTTTCTTTGCCTTCTCAGCGGCATCCTTAATGCGCTGTAGCGCCATTCTGTCCTGTGTCAGGTCAATGCCAGATTCCTTCTTGAACTCGTCGCATATCCAGTCCATAACTCTTTGGTCAATATCGTCACCGCCCAGGTGAGTGTTGCCATTGGTTGATTTGACCTGGAAGGTGCCCTCGCCTATGTCCAGTATGGAGATATCGAACGTGCCACCGCCAAGGTCATAGACGGCAATAGTCTCATCCTTTTTCCGATCCATGCCATAGGCTAGAGCGGAAGCTGTGGGTTCATTAATAATTCGGAGCACGTTGAGTCCGGCTATGGTGCCAGCGTCTTTGGTTCCCTGACGCTGGCTGTCATTGAAATAGGCTGGCACCGTAATCACCACGTCGGTCACCTTGTCCCCAAGGTAGGCCTCAGCATCCGTCTTCAGTTTCTGCAATATCATGGATGAGACCTCTTGGGGGCTGTATTCCTTGCCACCCATGACGACCCGACAGTCGCCATTGGCGGCCTCGGTGATCTTATAGGGCAACCGCTTGATATCTGATTGGACTATGCTGTCTTTGAACTTGCGGCCGATGAGGCGCTTTATGCTGAAAATGGTGTTATCAGGATTGACTATGGCCTGGCGCTTGGCTATTTCGCCAACCAGCCTCTCTCCGGTCTTGCTTACTGCTACTACCGATGGAACCAGATTCCCCCCCTCGGCGCTGGGGATTATTTTGGGCTCGCCTCCTTCCATTACTGCTACGGCGCTAAGGGTAGTGCCCAAATCAATGCCTACTGTTTTTCCCACGCTATTCCTCCTGCGGGCTCGTTTCTTCTGTTTCCCGACTATGGCCCACTATTACCATACTAGGACGGATGACCCTGTCCTTGAGCTTGTATCCTTTCCGAGTTTCCTCAATGACTATTCCCTCCTCTCCCTCCTGGCGCATGACCGCTTCGTGTAGGTGGGGGTCGAAGGGTTGCCCCTTGGCCTTTATCTCGACCAGCCCTTGTGCCTCCACGACAGCCTTAAGCTTATTATAGATGAGCCCGATTCCCTCAATCCAGCCAGATGTCTTGGTCCTGGTTGGTCGTATGGTGAAAGCCCGTTCAAAGTCGTCCATGACCGTCAACAGGTTGAGTATCAGCAATCTGTTAGCGAATTCCACAGTTTCCTTCTTCTCCTGTTCAGCACGCCTCCTGTAATTGATGAGGTCAGCCTGGGCCCTTTGCCAGTTGCTGAGGTAATTAGCCGCCTTCTCCTCTTCCTCAGCCAGAGCTCGTCTTACTGCTTCGATATCACCTAGATCCTCGGCTTCCGGCCCATTCGCCTTGTGTTGAAATGACTCGTCCTGTTCGGCCAATTCTAGATCACCGTTACATGTAGTCAGCTATTGACTCGGTCAGCAGTGACGAGAGACAGTCCACTGACGAGATTATCCTGGCATAGTCCATGCGCTTGGGCCCGATGACTCCGACAATGCCGCTTGCTTTGTCCTGGACTCCGTATTCGGCGATCACCAGGCTGAAGTCTTGCAGTGTCGCGTCTTGATTCTCCTCGCCAATGATAACCCTCAGCCTGCCTGTATCATGTTGGTGTTGAACTGCACTCTCCAGCCAATCCTCCTGCTGGAGTAGCTCCAGCAGGCTGAGTGGACTCGGGCGTCTGGTGAACTCGGGTTGGCCTAGCAACAGGTGTAGTCCCTCGAGCTGTAGCCTGCCGAGCTGGAGCCTATCTTCGCTAGCCATAATAGCCACGATGGAATCGGTGACTCTCTTTTCGTCAGAGGAGAGCTCCATTTTCTCCCCAGAGATCTCAGTGCGCGTCAATTGAGCGTAGCCAGAGTTCAGTCTCGTGGCCAGACTCGTCAGTTCATCTTGAGTGACTCTGTTGTCGAAGGATAGGGTTTTCTGTCTTACCTTTGTCTCACACAGGACTAGAATGAGCATGGCCAGGAAATCCTGTATGACTACCAGGTCGAGGTGCTTCAAGCGACATTGCGTCGCCTTGGGCAGGGTCACCACGGCTATGTTGCGGACGATGTGTGCCAGAAGCATCGCTGCTGTTCGGAGCCACTGCTCAATCTCTAGCTTTGCCTCTTTGAGCATCTCGGAAACCAGATACGTCTCAACCGGGCAGCGTTCGATGTCGCTGCTCAACGATTCCACATAATAGCGGTAGGCTTTATCTGTGGGGACAGCACCAGCGGAGGGGTGTGGCCGAGTGATATACCCTTCCTCTTCTAGATATGCCACATCATTTCGAATAGTGGCCGGGCTTACCCTGAGGTTGTAGTCGTGGGCGATGGTTCTTGAAGCTACGGGAGACGCCGTGGCGATATGTTCCGTAACGATGGTCTTCAGTATTGCCTGTGTTCTTTCCGTCACTGCCATCTAGCACTCTGCTCCTGAGACTGCTAATCGCCGCTAATCTAGCACTTTGGCAGAGGTCTGTCAAAGACAACGCCTGGTGCGGTGAACTCCTTCTTTGACCATCAACAGAGGGAAGTTGTATTATTGCAGGATTATGAAGATAGAAGCAATGTCTTTTCTAGCTCAACGTGACAGCGAAGTAGCTCGCGCCATCAATTTGGAGGCTGAGCGACAGGCAAACAGCATAGACCTCATTGCGTCGGAGAACCATATCGGACGCGCTGTACTAGAGGCTGGGGCGAGCGTTATGACCGACAAGTACGCTGAGGGTTATCCTGGACGTCGCTACTACAGCGGCTGTGCAAACGTGGACGAGGTTGAAAGGCTAGCGATTGACAGGGTCAAGAGGCTGTTTGGAGCCGAGCATGCCAATGTTCAGCCACACAGTGGCAGCCAGGCGAATCTGGCAGTATACCTAGCGTTGTTGGAGCACGGCGACACTGTCATGGGCATGAGCCGGAGCCATGGGGGGCATCTTACTCACGGTGCTGAAGTGAACTTCTCAGGGAAGTGGTACAGAGCTATCAGCTATGGGGTTGACCGCGAGACTGAGATGCTGGACTACGACGCTATTGAAAGGTTGGCCGTGGAACATAACCCAAAGCTCGTGGTGGCTGGGGCGAGTTCCTACTCTCGCATCATTGACTTCGAGCGTTTTGGGCGCATAGCTGATAAAGTGGGCGCTATGCTATTGGTTGATACAGCCCACATAGCGGGCATAATAGCTGCTGGGCTCCATCCCTCTCCAGTTCCGTATGCCCAGGTGGTCACCTCCAGCACACAGAAGACCCTACGAGGTCCGAGGGGAGGCTTCATTCTGTCTAGGGAAGGTCTTGCCCCAGCTATTGATGCTGCGGTCTTTCCTGGGATGCAAGGAGGACCGCTGATGCATGCCATCGCTGCGAAGGCTGTGTGCTTCCTTGAAGCCATGCAACCTGAATTTGTGGAATACCAGCGAATGGTGTTGGCCAATGCTCGTACACTGGCCTCGGAGTTTCAGAGACACGGTCTACGTGTCGTTGCTGGAGGCACGGACAACCACCTTGCGTTGGTGGACCTTTCTTCCATAGGGTTGAGCGGGAGAGATGCCGAGGGGGCCTTGGAGGCGGTTGGCATTATGGTGAATAGGAATAGCATTCCCTTCGACCCGAGGCCGGCTTTGACGACGAGCGGCATCAGGGTCGGGACGCCGGCGGTAACCACAAGAGGCTTCGGTTCGGCAGAGATGAAACGCGTTGCCGCGCTGATAGTCAAGGTGTTGGCTCATGCTGGTGATGCACATGTCGAGCGACAGGTGCGGACGGAAGTGAAGGAAATCTGCGACCGCTTCCCGATACCCGGGTTGGTCGTGTAGCCTTCTCCCGGAAGATATACTTCTCGGCTCTGAAGAGTCTGCTTCGGTATGTAGACTGTTGTCGCGCTATGTCTGGAGGCGAGCTGCTATGAGGCTAGTGGATTGAGAAGCAAGCTATTCTACGGCTGGGTAGTGGTAGGAAGCGGTTGTGCTATCCTGGTCTTGGTTTGGGGTTTTCAATATTCCTATGGAGTCTTCTTCACCGAGTTGTGCAATGATCTGGGTTGGAGCAGAACTGCGGTGTCTGGAGCATATTCCCTGTTCATGTTGTGGCATAGCGCCTGCTATCTTGTGGCGGGTGGGCTCAATGATAGATATGGGCCGCGGACAACGCTCGGCGTGAGTGTCACCGTCCTAGCTGCTGGCTATGCTCTGATGGCTACTGTCAATACGCCGTGGCAGCTTTATGTTGTCTACGGGATTATCATCGGGACAGGGTGCGGATTCTGCTTTGCGCCTATCACCTCCACCGTATCGCGCTGGTTTGTCAAGAGAAGAGGAATGGCATTGGGGATTGCTGTGGCCGGCATAGGAATAGGCACAATGGCCATGGCGCCTTGTGCACAATTCCTCATCTCAAGACTCGAATGGCGCACTTCGTACTTGGTGATCGCGGCGGTCTTGCTCGCCATAGGCCTTCCAATCTCAAGGCTGATGCGGCTGGATCCAGCAGAGAAAGGGCTGCTTCCTGATGGTGTGAGTGCGATGTCAGAGGAGCGCGGCTCTCAAGACCCGTTGGTGCAGCTTGATTTCGTGCTCTCCCAGGCCATGAAGACCAGGGCGTTCTGGCTGCTGTTTGTGATGTTTGCCGCCTTCAACTGTGCAGTGCAGATGCTGATGGTTCATCTGAAGGCCTACGTCACTGGCTTCGGTATCACGCCGATGCTTGCCGCTACTCTCATCGGCCTCATAGGGATTGGCAGCGCAGTGGGCAGAGTGGTCATGGGACATGCATCAGACAGGATTGGCAGAAGAAAGACTTTCCTGGTTTCGTATCTCGTGCTGGCTGCAATGATGATGTGGCTGCTGAAGACCAGGGAACCATGGGAGCTATATCTTTTCTCGGGGTGTTTCGGGTTCTTCTATGGCAGTTGTGTCCCGTTGTTTCCGGCGATAACGGCGGACTGGTTTGGCATAAGACATGTCGGGGCCATTTTCGGGGCCATACTCCTGGCTCCTGGCCTTGGTGGTGCCGTTGGGTCGTTGTTGGGAGGTCACGTTTTTGATAGCACCGGAAGCTACAGTGGCGCAATCACCATAGGTGCGATGGCGCTTCTTCTGAGTGCGGTTTGCAGCCTCGTGATCAGGGCACCGCGTCTCTCTCCGCCAGGATGAGAGCTACTGGGTGAGCTTCTCCTTGCTGGCCAGTTCCCACGAGCATGAAGAAGCGTAGTTTGGCCCCGTGCTATAATTGGACTTGGAAGTTGGCATCTAGAAGGGAGTAGGCAGCGATGGAGGAACTCAAAGTCTTCAGCGGGAATGCTCATCCAGCCCTAGCGAAGTCTGTCTGTGATTATCTGGGCATCCCCATGGGCAAGAGCGAGGTGTTTGAATTCAGTAACGAGAACATATTCGTTCGCATCCTGGAGAATGTCCGCCAGCGGGACGTGTTTGTCGTTCAACCCATCTGTTCCCCTGTGAACAAGAGTCTGGTGGAGCTTCTTATCATGATGGATGCTTTCAGGCGGGCTTCGGCCGGAAGGATTACCGCTGTTGTCCCATACTATGGCTATGGGCGCACGGACAAGAAGGACCAGCCCAGAGTGCCCATCACGGCTCGCTTGATTGCTGACCTCATGAGCAGTGCCGGAGCCAACAGACTGCTTACGGTGGACCTGCACGCCCCGCAGATTCAGGGCTTCTTCACGATTCCAGTCGATGAACTGACTGCCGTCTCGATGCTAAGTCAGCATTTCGCGCGGAAGGCGCTCGCCAAGCTGGTGGTGGTAGCTGTCGACATCGGGATATCCAAGCGCGCTCGTGACGTAGCCGCGAATCTGGGTGCCTCGCTAGCCATTGTCGAAAAGAGACGCCTGGGTAACAACGACGCTACGGAAGCACTCAACGTGATTGGGGAGGTCGAGGGGATGACAGCCCTGACAGTAGATGATGAGATTGATACGGCCAGTTCATTGGTTGGAGTGGTGAATGCCCTTATTGAGCGTGGAGCCACAGAGGTCTACTCCTGCTGCACCCACCCCGTGTTCTCTGGACAGGCGGTGCAGAGGATAGCATCCAGCCCAGTGAAGGAAGTGGTGGTTACTGACACTATACCCGTCACTGGCGATAGGAAACTGGACAAGATCACTGTTCTGTCGATAGCGTCGCTTCTTGGTGAGGCTATCCATCGCATCCACACTGGGCTTTCAGTGGGCGCTATGTTCGAATGAGAATGCTCAAGTGGCTGAGCGGTCTGGTTGACTCCAACGAGAAAGAGCTGAAGCGCTTTCTGCCTGTTGTCTCCCACATAAACTCACTCGAATCGCAATTCGAGAGGCTTGATGCTGCTGAACTGCAGGCCAAGAGCGACGAGTTCAAGGCCAGGCTAGGCGACGGTGAGACCCCAGACCAGCTCCTCCCCGAAGCGTATGCTGCCGTGCGGGAGGCTGCTAAACGAACCATTGGGCAGAGGCACTTCGACGTGCAGTTGATGGGTGGGCTTGCGCTTCATCAAGGCAAGATAGCTGAGATGAAGACAGGGGAGGGGAAGACTCTGGTAGCGACTCTCCCGCTTTACCTCAATGCACTCAACCGGGAAGGGTGTCATCTAGTGACGGTTAACGATTACTTGGCGAGGCGAGATTGCCACTGGATGGGGTCCATTTATCACGCTCTGGGTGTGGGGGTGGCGTGCATTACGGCGCGGCAGGCCTCAGGTGTTGCTGCACCGTCGTATGTCTATGATCCTGGATACGAATCGGAAGATGAGAAATGGAAGTTCCTTCGGCCTGTGTCTCGCCGCCAGGCATATGAAGCGGACATCACCTACGGGACCAACAACGAGTTCGGGTTTGATTATCTTAGAGACAACATGGTCCTGGACTTGTCTCAATGTGTGCAGCGGAGATTGAGCTATGCCATCGTTGACGAGGTGGACAACATTCTCATTGACGAAGCGCGGACTCCGTTGATCATCAGTGGCCCTGCTGAGGAGGCAACGGACAAGTACTATGTGTTCGCGCGTCTGATTTCGCACCTCAAGAGAGACGAGGACTACTCAATAGATGAACGCACCCGGACGGTTCACCTTACCGACGATGTTGGCATCACCAAGATAGAGGAGATGCTGAAGAGGGAGGGGTTGCTCAAGGGGGTTAGCCTCTACGATCCATCCAACCACTTTCTCACACAGTATCTGGAGAACGCGCTCAAGGCCCATGCCCTGTTCAAGCGGGACCGCGACTATGTGGTGAAGAACGGACAGGTCGTCATCGTTGATGAGTTCACCGGCAGATTGATGTTTGGTCGGAGATACTCTGAAGGGCAGCATCAGGCCATTGAGGCCAAGGAGCAGGTGAAGATCCAGCGAGAAAGCGTTACCTTGGCTACCATTACCTTCCAGAACTATTTCCGTATGTATAAGAAACTGGCTGGCATGACTGGTACTGCGGCTACTGAAGCCGAGGAGTTCCATAAGATTTACGACCTGGAGGTAGTAGTCATACCCACGAACAAGCCTTTGGCTAGAGTTGAGCAGACAGACCGGGTCTACAAAGACGAGAAGTCGAAGTTCGGTGCTGTGGTCAGGGAGATCGAAGATACGCATAGCCTTGGAAGGCCGGTTCTTGTGGGCACAACGTCTATTGAGAAGTCAGATGAACTGAGCGATCTGCTAAGGAGAAAGGGCATAGGTCACGATGTACTGAATGCCAAGAACCATGAGCGGGAAGCAGGCATTATTTCCCAGGCCGGCCGTATTGGAGCTGTGACTGTGGCGACCAATATGGCTGGGCGTGGTGTGGACATTATGCTTGGCGGCAACCCTGAAGGGCGTAGTCCAGAAGAGTGGCTCGAGGAGCACAGTAAGATGGTCGAGCTTGGAGGGCTCCACGTTATTGGCACGGAGCACCACGAAGCCAGGCGGATTGACAACCAGCTTCGTGGTAGAGCGGGGAGGCAGGGAGATCCGGGCAGCTCTGTGTTCTATGCGTCCTTGGACGATGAGATAATGCGGCGCTTCGGTGGCGATCGTGTTAGGGGACTGATGGAGTGGGCTGGCATGGATGAGACCACTCCCATTGAACACCCGATGGTTAGCAAAGCTATGACAAATGCACAAGTGCAGACGGAGGGATACCACTTTGATGTCCGCAAGCATCTTGTGGAGTATGATGACGTGGTGAACAAGCATCGCGAGGTCATCTATGCCGAGAGGAAGAAGATTCTGAGTGGCTCTGATCTCAGGGCGAACATATTGTCAATGGTTCATGATGACATCGAGGCTCTGATAGATGCCCACCTAGATGGTCATTCGGGCGAGCTAGACTTCGCGGGCCTGGTTCAGGATCTGGCTGCTGTTTTCCCATCGTCGGAGACTGCTATCGCGAATAGAGTAAAAGAAGTGCAGCATGATGGCAAACGTCTCGCGGAAGAGCTGTGCGAGTATGCAGTCCGTCTCTATGACCAACGGGAAGAGGAGCTTGGCCCCGGCAATATGCGCCTGGCGGAGCGGATGGTGATGCTCCGGGTGATCGACAGACTATGGATGGAGCACCTGACAGCTATGGAACACATGCGGCGGGGCATAGGTCTACGGGCCGCTGGACAGCAACAGCCGCTGGTGGTGTACCGACGTGAGGGACATGCACTCTTCGAGGGCCTGCTGGCGGGAATTCGGCACGATGTCGTGCGAGCGATGTATCACGTCGGCATCAGGCGAGAGCCTGCGCGAGAGAGGCAGGTTGTCGCGGGAGGCCAGAAGGTCGGCCGGAATGATCCTTGTCCCTGTGGTTCAGGGAAGAAGTACAAACACTGCTGCGGAAGGTAGGAAATCCTGCCACAGACGACTTCGATAGCGGCAGTTAGGACTGCAAACAGGTAATTAGGGATGGTGGGGTGCTGGGGCGAGAATGTTCTGGGAAGAACACCGACTTCTCCGCAGACAGAGCAAGTGAAAAACACGGCCATTGCGAAGGTATTCAGTGATATTGCGGATCTCCTAGAGTTGAAAGGCGAGAACGCTTTCAAGGTTCGTGCTTACCAGAAGGCTGTTAGGGCAATCGAGTACTACCCGAAGGAAATACAGGCTATGCTTGAAGAGGGGGAGGACTTGAAGAGGATTCCTGGGGTGGGGGAAGCCATAGCCAAGAAGGCTACCGAGCTTGTGACCACAGGGGGACTGGCCTACTATGAGAATCTGAAGGGTGAATTCCCCGACGGCATGACCGGCCTTCTGGCTATCCCGGGCATCGGGCCGAAGACGGCCAGCAGGCTCTGCGGCGAGTTGGGAATAGATTCAGTGGATGCGCTGGAGCGGGCCATCAGTGATGGCCGGGTAGCAGGGGTCTTTCGGCTTGGTGACAAGAGGGCGAGTAACTTGCTCGAGCAGATCCAGGCGTTCCGACGCAAAGACCAGCGTGTTCCTATTGGTGAAGTCCTACCAATCGTGGAGGATATCCTGGCCTGCCTTGGGACTTTTCCTGGGTTACGAAATCTCAGCTATGCTGGCAGCTTGCGCCGCTTCAGAGAGACTGTGACGGACGTTGATCTCATGGGTACCGCTGATGATCCCGAAGAGGTCGTCAAGGCCTTTGTTGCCTTGCCTCATGTGGGGCAAGTCCTGGCCCAAGGCGCCACCAAGGCCAGTGCAATCGTTTCTGGAGGACTTCAAGTTGACCTACGGATGGTGAACCATGATTCGTTCGGCTCTTTGCTTCAGTACTTCACGGGAAGCAAGCAACACAATATCTCTCTGAGAGAAAGAGGGCACAGGCAGGGTCTGAAGCTGAGCGAGTATGGCATTATGAACATAGGTACAGACGAGTTGGAGAGATTTGCTGAAGAGAAGGAGTTCTATTGGCGGCTCGGCCTTCAGTACATCCCACCTGAACTCAGGGAGGCTCAAGGCGAGATCCAGCAAGCGGAGCGGGGAATCCTGCCAAAGCTCGTGGAGCTGAGTGACATACGAGGAGACCTCCACATTCATACCAATTGGAGTGATGGGCATAGCTCCATCGAAGAAATGGCTGTTGGGGCCAAGGCCTTGGGGTACGAATACATAGCCATTACCGATCACTCCGCTGGGCGGGGCATTGCACACGGACTTGACAGCGAACGACTAAGGAGGCAAGTTGCTCAGATTGGGACGCTTAATGAGCGACTGGAGGGCATCCGTGTGCTCAGCGGGGTTGAAGTTGACATCAGGGCAGATGGTAGCTTGGATCTGCCACGTGAGATACTGTGCGAATTGGATGTTGTCGTGGCCGCCGTGCACTCTTCAATGAACCAGACTGAGGAGAAGATGACCAGCAGGGTACTGGGTGTGGTGGAGGACCCTGATGTTGACATAATAGCCCATCCTACGTGTCGGCTACTGGGTGAGAGAGAACCTGTGGCTATGGATCTGGAAGTTATTGCCAGAGCAGCAGCGAAAAACGGCAGGATCTTGGAACTGAATGCTTTTCCTTCGCGGCTTGACTTGAATGATGTTCATGCCTCTCGGGCCAGAGATCTGGGCGTTAACCTTGTCATCGGGACGGACGCGCACGACATGGATCATCTGCCTTTCATGAAGTTCGGGATTGGCGTGGCCCGGCGGGCTTGGTGTGAAGCCCGGCATATAGTGAACACTCTCTCTCTTGAAGAGTTGCTCGTGGTGTTGAGGAGAGGTCGATGACCAGGACTATGGCACTGTTCGATTTGGATGGAACCCTGTCGCGTAGACACATGTGGGGAGGGTTCTTGAGGTACTACTTCGTGCACAAAAGAAAGAGAGGTTGGATTGCGGTGTTCTGGGCTAGGCACCTGCCCCTATGGTTGTTGGAGAGGTGCAGGCTAATCAGCGAGGAAGAGCTGAGGACGAAGTGGGTCCAGGACCTGAGCGACATCTTCGCGGGGGCGAGCCATGACGAAGTGCTGGAGGTCTTTCGCTGGGTTAGTGAGAAGTATCTATTCCAGTCATTACGGAGAGATGTCATTGAGATTCTGAATCAGCACAAAGAGAGCGGACATATTGTGGTGCTGATCTCTGGCAATTTCACTGAGTTGCTGGAGATCGTCGGACAAGAGCTGGGCGTGCCTGCTGTGGTGGGGACGAGGACAGAGGTTCTAGATGGTCGCTACACCGGTAATATCATAGGGCCCGTGTGTTTTGGCACGAACAAGGTAAGCTTGCTGCAGGAGTTCATTCATCGGAGCGAACTACAAGTGGATCTCTCGTCAAGTTTTGCCTATGCGGATAGCTATTCCGATAGCCCTCTGTTGAAGCTGGTAGGTAATCCGGTGGCAACATACCCTGACAAAGAGCTGTATCGGTTTGCCCTGCACAACGGGTGGCAGATACTGGCTTGAGCCTGCGGGAGTGGAGAGAATAGAATATCCTTGAGTGCCGTGTTAGGAAGCGCGATGTCCCTTCGAGAAAGTGATGTATGGGCAATCCAGCATCTGAAGGAAGCCGTTGATAGCGGTAGACACTGGTATCCAGCGTTGC
>DAOUEN010000085.1:0-12169 GCA_034430415.1 Dehalococcoidia bacterium
TCTGAGGTGCGGGACATATCCGTGATGGACTGGGCCTCGTGCTCCATCTGCGTCTCCAGCGTCTCGCCCCAGCTCGTCATCAGCAGCCGCTTTGACGCTCCCAGGGCTTTCGTGGGGCCGGCTGCAAGCTGAGTGGCCGTCGATTCCGCCTGCGGCAGCAGCTCCGCATCCGGCACTACCCGGGTGACGATGCCCCAGTCGAGCGCCTCCTGGGCGGAGAGGATGCGGTTGGTCAGCGTCAGCTCAAGGGCCCGCTTCGTCCCAACCAGGCGGGGCAGGAAGTACGATGACGAGCCGTCGGGCGACAGCCCTACGCCGGTGTAGGCCATGGTGAAGCGGGCTGACTCCGCTGCTATGGTGATGTCTCCGGCGCAGGCGAGGCTCATCCCGGCGCCGGCGGCAAACCCGTTTACTGCTACAACCAGGGGTGCATCCATGCGTTTCATGCGTGATACCGCGGCATGGAGGTAGACGGTCATCTCCTTCAGGTGACGGGGCAGATTGTCACCTTGGGCGGCGAAGGACTTCAGGTCACCGCCGGGGGAGAACATCTTGCCGCTGCCGGTCACCAGGACAGCCCTGACCGCAGGGTCCTCGCTGCACTGTATCGAGGCGTGCATCAACTCCTGCGCCATCTCCATGTTCATGGCGTTGTTCGCCTCCGGGCGGTTCAGGGTGATGCGGGCAACGTTGTCACGGATTTCGAGCAAAAGCGTCTTGTACTGCATCTGGCGTTCCCTCCTTGTTCAGCCGGCGTACGCACGCATTGCCCTGCCGGTGCTGGAGGGCAAGTCCTCCCGGACGCAACGCATCATAGTGGCTGCTGAGGCAGGATGTCAAGACACGGTGGGCCGCTGCCGGCTTTTCTGCCATGAGCCCGTGGCTCCGCGCCGCCGCGCCGCCGCGAGGGTACCCGACATGCTGCACATCTTGACAGCGGCGCGCCGGCAGGCTAGACTCGGAATCCGCATTCGGCTGTGCAGTACATGTATCGGCCGGAATCGAGCAGGACAGCTTGAGAACAGCGAGACAATCGCGTTTCTTCTACGGCTGGGTTATTGTCGGCATCAGCGTCGTCAGCCTGGTGCTCATCTACGGCATCAGGCACTCCTTCGCGGTGTTCTTTCCCCCAATTCTGGAGGAGTTTGGCTGGAGCCGCGGCAGCACCGCGGTCATGTATTCGATGAATATCCTGGTCTACGGTCTCCTGGGGCCGGTGGCCGGCGGTCTTGCCGACCGCTGGAATCCGGCGAGGGTGATACCGCTGGGCATAGCTATACTGGCTCTGGCGACTGCCGGTTGCGCCTTCGCCACCGAGCTGTGGCACTTCTATCTTCTCTTCGGCGTGATGATGCCGGCGGGTACGGCCTTCTGCGGCTGGCCGGTGCTGGGGCCGTCACTGGCAAACTGGTTCTCCAAGAAGCGAGGGCTGGCAATAGGTCTCGGCCAGGCAGGAGGCGGCCTCAGCTTCGTGTACTCCATGTTCGCCGAGTTCGCCATATCCCAGGTGGGCTGGCGCTACGCCTATTTTGTCCTGGCAGGCATGCTGGTGCTGTTTCTGATGCCCCTCTCCCGCCTGTTCCACTACCGCCCCGAAGACCGGGGCCTGAAGCCCTACGGGGCCGACGAGGGACCTGCTGCCGGTGCAACGTCAGGGATGAATGCGGTCCAGGAGGCCCCGCGTGGCGACTGGACTCTGCGCTCCGCCATGAAGACCTATCGCCTGTGGCTCATGGTGCTGTCCTACTTCTTCTTCTGGGGTATGGGGAACTACCTGGTGCTGGCGCACCAGGTCAAGTTCGTTGAGGATGCCGGCTACAGCAGCGCTTTCGCCGCCTCTGTCTTCGCCCTCTTCGGCGTTTTCATGATAGCGGGGCAGGTGTCGTCCTCAATATCCGACCGGCTCGGCCGCGAACCGACGGTGGCCCTTGCCGCCGTGCTGGCCATGGGCGCCATGGCGGCCCTGCTCTCGGTCAGGGACGCTTCGCAGCCGTGGCTGCTGTACGCCCACTCTGTGGCCCTGGGACTTGGAGCCGGGCTTTATGCCCCCACCGGGGTTGCGGCGATGGCCGACATATTCCACGGCAGGCACTTCGGTGCCATAGCGGGCGTGCTGTTGACGGGCCAGGGGTTGGGTGGCGCCATCGGGCCCTGGCTGGGCGGTTACATATACGATATCTCGGGCAGCTATGCCGTCGCCTTCGTCATCTCCATGGTGGGCTATGGTGTGGCGGCCGTAGCCCTGTACATCGCTGCCCCCAGGAAGGGCCCCGCCCTGCGGGGCACAAGGATCTAGGAACGGCTTGAGACCGTCCTTTCCGTTGCGGCGCGCTTGGCTGCTCCGGGCGGGCAGAGCCAGAAAGGGAATCGCAGAAAGGCAGGCGAAGGTATGAAGGCGGTGATACTGACCGCGGGACAAAGCCTGAGAATGCGTCCGCTGGCGCAGGACATGCCCAAATGCCTGCTGGCGATAAACGGGGAGGCGATCCTGTCGCGGCAGTTACGGATTCTGAGAAGCTGCGGGGTGTGGGATATCGCCGTTGTGGCCGGCTGGCAGGAGCAGCAGCTTGCGGCTCGATATGGAGACGAGGTCTCTCTCCTGCATAATCCTGACTACCAAGACACGGGCAGCATATACTCTCTGTGGCTGGCATGGGGTGTGCAGGACGACGACGTCGTTGTGCTTAATGCGGACGTTGTCTTCACCGAGGCCCCCATCAGGGAGCTGCTGTCAAGCGCTGACACCTACTGCATGGTGGTGGATAAGGGACCGTGCGATGAGGAGGCGGTGAAGGTCAGGGTAAGCGGCGGCTGCGTTGTGGATGCCAGCAAGAGCCTTGCCCCCGAGGACAGCTACGGGGAGTTCGCCTGCATGGCCGGCATCAAGAAGCAGGGGCTGGCGGCATTCAGGGAGGCGCTATGCGAATGCGAGAAGGAGAGCCGCCATGGCGGTTGGTCCAGGGCCCTGGTGAGGCTGTCCTGGCAGGGGCACAGGGTTGGCGTTGTCCTGATGCGGGGCCCCTGGGCGGAGATAGACACGCCAACGGATTATGTAAAGGCACAGGGCCTGTTTGAGAGGGCCTGAGCGTTCAGAGTTCGACGTGCAGCCCGTGGCGGACCACCATACGGGCCCGCACCACGCCAGAGGCCGCCATCGCCAGTCCGAGGACCAGCAGGCAGAGGAACCGGGCATTCAGGTCGAATGAGAACACGGTGAACGGAGCCACGAAGCAATCTATCACCGTGGCCACTAGGAACTGAGGAACGAAATGCAGCCCCCGGTTGAGCAGGAGCATCCGACCGGCGGCGTAGAGGCGCAGCACGGGCGGCCAGGGAGTCCGGCGAACGCCAGCGCCGCTTGCAGCCGGGGGGGTGAGTCCCTGCTGATAGGAGATCGTATGGACCAGCGGTTGGTGGACTGTCATGACGGACATCCCTATCACTGCCAGGAAGCCGACTGCCAGCACCCCCACGGAATGAAGCTCATGGTAGATGCCGAAGGACATACAGGCCAGCAGGTAGGGCAGACTGAAGAAGGTGTATATCCCGTCCAAGTACGCGCCCGAAGGCGATGCCGTTTTCCTGTATCTGGCTATCTCCCCGTCCACGCAGTCGAATATGAGCGAGAGGTGGAGCAGGAAGAGGCCGGCAAACCAGTATACCGGTGCCGCCCGGGTGAAGAATGCGCCGGCGCCTATGGCCGCAACCAGGCTCAGCACGGTGGTCTGGTTGGGGGAGACGCCCAGGGCAAGGAATAGCCTGGTGAAGTAAATCGAGATCCTTCTGTTGATGTGTTTTGAAGCCCAGGGCTGTCTGTGGGATTCACTGTACTTGCCCTCCAGGCAGATCCTCCGCAGCTCGTCGATGGACTCAGTCATGTCCTATCCTTCAATGCGGGCGTCTGAGTGGCAATGGTAGCACAGTCGGGTGAAATCCGTCCTCCGGCGAACGGGATTGACACCGCAGCCTGTGGTGGCTAGGATTGCGGAATGGCGGAGCAGGAAACGCCTGTCGGACAGTTCGCGGTGGTTGCCCACGACCTGGTCGCGGCAATGGACACGGGAGCGTGCTTTGCCAGGGTGGGACTGGACACCTTCATTCCCCTTGGAGAGGGGGCCCCGGGGGAATCCACCGTGCTGGCGGTCAGCACCGACAGCGCGACTGACGATCCGGAAGTGGCCTATAGAAAAGCGAGGGAAGCAGCCATTGGGCTTGTCGGCCGGTATGCCTACTGCAAGATCAGCTCTGTACTCCGGGGGAACATTGGCGTGTGGCTAGGGGCGGTAATGGATGCACTGCATTCAGAGAAGGCCGCAGTCTGTCCGGCCTTTCCCGACAACGGGCGCACCGTGCTTCACGGGAAACTCCTGGTTGACGACATGCCGGTGAGCGAAACTCACTTTGCCTACCATCCCCTCACTCCTTCGACCGAGTCCGACATAGCCGCGTTGCTGCGGAAGCAGGGTGGCTTCCAGGCGATACTGACCATAGGTATAGAAGAGGTGGAGAAAGGCCCGTCATATCTGGCGCAGCGGATACTGGAGGCAAAGGAGAGGGTAATAGTGGTTGACGCGGTGGAGCAGGTTCACCTCAAGAACATCGCCGGGGCTCTGGCTATGGGAGGCAGCTCCTGGCTGCCCTGCGGTTCGGCCGGACTGGCCCGGGAGCTGCCCTTCGCCCTGGGATATAGAAGTGCGGGCGTAAGGCCTGTCAAGCCGGTGCTGAGCGGCAGGCCGGCGTTGCTGGTGATCGGGAGCCGCAATGAGGTGACCGCCAGGCAGCTCAAGGGAATGGAGGCGTGCTCGAAGATCGCTGTGGTCCCCGTTGAGCCAATCGAGCTGTATCACCGGCGGGGAAGGCCGGCGCGGATAGGACAATTTGCCAGGGAGGCGGGCAATGCCATAGGCTGTGGGAAGAGCGCCGTCATTGCGGCCACCCTGAGTGAGTATGTACCGCCTCTGAGGCGCTCCACCGCTGACATCCTGGCGGCGGCGGCAGCCAGGGTCCTGCGCAGATGGGACATAGCCGGCCTTGTCCTGAGCGGCGCGGATACCCTCAGGGCAACGTGCCGGGCCCTGGAGGTTACCGGTATAAGGGTGCTGAACGAGCTTCAACCGGGCATCGCCGTGGGGGAGTTGGTGGGGGGCACTGCGGGGGTAACGCGCATCGTTGTTAAGGCGGGTGGCTTCGGCCGGGATGGGGCGCTGGTGGACACCGTGCGCTACTTCAGTGGCCTGTAGCCCAGGTCCTTGATGACTGCTCCCGTTTAGCTCTCACTTCCCCGGGTGCTTGGCTGCACGACCATTGGGCTGCTGAACCCAGGCTGGGTTGGGGCTCACACGGTTAGGTGGGCGAGTACGCTACAAGCTTCCGGGGACCCTTGATTTGCCGACCATGAAGCTCCACCAGGGCTGAGCGACGCGGAGGACCTCCCCGGAGGACGGGTCGACCAGCACCTGTCTGGTGAGCTGCGGCCGGAACGGTATGACAAAGACGGCGAAGAACTTCCTCCCTTCGTCCAGGCACACGTTGTAGACCGGGTTGCCGTTGTCGCCGGGCTCCAGGCTGATCTGGGCTGGTGGAAGCTCCAGCCCGGACTCGATCTCTCCGGGCAGGAGGCTGATGGGGTACAGGGATGCACCCGGCTCCATCTCCACGTATAGCCCGTTTTCTTGGACCACCAGGGGCACGCTTGCGTTGGCTTCGGTCCCCAGGTGCGTGACGGTTATCTCGGCGCCCTTGACCGAGACGATGACTTGCTCCTCTGCGCCCTCGGGAGCCTCAGCGGGCTTGATCGGTATCGCCAGCTCCACTTCGGCGTCCGTGTTGGCCGTGAGGGCTATGAAGGCCGAGATGTCGATCCGGGGGATCGAGGTGGAGAACTCTATCGGGACCGCCGCGCCTTGCTCTGCGGCCCATTCCGCCGCCGGCGTTATCGAGACGTCTACGGGCTTTTTCTCAGGGATGGGCACGCCGCTGTCTTCCTCTTCCTCAGATGTCCCGGCGGCCTCCGCCGCTTTTTCTCGCTCCTCTTCCTTCTTCTCCGCTTCCTTTCTCCACTCTTCGTTCAGCTTCCTGAATCGCTCTAGCCGTTCCTCCCATGTCGTCTCGGGTTCCTCGGCGGGTTCGGGCGGCGGTTTCACTTCGTCCAAGACCTTGTCCAGCCGGGCGAAAGGGTCTTCGGTTTCACTCCGGTCCTCCTCTTCGCTCATCTCCTCCTCTTCGCTCTGCTCCTTCTCAACACCCTCGCGCCTGATGTACTCCTCCCAGGCATCCTCACCCCAGTGAGTGCAGAAGTCGGCCAGGGAGCTCAGCTCGATCCTGTACCCGAAGCACTCCTCGATTCTGGCGTTCAGGGCTTCCAGAAAAGCCTGCTCCCTGGGGTTGCTGAGGCATGCCGCGATGGCTTCCCGGGTGGAGAGCTTGTACATATCGGTGCAGGCCACGGCCTGGCAGAACTTCTCCGGGTCGCAGTCCTTCGTCAACTCCTGCATCATCATGGTGCGGCAGTAGGTGTAGGGGTCACGGACCATCGGGTGGTCTGGCAGCTCGTCGAGCCTGTTCTCCCTTTCGTATTGCCTGATGAGCAGGAGAAGCTGCCGCAGGAACTGAAGATGGTCGCAGCACCCCTTGAGATGGGGATCGTCCCAGTTGATTCCCAGGCCGTATATCTGGTTGATCCGCTGCAACATCACCAGGGACACCGCATACCTGTTCCAGAACACCGTTTTCGGCTGCAGAGTCTCGCCGTCGAAGAGCAGGCCAATCATCTGCCCGATGCTGGTCATGGAGGCGGCCTGTTTCTCCAGGCACTCCTGGTACTTCTTGAGGATCTTCTCCGCCAGAGCGTATTCGGGGTCCCCTTCCAGGACGCTGTCTGACACCTCGGACCACAGCTCCAGGAGGCAGTCCAGGTCGCAGTCGCACTCCTTGAATCTCTTCTCGTAGCACTCCTTCAGCATGTCCTGGATCTTCCCGGCGAGGGCTGCCCGGGTGTCGTACTCCAGGGGGTTCCAGTCGTTCAGCATCAAGTCCCCCCACAGGCCCTCCAGCCCCTCGATATCGCAGTCGCAGTTCTTGAGCATGTCTTCGTAGCATTTGTTCAGCTCGTGCCGGTAGTAGAACAGAGCGTCATCCAACTCCTCCTGGGTCCACAGGTCGCATCCCTCCACCGTATGAAGGCAGCCGAAGTACTTGAAGTAGATATCCTCGCGGAGCTTGCGCAGTGTTGGGGATCTGCTGTAGCAGGGAAGATCTGAACAGTCAAACCATTCCAGGTCCGTCACCAGGCCGCTGAGCATGGCCTGTCCGAAGTGCTCCAGCACCCAGTTCATCTGGTCGTTGAGGCGGGCCATCTCCTTGTCGCTGACTGCCGCGTCGCCCTGGCTCTGCAGGCGCTGCCTGTAGCGCTCCAGCACCTGTTCGATTTCCTCGTAGGTGCTGCATGACAGTATTTCCTCCGTGAGCTCTTCGAGGACCTCCTCCTCTTCGTCGGCAGCCAGCACATAGGTGGGCTGAAGGGGTAGGACAGTTGACAGCAGAAGGACTGCGAGGACAAGCAGTGACGCGACGGCATTCCTCTTGCTCATATCTTCACCTACCTCACAGAGCGCTTCTCACTCGGTGAGGGCGCAGGGCGACCACCGACGGTCAATACCAGTATAGGCAGGGGGTAGTGGGGTGTCAATACCCCTGAACTGTCATGGTGGTGTTCAGCCGGACCTGCCTCTGCTAGAATGGAAGGGCTTCCGGCACAAGAGCACACTGGAGGGGACCAATTGAGCGAGCGGGCAACTGTGGGCATGGCGACCATCGGGCAGGCTCCGCGGGACGACCTGGTGCCCGACATAAGGAGGCTGGGGGGCATAGAGGGCGAAATCCTGGAATGCGGGGCTCTTAACGGCCTGGGCACGGCGGAGATCGAGCAACTGGCACCGCGCGGTGGAGAGTATCCCCTGGTGGTCAGGCTTAAGGACGGCAGCAGCGCCATGCTGTCGCGCGACAGGCTGGTCCCCCGGATGCAGAACTGCGTCGATTCGCTGGTGGAAAGGGGTGCGGACGTCGTCCTGATACTCTGTTTCGGGGAGTGGCCCCCGTTCAGGTCCGCGAGGCTGGTGGTCAGACCTCTGGAACCTCTCTGTGCCTTCGTCCGGGCGCTGGTGGATGCGGGTGGTGGAGTGGGGGTGATAGTGCCCGCGGAGGGCCAGATAGCCGAGTTTGAACAGAAGCTGAGCCGCGAGGGTGCGGCGGCAACGGTGGTATATGCGCCTCCGTACGGCCCTCAGAATGAGCTTGTCAGGGCCTCTGAGAGGCTGAGGGATAGCGGAGTGGACGTCGTGGCCATGGCCTGCCCCGGATACACGTCAGAAATGAAGGCGGTTGTCCGCCAGATAACGGGGAGACCGGTGGTGCTGGCGCGCTCCCTGATGGGCTACCTTGCCAGGGAGCTCGGCGGCTAAGGGTGGCCTCTGAGCCGTCTCCTGGCCGCAGCCACGAATCTGCCGTGTCCGGCCCGGCCGACAATCTTCCCCTGGTGGTACACCAGCTCTCCCCTGACGACCGTGGTCACCACCCTGCCTCTCAGCTTCATCCCGCTATAGGGGCTCCACCCGGCAGGCTCCAGCATGTCCTCTCCCCGCACCGTCCACTCACCTTTGGGGTCGATTATGGCTACGTCGGCATCGCTGCCGGGCAGCAGTGAGCCTTTCCGCGGCCACAGCTTGAAGGTCCGGGCGGGACCCTCGCTCAGCAGCCGGCGCAGGTCATGGACCGAGATCCTGCCCCGGGCAACCCCTTCGCTGTAGATCAGGGGAGCAAGCGTTTGAACGCCGGGCGCCCCGGAGGCGTTATCGAAGATGGATGGCTTGCTCTTGGTGCTGACGGGCCAGGCGGCGTCGTCGGAGGTGATGATGTCTATGTAGCCTTCCTTGAGATACTGCCACAGCAGCGCCTGCTCACCCTTCTCCCGCAGAGGCGGGTTGATCTTGCCGAATCCCTTGAGCCTGTCCATATCCTCCTCCGACAGGAGCAAATAGTGCGGGCAGGTCTCGGCCGTGACGTTGACTCCCTGCTCACGGTAGAGCTGGATGAAGTCGAAGCACCGGGCCAGGCTGACGTGATGGATATGCAGGTGGACTCCCGTGGCATACGCCAACTCCAGGGCTCTCAGCACCGCCTCCACCTCGGCTACCGGAGGCCGGCTGTCGCAGTGAGCCCGGGGATAGGTCCTGTCCTCGTCGCGGTAGCGCTTGACTAGGTACTGCACGATCTCGTCGTTCTCGGCATGAACCCCGGCGTCCAGCCCGGTCCCGGCGATCATGGCGAAGGCCTGCAGCAGATGGCTGTCGGGCATGCGGGGGAACCGCACCGGGTCGGTGTGGAACAGGCTCATCTTGAACCCACAGACTCCCACCTTGACCAGAGGCACGATCTCCCCCAGGTTATCCGCCTTCACCGTTCCCAGCAGGGCCACGTCCACCAGGGCCTCGTCGCCTATCCTCTCGATCTTCTTTCTCATGTCGGCGGCAGTGGCCACGCCGCTGGGCTGGTCGAAAGGATGGTCGATAATGGTGGTCACGCCGCCGGCGGCGGCCGCGCTGGTCGACTCGGTGAAGCACTGCCCCGGGGGGCTGAACGTGTGCACGTGGGCATCCACGAAGCCCGGCATTACCAGGGAGCCGCTGGCGTCTATCACCTGTCTGGCGGCGGGCGGCTTGCCGCCGGACTGGAGACCCTGCACTTTTCCCCGGCTGATGGTCAGCAGCCCCTTCCTTACGATCCTGTCCCCAAGGACCAGATCGCCCTGAATGACGAGGTCAGCAAGTTTTTCAGCCATTTCCGTGAACCTCCTTTGCTCTATCGTCTATCTTCAATATGGTGGCTTCCAGAATCTGGGCGCCGAGCGCGATGTGCTCGAAGTCGGTCCATTCCTCAGGACAGTGACTCCTGCCCAGCCGCGAGGGGACGAAGACCATGCCGGCCCTGGCTATGCCGGATAGGTGACTGGCGTCGTGACCGGCGCCGCTGGGCATCAGGTGATAGGGAGTCCCGCAGGCCTGGCAGCTCTCCTGTATCAACCCCATCACCCAGCCATCCATAGTGACCGGGAGGCTGCGGTTCAATCCGCAGAAGGCAATATCCACCGCGCGCCTGGCTGATATCCGGTGCAGCTCTTCGTGGAAGGCGCGCTCAGCGCGTTCTATCAGCTTGAGCTGAGTGCTCCTGATGTCTGTTACCATAGTAACCTTGCCCGGCACCACGTTGGCCGCGTTGGGGGAGTTTTGCAGCACGCCTATGGTGGCCACGGTGCCATGCAGGTTCTTTCTCCTGGCGATTCTCTCCAGAGCCAGGACGATCTCCGCCGAGGCGGCCAGGGCGTCCCTGCGCTTGTCCATCGGCGTGGTGCCAGCGTGGTCGGAGCATCCCTGCACGGTGACCTGCCCGCGGGCGAAGCCGGCTATTCCGGTTACCACGCCGATGGGTATGCCCATGCCGTCCAGGACCGGGCCCTGCTCGATATGCAGCTCCAGGTATGCCAGGATGTCGCCGTTTCTTCTAGCAGCCTGAGCAATGCTCCGGGCATCGCCGCCGACGGAATCCACGGCCTCACCCAGGCTCAGGCCGTCCTTGTTCTTGAGCGTGGCCAGCAACTGCGTGTCCAGAGTGCCGGCCATCGCCCGGCTGCCGACGGTGGAGACGCCGAACTCGTTGGGCTCCTCCGAGGTGAAGACCACCACTTCCAGGGGGTGTTGCGTGCTCAGGTGGCGCGATTGAAGACCTCTTACCGCCTGGATAGCGGCGATGACCCCGGCCATGCCGTCGAATCTGCCGCCCTCCCTGACGGTGTCTATGTGGGAGCCGGCCATTATGACCGGGGCCTCGGGCCGGGCTCCATCCCTCCTGCCGATAATGTTCCCTGCGGGGTCAACCCTCACCTTGAGGCCGGCGTCCTTCATAAACCCGGCCACAGCCTCTCTGGCCAGCCTGTCTTCTCTGCTGAAGGCAAGGCGGGTATGACCGGCGGCTTCCGGGTCGGAGTACTCCGCCAGCTCCAGTATCCTCTCCTCGATCCACCTGGAGCTATGGCGCGGAGGCTGCTGCATGGCAGAGGCAGACTGCCTCTCTTTCTGGGGGCGGGTGGACATGCTATTGGCCTCCAATTCTCACCGGGCGACTAGTCGCAGCTCGTGTCAGAATGATATACCCCCGGATTCCATCGCTCAGGAGACTATCCAGACCTCGGTGCCCTGAGTGGGGAAGCCGATGATATCCTGGAAGTCCTGGTCGGACAGGCCGGCCCAGGTCAGGCTCAGGCTATATATACCGGCAGCGGCTGAGTCGGCGATCCTGAAGCTCATCGTGGCCAGAACGCCGGTGGGGCTGGGGGTGGCGGTCTCGCCGACCCTGGCCATCGCCAGGGCAATCGTGCCGGACTGGCTGTCTATCTTCTCGAGCCCGATGAGCGGCGCGGCGCCGAGGAAGTCCCCCGCCTCGACCCCAATGGACTCCATCACGGCCGGGTCGTAGCCTATCACCACCTCGCAGCCGCTGACTCCCTGGCCGGTCGGCTTCACCCTGATTTCGACGGACAGGTCCTCTCCTGGACGGGCCTCAATGAGGGTGGGGTTGAGGTAGACGCCCTCTTCAGGCTCCGGCCGGGCAGGCGGCAGCTCCGGAGCAGGGGGTGGAGACTCCTCGGCGGGAGCGCAGGTGCACGACACAGCCAGGGAGCACAGGCACAGCATGGCCAGCACGGCGAGGCCGAGCAGTGATTTGCGTTTCGTCAATGTCCTGTTCATCACTCTGTTCATTACCTTCTCGTTACTCTATGTTATTACTGTGGTGAGTTATTGGGTGCGTCCGTCCCTTGCTGGCCTCCCGAATAGGGGTTGGGGGTGGAGCCGGTGCCTTCAGTGCCTCCGCCGGGTGCTCCCTCGCTGCCACCGGGGCCGGTGTCTCCCGTGGACGCTTCCCCGCTGCCACCTCCCGCCCTGACGTTGGGGTTTACCCATATCTCGTAGGTTATCAGCGAGCCCCAGTGGAAGTGTATCCTGGCGTAGTCATCTATGTACTCCTGCCTGGTGCAGACCTCCCTGGTGTCGCTGATGATGTAGTAGTAGTCGTCGTCTTCGTTCTCCGGCGGTCCCAGCTCGTAGTCGACCTCTCCCCC
>DAOUEN010000086.1:0-11838 GCA_034430415.1 Dehalococcoidia bacterium
CCCACTCTCCCCGGCCTCAGGCTCGTCGGGCGGCTTATCTTTTGACCCGGTGCCCGTACTTGCCCTTGATGTACTTGTCGGCGCCACCCGCCTTAGTACCTTGTCTATGCTCTCCACTGTCCTTGCCCTCCGTTGCCCAGCGTTCCAGGATGCGGGCGATATACCTCCAGCTCCGCTTGTTCAACACCGCCGCTTCCCTGAAGGCTTCCTCGATCCACCCCCTGGGATACAGCTTCTCGGCTTCCTTCAGCTCCTCGGCGATCATCGGCGTTATTATGCCGATATTCTGCTCGTAAAGGACATAGATATTGCCCGGCTGCCCTCCTTCTCCCGCCTCCTCCTCGAAAGAAAGCTCGCCCCGCCCGGCCCTCTCCACGGCTTCCCTCCCGGATTCCGTGTTGGCGAAGTAGGCCTCCTCCCATTTCCCACCCACGCGTACAGTCGAGCGCAGCACGGCGCCGTGATTCACCGCCAGGCTCAGGGAGCGCCGCAGCGTGTCCCCCTCCATCCCCAGCATCGAGGCCGCCTGAGAAAGCAGCTCCCCGTACGTTACGAACCCCCCCCTTTCCTCCCTGGAGCCCAGCAGATAGAAAATGCACATTATCGCCTTCAGCTCGGCTGCGTCCTCCACCTGCGGCATCACCTGGATGAAGAAGGAACGGGGTAATGCGATGGACTCTCTGCTTGCCGGAACGCCCGGGAAACGCCTGCTCTGCATCCCTGATCCCTCAGGAGGCTACCACAGGCTCGGACGCCAGATTGTCGAATTTCACCAGGCTGTTCAGGAACCTCAGCTTGATCTGCCCCAGGGGGCCGTTGCGGTGCTTGGCCACCAGCACGTCGGCGATGCCGCGGGGATAGGGGTCCTGCTCTATGTCGTGCTGCCTGTTCCACTCCTCCACACTGCAGCGCATATCTTCACGGTGAATGAATACCACGACGTCCGCATCCTGCTCGATGCTCCCGCTTTCCCGCAGGTCGGCCAGCTGAGGAATGTGAGACGGCCTCTGCTCCACCGCCCGGCTGAGCTGGGACACCGCCAGCACCGGTACATTCAGCTCTCTGGCCACCATCTTCAGCGACCGCGTTATCTGGCTGAGTTCCTGGACTCGGTTCTCGCTCCTGCTGCTCCCCTCGATCAACTGCAGGTAGTCCACTATCACCAGGTCCACCTTCTCTTCAAAATGAAGCCGCCGCGCCTTGCTCCTGATGTCCATCACCCGGACTTGCGGCGAATCATCAATGTATATCCGCGCCTCCGACAGCGCTCCGCTGGCTTCCATCACCCTCACCTCGTCGTTCTCGCCGAATCGCCCCCAGCGGATATGCCCCAGATCGACACTTGCCTCGCTCGCCAGCATCCGCTGCACCACCGAGTCCCGCGACATCTCCAGGCTGAACAGCGCCACGCAGGCCCCCTGGCCGACGGCGGCGTTCCTGGCGATGTTCAGAGCCAGGCTGGTCTTTCCCAGACTGGGCCTGGCCGCCAGCACTACCAGGTCGGACCTCTGCAGGCCGCCCAGCAGCTCGTCCAGCCCCCTGAAGCCGGTCATGACACACGCTATCTCCCCCTCACCCGGCACAGCCACCGTCCTCCCCTCCTCGAAGTACTGCCCCAGCACGTCGCGAAGAAGGACGAAGTCCCGCGACTCTCGCCCCGCACGGACCTGGAAAAGGATGTCTTCAGCCTTGTTCAGGCTGCCCTCCACATCCGGCCCCGACTCGTAGCCAATGGCTGCGATCTGCCCCGCAGCGGTGATCAGCCGCCGCATCATCGCCGTCCTGGACACTATCAGGGCATAGTGCTCCACGTGCACCGACGTGGGTACAATCGATATCAGGTGGCTCAGGTAGCCGGCACCGCCGATTTGCTCCAGCTTACCCTGGCGCATCAGTTCATGCGCCACTGTGATCTGGTTTATAACCTCGGCGCGCTGGAATAGAGAGTAGCAGGCCTCGAAGATCGCTCGATTCGTTTCGTCAAAAAAATCACCCCCGCTCACCCCCCCCACCCTCAGTATGGCCTCAGGGTCAATGAGCAAAGATCCAATCACGGCCTCCTCAGCTCCGATATCGTACGGAGGTGACTTCTCCTGTGCCATACCTAGCTCTTCTTCGGCTCAATGACCACCTTGACCCGCGGTTCCAGATCTCTCGCCAACCTCACGACCACCTCGTGAGCACCAGCTTGGCGCAGAGGCTTGCCGGTATCTATCTTCCTCTTGTCAACAGAGCCGTCTACGACCCTACCCAGCTCCTCAGCTATATCGGCTGCGGTGACTGAGCCAAACAGGCGATCCCCAGCGCCTGCGCGAGCCTGAAGATGGATCTCCGTGCCCTCAATGCGCCCTGCCAATTCCACCAGCTTGGCTCGGTCCAGACTTTCCTGCTCGCTCTCTTTCCGCAGCCTTGACTCAACTTGTCTCATAACCGCCGGTGTAGCTGGTAGAGCCAGTTGCTGCGGCAAGAGGAGATTCTTAGCATAGCCTGCGGTGACTTCCCTCACCTCTCCAGCCTTCCCTTTCCCAGCAACATCCTTTAGGAAAATGACCTTCATAACAAACTCGCAGACCCCGCTGCATTATACCACTCTTTGAATCGCGCAACCTAGCTGTATCCGGTGGCTGCGTGGGCCCCCGTCTCCGTCAACCCTGTGTTCCACTGTTTTTCCCACCACTTCCCACGCCTTGAACTCCTCGTGAATAACCATTATACTTATCGTTCAGCCCAAGATACTGAGCCTCGCCTCCAGCTCTGGCCATGAACGTTGAAGACCTCAAACAAAACCCATTTGAGGGCTCGGTGAATGTAGCTCAATTGCTGAAAGAGCCCGTTGGCTCGAGGCGCAGGTATCACATAGGCGAAGTACTTGACAGCTACGACGAAGGCCTGACTCAAGGGAATATAACGCTAACTCGCACCGGTCAGGGGATCCTGGTTCAAGGCGAACTAACCCTTCTTGTAGAACTTGTGTGCAACCGGTGCCTCGATGACTTCTCCTATGCCATGGATTTCACTATAGAAGAGGAATTCCTTCAGGGATGGAATGGTCTGCCCTCACCTGAAGGACCGGACGACGTCACCGTAGATAGCGACAACATGCTTGACCTAGGAGAGATAATACGCCAATATGCTGTGCTAAACTTGCCCATGAAGGCATTATGTCCAGTCCACTGTTCCAAATTTAGGAGGTAAGTTCTCATGGCCCTGCCCAAGAAGAAATATGCCAAAGCGCGTCAGGGGAAGAGACGCAGTCACATCGGAGCCGCCTTGCCAACCATGGACTCCTGTCCCCAGTGTCACAGCCCCAAGTTGGCTCACCGGGTCTGTCCCAACTGCGGGAGCTATAACAATAGACAGGCAATCATAGTCAAGTCACCCAAAGCACCCAAAGCAAGGGGTTAGCTGTGTCCACTATGCCCAGAGTGGCTTATGTTTTCCCAGGGCAAAGCTCGCAGAAGGTTGGCATGGGACAAGACCTGTATCAGGACTTCTCCTCCGCCAGACAGACCTTCGATGAAGCCGACGCTGTCCTGGGCTTCCCCCTCTCCCACCTGTGTTTTCAGGGGCCCGAGGCAGAACTGAGGAGAACAGACAATGTGCAGCCGGCGATCTTGATGACCAGCATCGCCTGTCTCCGCGCTGCCCAGCAGACCGACAGCCGACTCTTGCCCCCTCCTTCGTTTGTCGCCGGACATAGCCTGGGCGAATACACTGCACTGGTGGCTGCAGGCGTGCTCAACCTGGACGAGGCCTTGAAACTGGTTCGGGAAAGGGGCAGACTGATGTACCAAGCCGGGGAGAAGAGCCAAGGGAGCATGCTAGCCGTCATAGGACTTGACAGAACAGCCACTGAGGAGGTATGCCACGAAACTGGAACCGAGATCTCTAACGTGAACTGCCCAGGACAAATCGTAGTCAGTGGTGCGATCGATGCCCTGGAAGCGGCAAGTAACCTAGCCAAGGCGAGAGGTGCCCGCCGCCTCGTTCCCCTTAAAGTCAGCGGCGCATTCCATTCCTCATTAATGGAGCCAATCATAGGTGAATTCAGTGCAGCATTACTGAACACAACATTCCGACCACCAGCGATTCCCATAGTAGCCAATGTCACTGCCCAGCCACTGGTCGATGTTGAATCCATAAGAGAAGAGCTTCTGCACCAGTTGCGCCGCTGCATCCAATGGCAGCCTACCGTTGAGTATATGGCCCAGAATGGAGTGAATATCTTCTACGAGATTGGACCGGGGAGTGTGCTCACCGGCTTGGTCAAACGAATTGAGCCGGCAGCACAGACCTTCAACATCGGGGCAAGTGAGGATATTACCCAGCTGAGAGACCTGGCAAATTCCAGCTAGCCATGGGATCCAGACGAAACGCGCGAGTCGCCGCTCTCCAAGTACTGTACGAGCTTACATTCACAGCGCATGAGCCAATGGAATCGTTGGCCCGGCTGGCAAGCGAGAAAGCGTTGCCCCCGGAAGCGTGTGACTTCAGTAGTGAGCTCATACAAGGGGTCCTAGACAGCAAGTCCAGACTCGATGACTTCATCGAGCGCTTTGCCCCCGCTTTCCCCATAGAACAGATGGCCGTGCTCGACAGGACTATCCTGCACCTCGCCATTTTCGAGATTCTGTTCCTCGGTACCACCCCAGTAAAAGTAACCATTAATGAGGCCGTGGAACTGGCCAAGGCCTTTGGCAGCGACTCCTCGCCCCGACTAGTCAACGGGGTCCTGGGCTCAATAGTAGCCAAGCATGGAGCAAACAAGATTGATGGCACCGAGCACAACCGAGTACGATAGTGGCACGGCAGATTCGACATGCATGAACTTGGCATAACAGAGAGTATCATTAACATAGTCCTTGACAAAGCCAAGGAGGCCAGAGCAACGAGGATCACCGAGATCAGCCTGGTTATGGGAGAGCTGTCAGGCTTCGTGCCCGATTGCATTCAGTTCTATTTCGATTTCCTTAGCAGAGATAGTATCGCCGAAGGAGCTATCCTGCACTTCGAATCTACACCGGCCCAGTTTCGCTGCCGAACCTGCTCCGCAGTGTTCCAGCCAAACAACAGCTCATCGGATTGCCCCGAATGTGGAAGCCACGGTGTGGAAGTAGCTGGAGGACGAGAGCTGTATGTCAGGAGCATGGAGGTAGAGTGAAAAGGATAGAGGTAGTACAGAGCATCTTGGAAGCCAACGACTCTATAGCTGCACGAAATCAGAGGCTGCTGGATGAGAATGAGGTTTTCGCCATCAACATTATGTCAGCTCCCGGGGCGGGCAAGACGAGCCTCCTCCTGCAGACAGTAGCCCACCTACGAAACGGGTTGCACATAGGAGTCATAGAGGGTGACGTCGCCTCCACACTGGACTCCGAGAGAGTCAGAGACAAAGTGACGGCGGTCGTTCAGATAACCACTCAACATATGTCGGAAAGCTGTGCCCTCATCGCCACTATGGTTGACAGTGCCCTGAAAAGGCTGCCGCTGGGAGATATAGATTTGCTGCTGATTGAGAATGTAGGGAACCTCATCTGTCCTTCAGAATTCGCGCTCGGAGAACACAGAAAGGTGGTGATCTCCAGTCTGCCCGAAGGCGACGACAAGCCTATGAAATACCCGATCATTTTTGCCGACGCCGACGCGGTGGTGATAAACAAGCTCGATCTGTTGCCTTACGTCGATTTCGACATCCCGTCCTTCCAGAATTCCATTAGGGGGCTGAACCCGAAGGTCAAGTTCTTCCAGGTTTCCTGCAAGTCAGGCGCCGGCATAGAGGATTGGTGCGCCTGGTTGCTTCAAGAGATGGAAGACCACAGGCAGAAAGCCTAGGCTACGGAAGCTACGCCCTTTGCAGCCGACCTCACAACTGAACGTTACGAGACAATGACCAAAGCAGAGGCTCCTGAGCTGGCTCGGATTAGTGTGCGTGGCATCGTTCAAGGGGTTGGTTTCAGGCCCTTCGTCTACCGGCTGGCCACTAACTTCAATCTGAAGGGATGGGTATGCAACACCTCCGAAGATGTCAGGATTGAGATAGAGGGCCCTAGGAAGTCCATCGACAAGTTCTGCCTGAACCTCAAAGCGCAGGCTCCGCCTCGGGCCCATATCGAAGAGGTAGCAGTCACCCACCTCCCTGTGGTGGGATACAGGGATTTTGACATCCGCAGGAGTCTGGTTGACAAGGGGAAATACCAGCTTATCTCTCCCGATATCGCCACTTGCCGCACCTGCCTCGACGAACTGTTGGATCCCAACGACCGCCGCTACCGTTACCCATTCACTAACTGCACCAATTGCGGGCCCCGCTTCACCATAATTGAGGATATGCCCTATGACCGCCCTAAGACCACCATGCGCTCCTTCACCATGTGCCCTCGATGTCAGGCAGAATATGACAACCCGCTTGACCACCGCTTCCACGCACAACCCAATGCCTGTCCCATATGCGGACCGCGCGTTGAACTGGTTGACAATCGGGGCTGCGCCGTATCCTGCTCCGACGCTATGCACACAGCCGGTCAGATGCTCAAGACAGGAAAGATCGTCGCCATCAAGGGCCTGGGAGGATTCCTGCTGGCCTGTGATGCCACTAACGAACTGGCGGTCAAGAGCCTGCGCCACAGAAAAAGGCGCCCCTCCAAACCATTCGCCGTGATGGTAAAGAATATGGGAGAGGCAAAGAGGCATTCCTACATCTCCATGGAGGAGGAGAGACTGCTTACTTCTCCTCAAAGCCCCATCGTGCTTGCCAGATGGAGACAAGGCTCAACGGTGTCCAAGGAGGTAGCCCCGAACTTGCGATATCTGGGGGTCGTGCTCCCTTACACGCCGCTGCATCATATCCTGCTCAGAGATGTCAACTTGCCCCTGGTAATGACCAGCGGGAACCTCAGTGAGGAGCCCATCGCCAAAGACAACGAAGAGGCACTGGGAAGGCTTTCAGGAATTGCCGACTACTTCCTGGTCCATAATCGCGACATCTATTCGCGCTACGACGACAGCGTGGCCATAGTGGAAAGAGGGACAAGCCAGCTTATCAGACGAGCTCGCGGCTATGCCCCCCGTCCCATCCCCCTCACGTTCAAGGCCAGGCCGGTGCTCGGCTGCGGTGCCGAGGTCAAGAACACCTTCTGCCTTATCCGCGACGACCACGCCTTCCTGTCCCAGCACATTGGTGACATGGAGAACATCGAGACTGTGGAGCATTTCGCTGATACTGTTTCCCTGTACGAAAGGCTCTTCCGCATCAAGCCCGTAGCCGTCGCCCACGACCTCCACCCGGACTATCTCACCACCAGGTACGCCATGGAAATGAACAAGGGCGGCATAGAGCTCATTCCTGTTCAGCACCACCATGCCCACGTTGCCAGCTGCATGGCTGACAACGGACTGCAGTCGCCTGTCATCGGCGTTGTCTTTGATGGCACTGGACTGGGCAGCGATGGCCATATCTGGGGAGGGGAATTCCTGATAGCAGACTACCACAGCTCCAGAAGAGTGGGACATCTGGAATACCTGCCTCTGCCGGGAGGAGATGCAGCCACAAGAAAGCCCTACCGCATTACCCTTGCCTATCTGCTGGCCCTGTTGGGAGAAGAGGGCCTGAGGCAAGGACTGGCACTGATGAAAGATGTCGACAACGCCGAGCTAGCCATTATCCAGCGCCAGGTTGAAAAGAGGCTCAACTCGCCGCTGACTTCCAGCATCGGACGGCTGTTCGATGCCGTATCAGCTCTCCTGGGCATAAGAGGTGAGATAGACTATGAGGGACAGGCCGCTATTGAGCTAGAGATGGCCGCCTACGAAGCGCCTCACGATGGGGAAGAAGACAGCTACCCGTATTCCGTAGCCGAGGATGGCGATCTGAAAATCCTCAAGGTGTGTGATCTGTTCTCCACCGTAATCAATGAATCACAGCAGGGCGTCCCCAGATCTGTCATCTCGGTCAAGTTCCACAACACTATCGCTCAGATGGTGAAACATATGTGCCTCTCTATCACCGGCAACGCCGGTACCAACAAGGTAGTCCTCAGCGGTGGTGTGTTTCAAAACCGCCTCCTCCTCAACAAGACAGTCGGCCTACTCGAGAGGAGCAACTTCGAGGTATATACCCATAAGCAGGTACCCTGCAATGACGGCGGCATCTCCCTGGGGCAGGCAGTCATCGCCAGCTTCGCCTAGGCAACAAATTCCATTGTTGTGTTGTCCATAGAATTCAGGCTAAAATGCCTGGAATCATGTGCCTTGCCATACCCGTCAGAGTTGTCTCCATAGATGGGGATGAGGCAGAAACGGATATCGCCGGGGTGAGACGCCGAATCAGCGTGGCACTCACTCCAGAGGTA
This sequence comes from Dehalococcoidia bacterium, assembly GCA_034430415.1. Classification (GTDB taxonomy): domain Bacteria; phylum Chloroflexota; class Dehalococcoidia; order GIF9; family AB-539-J10; genus JADFUZ01. The sequence goes on from DAOUEN010000086.1 coordinate 8,349, forward strand.
ACTGTGGGGGACTATGTTTTGCTTCACACCGGCTACGCCATAGGCGTCGTGGACGAAGCCGAAGCCAAGGAGACTCAAAGACTCCTGGAGGAGATAGCAAGCTTCGGTGAAGTTCATTGACGAGTATCAGAACGGCGACCTGGCCAGAAGCCTAGCTCGTAGAATCGCCAGTCACTCCACCAGGAGAATCAGCTTAATGGAATTCTGTGGCGGACATACGCACGCAGTCATGAGACACGGTATCCGCCAGTTGATGCCGGACACGGTTGAGATGAGATCAGGGCCAGGTTGTCCGGTATGCGTCACGGCAACCACCGACATAGACAGAGCCATCGCACTGGCTCATCTGCCGGGAGCTATCACTGCTACCTTCGGCGACATCATAAGGGTTCCCGGTAGTCACTCCAGCCTACAGCAGACAAGGGCTGAGGGAGCCGACATACGTGTTGCATATTCCGCCACAGACGCTCTCGCCATGGCCAGAGCCAACCCGGACAGGTCAGTCATCTTTATCGCCATTGGCTTTGAAACCACGGCACCCACCATAGCTGCCTCAATAGCCAAGGCCAGAGAAGAAAAGATAGACAACTTCTACGTCCTTTCCCTCCTCAAGCTGACACCACCCGTTATGAGAGCGCTGCTTGATTTGGGCGAAGTGAAACTGGATGGCATTGTCGGCCCCGGCCACGTCAGCGTCGTAATTGGCGCCCGCCCGTACGAGTTCATACCCAGGGACTACGGCGTCGCTTGCGTCATTGCAGGCTTTGAGCCGCTGGATATCCTGCTCGCCATAGACAGGCTCGTGGAGCAGGTTGAAAGCCACCAGCCCAGGGTGGAGATAGCCTACTCTCGCGGCGTCAGGCCCGAGGGCAACACAAGCGCCCTAAAGCTGATGAACGAAGTCTTCGAAGCCCATACTGCCAACTGGCGTGGCATCGGCAGCATCCCTGAAAGCGGCCTCAAGATCAGAGACAGATATGCGTCTTTCGATGCTGCGAGAGCTTTTTCCGTGAGTCGAGAACCCGTCAGGGAGCCTCGAGGGTGCATCTGCGGAGACGTACTGCGCGGCGTAGCCACACCCCCGCAATGCAAGCTCTTCGGCCAAGCCTGCACCCCGGAGAGACCTGTAGGGCCCTGCATGGTCTCCAGCGAAGGCGCTTGTGCTGCGTATTACCAATTCGCTGGCGTGGAAAGCTTGGAGACAGGCAGCTAATCCTGGCACAAGGCAGAATATGACGAGTGGACTAGGCGACTACAGCGGGGAGCTCGACCCTGACATAAGCATCGAGGATTTCTCCAAAGACGCCCTTGTAGAGTTGCTCAAGCTATACTCCAAGCTATTCCTGGCGATAGATGGATTCTGGTATCTCGCCATCAAGGGAAGAATCAGCGATGAGGAGGCTCTGGCGTGTGATGTGTGGGCCTGGGAAAAGGAAGTCAGGTATGAGATGAGACGGCTGACAAAGCTGCTGAGAATCGAGGGGAACGACGTGGCCACGCTCATGAAGGCGCTGCAAATGAGCCCCTGGTTTCAGAACGTCACGTACAGAATTGAGATGGCAGGTAGGAACAGCGCCCTGCTCACCATCACTGACTGCCCCGTACTGGAAGCCTTGGAAAAAGAAGGAGAAGGCAGGGAGAAGACCATCTGCAAGGTGATGGATGCTATGGTATTCAAGAAGTACGCTGAGTTCTTCAACCCTGACATAGAAGTGCGGTACTTTAAGTTGCCTCCCAGGGAAAGCAAACAGGATATCTGCTGTCAGTGGGAGTTCAAAGCACCATGAGTATTCGCAGCAGCAGACAAGTCATCCTCTTGGCTCATGGCAGTGGTGGGAGACTGGGCCACGAACTGGTAGAAGAGAGGTTTCTCCCCCTGCTGACCAACCCTGTGCTGGATAAGCTGGACGACTCAGCCATACTCGAGGCGGAAGGGCGTCTTGCTTTCACTACTGACAGCTATGTAGTCAACCCTCTCTTCTTCCCTGGAGGAGACATCGGCAAGTTGTCTGTCTGCGGCACAGTGAATGACCTGTCCATGAGCGGAGCCAGACCCCTCTACTTGAGCCTCTCTCTGATCATAGAAGAGGGCTTCCCTCTTAATGAGCTCGACCGGATACTGCGTTCAATAAGAGCAGCTTGCCAAGAAGCTGAAGTGAACATAGTCACCGGAGACACCAAGGTGGTAGGCAGAGGACAGGCAGATAGGCTATTCATCACCACCTCGGGAATAGGCATCGTGCCCCCCAAGGTCGATGTATCGGGAGCCAATGCCAGCGTCGGTGACAAAGTCATCCTGAGCGGCACCATTGGCGAGCATGGGATGGCAATAACCAGCCAACGCGAAGGGCTCCAGTTCTCCGTCCCAATACAGAGCGACTGTGCCCCCTTGAACAGGCTGGTGGCCCAGATGCTTGAAGCTTCGCCAAATATCCATTGCCTCCGCGACCCTACCCGGGGTGGTCTGGCCAGCACACTCAACGAATTGGCCAAGCAATCTCAAGTGGGCATAGCAGTTGAAGAAGACAGGATTCCCGTAAGGGAAGAGGTCACCGCAGCCTGTGAACTCCTGGGCTTTGACCCGTTGCACGTCGCCAACGAAGGCAAGCTGGTGGCCATAGTCAGGCCAGATGACGCGGACAGGATCCTAGCCCGGATGAAGCAGACCAGATATGGTGCCAACACGGCTATCATCGGGGAGGTGAGCGACCGCCACCCTGGTAAAGTGCTGATGAAGACAAAGCTGGGTCCCTCTCGCATCGTCGACATGCTCTCAGGTGAGCTGTTACCCCGCATATGCTAGAATCTCGTCCACCGGAGTACCACCGCGGCCGAATGTGGCCGTGTAGGAGGAGGCGTTCGAAATGATCACTGTTCAGCAACTACAGAGCATCGTGGGAGAGGACTGGGTCATAAGCAGAAGAGAGCAGATGGAGAGCTACCTGATGGACGAAACCTACCTGGGCGTGAGACCCCAGCCCGCTGACAACGTTATTCTGGTGAAGCCGGCCAATAGCCAGGAGATATCCGCCATACTCAAGCTGGCCAACAAGGAGAACACCCCTGTCTATCCCAGGGGCGGCGGCACCGGCCTGGTAGGCGGCGCCATTCCTACCCGCGACGGTATTGTCCTTTCCCTGGAGAGGCTGGACAAGATCGAGGAGATAGACAAAGAGAACCTCATGGTTGTCGCCCAGGCAGGGGTCACCCTGGAGCAACTGCTGAAGGCTGTGGAAGACGCCGACCTGCTCTTTCCCCCACACCCCGGGGATGAAGGCGCCCAGGTTGGCGGTCTGATTGCCTGTAATGCCGGCGGGGTAAGAGCGGTGAAGTACGGAGTCGTCCGTAACTACGTCAAAGGCCTCGAAGTGGTCCTCCCCACCGGAGAGATAGTGACCATGGGAGGCAAGCTGCTGAAGAACAACACCGGCCTCGACCTGATGCACCTGCTGATAGACAGCGAGGGCATCCTGGGCATAATAACCAAGGC
>DAOUEN010000087.1:0-2564 GCA_034430415.1 Dehalococcoidia bacterium
GCGGGTGAGGCGAGGCGACAAGGTCTACAAGGTCACTGAATAGCCTTAAGTAGATTCGCCATCTCTATGGCGCTTGTTGCAGCTACGAAGCCTTTGTTGCCCTCTTTGGCTCCAGCTCTCTGGATGGCCTGTTCCAGAGTGTCCGCAGTAATGATGCCCTGTGTTGCCGGCACCCCGGTATCGAAGCCTACCCTAGCAATTCCTCTGTTTACTTCGGAAGACACGTACTCAAAGTGCGGCGTCCCGCCACGAATGACCGCACCAAGACAGATTACGGCGCTGTAGCGACCACTCTGAGCCAACTTCATGGCCGCCAGCGGGATCTCGAGACTGCCAGGTGTCCAGGCAACATCGATATCGTTCTCATCGACCCCGTGGCGCACCAAAGCATCTCTCGCACCCTCAAGCAACCTGCTCGTCAGCAGTTCATTGAACCGCGAGACAATCACGGCAAATCTGAGCCCCTTCCCTAGCAGCATTCCTTCATAGCGCTTGGCCATTGGTCACCTCCTCTACGTGCAGATTGTGCCCTAGCTTCTCTTGCTTTGTCTGCAAGTAATGAATATTGTAAGGATTAGCTGGCACTATTAATGGCACAGTCTCTACTATCTCCAGTCCATAGCTCTCCAGGCCGACTACCTTCTTGGGGTTGTTAGTGAGGAGTCGAATGTTATGTAAACCTAAGTCAGCTAGGATCTGTGCCCCCAGGCCGTAGTCTCTCAGATCAGCTGGGAAACCCAAGGCAATATTCGCCTCTACAGTGTCCATTCCTTGGTCTTGAAGAGCGTAGGCGCGAAGCTTGTTGTGAAACCCGATTCCTCTTCCCTCTTGCCTCATATACAGGAACACTCCTCGCCCCTCCTCGTTTATACGCTCCATTGCCAGTCTGATCTGGTCGCCGCAGTCACACCTCAGGCTGCCGAACACGTCTCCCGTAAGACATTCACTGTGCACGCGTACCAGTACCGGGTCATCGCCCGAAATGTCGCCTTGAACCAGAGCGAAGTGCTCCTTGGCATCGACATTGCTCTTATAGGGTATAGCCGTGAACTCCCCAAACTTGGTGGGCAATCGAGCTTCGGCTATTCTTTGAACCAGCCTCTCGTGGCGAACGCGGTATGCAATGAGGTCAGTGATGGCGACTATCTTCAAGCCATGTTCTGAGGCCGTGGCTTCGAGATCGGGCACCCTCGCCATGCTGCCATCGTCGTTCATAATCTCACATATGACGCCGGCTGGATAGAGCCCTGCCAACCGGGCCAAATCGACAATGGCTTCCGTGTGCCCTGCTCTCACCAACACCCCTCCGTCCCTCGCCCGTATGGGAAATACATGCCCTGGGCGGACCAGGTCATCAGGCTTGCTGTGGGGATCAAGCACCGTCTTGATGGTCTGGGCCCGGTCGTGGGCGGAAATCCCTGTTGTGACCTGGTGCCTTGCTTCTATGGACACAGTGAAGGCCGTGGAGTATCTGGAGGTGTTATCCTGGACCATCAGCGGGATTCCTAGTTCGTCCAGTCTTTCTTTGTTGATGGGAAGGCAGATCAGCCCACGTCCGACCTTTGCCATGAAGTTTATGGCCTGATGGGTGACTTTGTCTGCTGCCATTGCCAGGTCGCCTTCGTTTTCGCGGTTTTCGTCGTCGACAATAACGACACACTGACCTGCCTTTATCTCTTCAATTGCCTCGGGTATAGTAGCAAACACTGCTTAACCCCCTCGCTTCATGAACCCGTTTTGCATAAGTAGGTCAAGGGTTACCCCTCGACTGCTTCGATCACTAAGTCGCTCTACGTACCTGGCTATGACGTCGGCCTCCAAGTTCACTCTGTCGCCGGGTCTTCTATCACTCAGCGTGGTATGGGCCAGAGTGTGGGCCACAAGGGACACGGAGAAAGAGAAGTCATCCAGATCCACGACTGTAAGGCTGACGCCATCGACAGCTATGAACCCTTTGCGCGCGACGTAAAGCATCAGATTGGCCGGAGCAGAAACCCTCATGATCTTCGCAGACCCCTCAGGGATTAATGACATCACTTCCCCTACGTCGTCGACGTGGCCCAAGACCAGATGGCCACCGAGACGCTCGCCAAGCATGAGCGCTCTCTCCAGATTTACCTTGTCAGCATAGTGAACTGCTCCCAGGTTGGTGCAGCGTAACGTCTCGGGCATGACGTCGGCGCGGAAACTGGAGTCGTCGAGGGAGGTGATTGTCAGGCAAGCCCCGTTGACGGCTATGCTGTCACCTGTCTTGAGCTCTTTCAGAGTTATGTCGGCCTGGATGGCCAGAGAATCTGTGGTCGTTTCCCTGACTATGCCGACTTCCTCAACCAGTCCGGTAAACATACTGCTTCTTCGGTGCCCTCGTATTTGTATAGCCACATGCCATGATGTTATCGCCGAAGTTGCTGAATTCGACCCGATCAAGGCACAACGCTTCTACTATCCTGTTCACCCCGTTCCCTCCCACCGCAGTCTTGGCATTCCCGCCACCAATGATGATCGGAGAAATGAAAACCAGCACCTTGTCCACCAACTTGAGGTCGAACAGTGAGCCCAGGAGT
>DAOUEN010000088.1:0-4437 GCA_034430415.1 Dehalococcoidia bacterium
GATTCGCTCAGGGAGCAGTCTGAGCTATGCCGGGGAATGGTCATGGCGAGCCTGTTCTTTGAGCCGAGCACCAGGACTCGGCTATCGTTCGAAACTGCCATGCTCAGGCTCGGGGGCCGTGTCATAAGCGCGGTTGATGTGGGTGCGACCTCGCTGGCTAAGGGTGAAAGCATCGCTGATATGGCCAGGGTGATTGGCAGCTACGCGGACATAATCGTCATCAGGCATCCGTGGGAGGGGGCAGCCAGGGTGGTGGCGGACTATGCTGGTATCCCGGTGATAAACGCCGGTGACGGCGGCCACGAACATCCCACCCAAACCTTGTGCGACCTGTACACCATTCAGAAGGAGAGGCACAGAATCAGGGGTCTGAGAATTGCATTATGGGGTGACTTGAAATACGGCCGAACGGTACATTCACTGGCCTGTGCGCTGGCGAGGTTCGGAGCTACCGTTCTCTTCCGCCCTGGACCGGGTCTGGAAGTACCAGCGCATATCCTGAGGAAGCTGACCAGGGAATACGGGGGTGAACTGGTGAAGTACGAGACGCCACCTGAAGAAGCCACCGAGGAGGTCTTCCCCTTGGATGCTGTCTACATAACTCCAGGCAGCCCGCATCAGCTTGCCATGATGCCCGACGTTAGCGCCCAGGTCGAGTTGAAGGCTGGAGTTGATGCCCTGTACGTCACCAGGTTGCAAAAGGAAAGGCATGCGGCTGCGGCAGAAGGGCAGGAGGTGGATAAGAGCTACCCGGTGGTGGACAAGAGACTCCTTAAGAGAGAGCAGTTCAAGAGCACGCTAGTGATGCATCCGTTGCCTCGCGTTGACGAATTGGCGTATGAAGTGGACGCCGACCCCAGAAGCATGTACTTCAAGCAAGCTGCTCGTGGGGTGCCCGTTAGAATGTCGCTTATAGCGCTCCTGCTGGGTGCGAAACAGGCCGCGGTTTCTGGAGAGAGGGAGTCCTTACCCAGAAAGAAAAGTTACCCGATGTATGAGAGGGATCCTGGAGTGAGCTGTGCCAATCCAAGATGTGTTTCGAACCAGAAAACGGAGATGAAGTACATCAAGCCGCGGTTCAATATAGTGGACCTGAGGCCCTTGATACTGGGCTGCGTGTATTGTGAGCATGAGCTTCGTCCTGAATTCATCGCCAGCTCAGACTGGCATCAAGGAAAGCTCGACAGCAAGAAATACCATAGTGCCGATAGCCACTGGGCGCGCAATATCAAGCCAGAGAAGCTAATCGTCTTCCAGTCAGAAAAGGATGCTCAGGCTCAGGGTTTCAGACCGAGCAGCTACGTGAGAGGATGATAGGCGGAACTGGTCATCTGCTTATCCGGGGCGGCCGCATAATTGACCCCAGCCAGGGTTTGGACCAGGTTGGAGACCTGCTTATTGATGAGGGGAAAATTGCGCCGCTGGGCGATGGCTACGCCTCGGTTCGGGTGAAGGTTATGAACGCCGGGGGACTGGTGCTTTGTCCCGGCTTTGTTGATATTCACTGCCATCTGAGGGAACCGGGCTTTGGGGAGAAGGAGACAATCGCGACGGGTACCAGGGCGGCGGCTGTGGGGGGCTTCACCGCCGTTTCTTGTATGGGGAACACCAATCCGCCTCTAGACAATAGGGCTACCGTGGAGTGGGTGAAGCAGAAAGCAAGGATAGAGGGCATTGTTGACGTTTTCCCTGTGGGATGTATTACCAAGGGCAGGAGAGGCGAGGAACTGACTGACATGGCTGAGCTTGCCGATGCTGGTGTGGTTGCCTTTAGCGATGATGGCGACACCCCGCGGAGCTCTCAGCTTATGCGCCGTGCTCTGGAACGTGCGATAGAGCTTGACTTGCCGATCATGGACCACTGTCAAGACAAGACACTGGATGGCAACGGGGTTGTGAATGAAGGTCTGGTGTCTGCCAGCCTCGGAGTAGAGGGGATCCCGGCGGCTGCCGAAGAGATCGTGGTGGCCCGGGATCTGTTGCTGGCCAGGCTGACTGGAGCCAGGGTTCATGTTTCCCATGTGAGTACTGGTTGTTCTGTGGAGATGATACGTCTTGCCAGGGAGAAAGGGGTGCCCGTGACCGCTGAGGTTACCCCCCACCATCTGACCTTGACAGAGGAGAGAGTCATGGTTGGGAACTACTATGGCGATGCCAAGATGTATCCGCCGCTGCGGACCGAAGGTGACATTAAATGCCTGATCAAGGGGCTTGGTGACGGCGTGATTGACGCCATTGCTACCGACCATGCCCCGCATACTCTGCTGGACAAGAACTGTGGACTGGAACAGGCGGCCTTTGGGGTGAGCGGATTTGAGACTGCTTTCGGCTGCCTCATGGGCTTGGTGCACGGGGGGCAGATAAGCCTGTCTATGCTGGTGTCCAAGCTAACTTGCGAACCGGCTAAGATCATCGGCAAGGGGGATGTGCTGGGTAGCCTGCGGGTGGGCTATCCGGCGAATGTCACTATACTTGACACTGACCGGGAATGGGTGGTAGACAAGCGTACATTCGCTTCCAAGGGTAAGAACACTCCTTTCGACGGCTGCCAGTTTCGGGGCAAGGTGGTAGCAACAGTGGCAAATGGCAGGGTAGTCTACACCGATGAGTCTCTATGCTGGTAGCTATGGGAGCGTAGTATGAAACAGTCTCTCTCCAAGGTAGCTTCCAACCAGGAACTGCTTCCTGGTGTACACCTCATGTGGATCGACGATCCGGATATCGCGAGCATGGCCAGAGCGGGCCAGTTCGTAACGTTGCGCTGTGAAGGCTTGATATTGCGCCGGCCCTTCGCCATACATCAGGTGAATGCGAGTCAAGTTGCGATTCTCTTCAAGAGGGTGGGAGAAGGTACTCACTGGCTGTCGCAACGTCGGAAGGGCGACCGGGTGGACATCCTCGGACCTCTCGGCAATGGCTTCAATATTGGGGCTGATTCAAATAACTTGCTGTTGCTGGCCGGAGGCATTGGCATTGCCCCGCTCATCCTGCTTGCTCAACAGGCCTCGGTGCAACATGGGGTAACGTTGATTCACGGAGCAGCCGCGGGCACTCAGGTCTATCCCGTTGTCTCACTGTGTGGGAATGAAGAAGACCTGCTGCCTTTTGACGATAGAGTCCGGTTCATTGAGGTTACCGAAGATGGCAGCAAGGGGCGCAAGGGCCTGGTGAGCGACGTTGTAACGGATTTCCTGAATTGGGCTGACCAGGTGTATGCCTGTGGTCCAGTGGATATGTACAGGGCAATATCGCAGCTAGCCACCGCCTGTGGGGTAGCCGGGGGAGACAAGCTCAGAAAATGTCAGGTCTCCCTGGAGGTAAGGATGGGATGTGGTATTGGGGCTTGCCGTGGCTGCACCGTAATTACCGAGAGAGGTCCGAGGATAGTGTGTAGCGATGGTCCGATATTCGAGCTGGGCGATATCCTGTGGAGCGAGGTGAGACTATGACCGTGGTTAGCGGGGAGATCACAGTCCAGACAAGAGGGGATTGCGATATTGTTGACATAACGTCTCAGGTGGCGAGGAAGGTGCTGGAATCGGGGATGAATAGCGGCACCGCTACACTGTTTGTGAGCGGCTCGACGGCTGGGGTAACCACCGTCGAATATGAGCCAAGGCTTCTCGACGATACCAGAACCGCGTGGGATAGAGTGGTTCCCGAGGACATCGATTACGAGCACAATAAGACGTGGGGAGATGGGAATGGCCATTCTCACGTGCGTGCCTCTATGCTGGGAGCGTCGCTGACCGTACCCTTTGTAGGCAGGAAGCTGACTCTGGGCACATGGCAACAGATAGTGCTCATTGATTTCGACAACCGCCCCAGGTTGAGAAAACTCGTGCTCCAGGTCCTGGGTGAATAGCCAGGGACAAAGCCCTCGATCCTAGCTCTGACTTTGCCCGTGTGTGCGGGTATGATATCATCTGTGAGAGGCGCGCTGGTCGGCGGTGCTGCCTTTCCACTATGGCTTGACTTCACGGTCCTGCTCGTCTTGTCGATAGCTCTAGCGGGGCTGGGTGCTCATTCTTTTTTGAAAACGGAGGCCTGAGAGAAAAATGAAGAAATGGATAGGTGTAGTGGCAGCCCTCTGCTTGTTCGGTGCTGTCTGCGGCGGCTGCGCTGGTGGAGATGACGAGGTGGGAGAATCCGCTGTGATTACGCAAGGCGACCTGGTGGTAGGTGTCTCTGTCAGTGGCAACCTGGAGATGCCGCACAGGACTGATTTGTCCTTTGGCACGACGGGTATGGTACTGGAGGTGTTGGTGGAGGAGGGAGATGCCGTGCAAAAAGGACAAATTCTGGGGAGACTCGATGCTCAGTCGCTGGAGTTGAGTCTGCAGACCGCGCTGGCCAGACAGGATATAGCAGAGATCGACTATGAAGTGGCGCGGAATCAGTTGGTGGCGACGATCTATCCTATGTACACTGGCGCCT
>DAOUEN010000089.1:0-2819 GCA_034430415.1 Dehalococcoidia bacterium
ATCTGCCGGACCTTGTCGAGCAGCGGGAAGATGTGCTGCCGGCCAGGGTTGCCTACTGGGTGCGGACTTCTGGCAAGACCGGAGAGTACGAAATCAAGCTCGTGCCTGTGTCGGAACGCTTCGCTGACGAGTGTGAGAAGGTGTGCGGCGGCTTCACTCTGCTCGCTCTCTGCAACGAACGGGGCGATGTCTCGCAGGTCAAGGAGCACCTGAAGGTGCTCTACACCATGGGAGGCCGGGAGTACGGTTCGGGCTTCTTTGGCTACCTGGGGCAGCAGGCCATCGGCTATGACTTCTTGCCCTCCAACTCTGATGGTATGTCGTTTCAAGATAGCATCCGGGCTGGCTTCAAGGAGGCTCTGTACACCGGGCTTGACGCTTTCGGCGGATTGCCTTCCGTCCTGGTGGCGGTGGGGGAGCAGTTCAAGCAGAAGAAGGAGAAGACAGACATGCGCCCTCTGCTGTCTCATCCCGGAGCCCTGCTGCGTATGATCAGAGGAATGGCCAGGAGCAAATTGGCTCGCCGTCCCTTGTTGCCCAAAGACCTGTGGTCCATCAAGGGAATTGTCGGTGGTGGCTCGGACAGTGCCGTGTTCAGCCGGAGGGTGGGGGAGCTATGGGGCAGACGTCCCCTTGAGATATACGGCGGCACCGAGGGAGGCATCTATGCCATGCAGACCTGGGATTACGAGGGGATGACGTTCGTTCCCAATCTTGACTTCCTGGAATTCATCCCTGAGAGGGAGTGGTTCAAATGGCAGTTGGACCATTCCTACCGACCGAAAACCGTATTGCTGGACGAGGTGAAAGCCGGGGAGAACTACGAGGTCGTCATCACCAACTTCCACGGCGGAGCACTGGTCAGGTTGAGGATCGGAGACCTCGTCAGGATAACTTCGTTGCGGAATGAGAAGCTGGGCATCGATATTCCTCAGATGGTATTCCACAGTCGGGCCGATGATCTCGTTGACATATTCGGTGTGGGACACATCACGGAGAAGCTCATCTGGCAGGCCATCGAGAACACCGGTGTTCCTTACGTGGATTGGGTGGCGCGCAAGGAAGCGGTGGAGGACAAGCCGACGGTACACCTCTACATTGAACTTAAACGCGACTACATCGCCAGCGAACAAGCTGTAGCGGCAGCGGTGTACGACAGACTGCTGGAACTCGACAAGGAGCATAACTTCAACCTCTACAAGTATGCCTATGGTGACGCGGTAGAGCTGTTGGGGCTGAAGCCCATAAACGTTACCTTTCTGGCTGAAGGTGCTTTTGCCAGCTACATAAGGCAGCGGCAGGCGGAGGGCGCCGATTTGGGCCATCTGAAGCCGCCTCATATCAATCCATCGGACAAGGTGCTTTCTCTGTTGAGGGTGCCTCCGGTGGAAGTGGAAGCCGTTACGGCGGGAGAAGCCGCGGCGGCAGCGCTTCGCTGAGGGAGACGCCACGGTCGCTTGGTTGGGGGGTGAGGATCGGCCTCGCCCCCTTTGTCTATGTCCCGGTCCCGGAGGCCCTCTGGCGTACTTTAGTCCTCTTGACAGTACCTGGGTTTAGGCCAATAATTCCCCTGTAGCATGAATACGCATGCGCTGGTGCCTCTACTTGCTGCCGTGGCCTATGTTCCCTTGCTCGTCGGGCTGCTGATGAATCGGCCGTGGGGCAGGCAGCGATGGCTTTTCCTGCTCTTTCTGATTCCCGCCTTCTTGTGGAGCGTTGTCGACATTTTCTTTCGCAGCGATTTTTTCGTGGAGGAGAAGCTGCTCCTGGTCAGACTGGGCATCTGCATTGCCGTCTGGATGGGGGTTCAGTACCACTACCTCTTGTGCTCCTTCTACCGCTCTCGGCGCATCAAGGTGCCGTTTGCCTATGTGTTGTTGGCCGGCGCTATCGTCATGGCAGCACTGGGCGCTGTTCCGCGGGCGATGGAGGTGAGTGCCGAGGGCATCAATGTCTACTACGGCCTGCCCATTCTGTCCATTGTCGGTAGCCTGTTCGCTCTTGGAGGGAGGGATGTCTATCTCCTCATATGCCGGCGCAGGGTACTGGTTGACCCAGTCGAGCGCAACCAGATCGCTTATCTGTTCGTTGGCGTGATTGTCCTTATTGCCTTGACCTCAATCTCCTTCGTCCCTTCCGGGGGAGAGTATCCGGTTGGACACATTGGCAACCTGCTCAACGCCGGTGTCTTGACCTATGCCGTTGTGGCGCATCGGCTGTTGGACGTGAGAGTCGTTCTGCGTCGGGTGCTGATGTACGTGGGCATGTATGGCGTTGGTGTAGTCGGCATACTGTTGCTGCTCTTCTTGGCTCACCTGGCCCTGGGTTTCAACGTGCATGCTCCCACCCTGGCCGGGGCCATCATAATAGGAATCCCGTTGACCTTCTTCCTCTTTCATCGGGTGCGCGAACCCTGGCAGGAGAAGGTGGAGCAGTCTCTTGGCGGAGACAAATACCGCTATCGCCGGCGGCTATCGGACTTCATTGCCAAGATACACAACGTGCCCACTCTGGAGCAGTTTGGCAAGCGGCTTCTGTCCCTGCTTTCTCAGTCTGTTGACAGCAGAAGAGCCTGCCTGCTTCTGCCGGAGGCCGAGGGTGGCGACTTTGCTGCCAGGTTCACTTACCCGGCGACTGAGGACAATCCCATGGCCGGGGTGAGGCTGAGACGCGACAGCCCGGTGGTGACCTGGCTTGAGCGGGAGGCCCGGACGCTTCCGAGGAGGTTTTTGGACACCGTTCCCGAGTTCCGGGGTCTGTGGCAGGACGAGAGGAGAGATGTGGAAGTGACGGATGTGGAGATCATGGTGCCCCTCATG
>DAOUEN010000090.1:0-1703 GCA_034430415.1 Dehalococcoidia bacterium
GACCATTACCGAGACCAACACCATTAGTAGTTTCCTTGTCATTTGCTGCTACCTCCTTTTTCTTCTTGCCCCTCTGAGCCGGGGCACATCTCACGACTCATACTCGTCTGCATTACATCTACCCATTTCCTCTGCTTGCCATGCTGCCAGTGCAATTCATGCCTTCTCCTAGCTACTCTACTATAACACATTCCAGCGCAGGGAAATCAGTCACATTCTTCTCAAGATTAGTTGTCTACAATGATGCTCGGCTATGGATAGCGTAGCAGCGCATTGTTGCTCACTCCTTCCTGTATTGTCAATACCACGAATTGCGTTATGGTCGCTTTCACTGAAGCTGATATCGTTGCTGCAGAGATGGTGTTAACGGAAGGGAGGCGAGGTGATGCGTGAAGCGTAATGGGTAATGCGTGATGCGTGATGCGAAGCACCCGTCTCTACGGAACCTAACCGCAACTCCAGGGAGAGGGGGGGCTGGGTTCACAGGTCGAATGTCCTGGCGTTCTCGGAGATCAGAACGGGCAAGCAGGTTCGGAAACGGACATTGCAGGGTTGCAGCACACTGTATTGCCCTTCTATCTCTGCAACAGCAAGCCTAGCTCGTGTCGCGGGTGCGAAGCGCCTTGGCAACGGGGAACAGTCCGCCGAGATTGATGCGCCCTTTGGCCAAGGCTCAACGCTATCGCATAGAGCTCACACAGCGATCTCTGCATGGTATTCAAAGAGAGCAGGGATGCCACCGGTGTGAATGAAGAGGACGGTATCCGTTGGCTTGAATTCACCTTTCCTGGCCAGGTCGATAAGTGCGGCCATAGCCTTGCCGGAATACACCGGGTCAAGGTATATGCCCTCCGTTTGAGCCGTGATCCTGATGGCGTCCAGGCATTCTGTGGTAGGTATGCCATACCCCTTTCCTATGTATGCGTCGGTGATTTCGAAATCTTGCGGTGTTACTTTCGTGTCGAGTCCGAGGAAAGCAGACGTCGCGTTGATAGTCTCAAGGGCTGTTGCCACGGCGTCAGGTTCTTTCTTGAGCACCGATATGCCTCTGATCCTGTGTTCCGCCTTCAGGTACGAGGATCCCAGTACCAGACCGGCGGTCGTCACTGATCCGGCAACTGCCAGTACCAAGTACTGTACCTCCACACCCAGTTCCTTCAATTGAGTCATGATTTCGTCTGCTCCATTGACCCAGCCGGCACAACCCAGGATGGCTGGGACATCAGAGGCGTCATGACGTATGGTGAACGGCTTGTGGCCACTGGCTCTCAACTCCTCAGCTGCCTTGTCCAGTTCCCGTGACACAGTGCCTCCTTTGGCGAAGGCTTCACGCATGTCGGAAATCTCGAGTATCTTCACATCTGAGTCAAGTATGTTTTGTAGCAGAAGATTTCCCTGGATCTCGTTGTGCACACCACGCAACAGAACGAACCTCGGCTTCATTCCCAGCTTGCGCGCCGCGGCAGCCATCTGCAGGCAGAAGTTGGACTGTGAACTCGCCGTGCTGATGACTGCGGTAGCCCCCTGCTTCTTGGCCTCGGCCAGGATGAACTCGAACATGCGGCACTTGTTCCCTCCCAATGCCAGTCCGCTGAGGTCTTCGCGCTTGATGAGAATGCGCGGACCGCCGAGGGTTGAGGACAGGCGTCGTGCATCGGTAATCGGCGTGGGATAGAAGCCCAAGTCCAGCCGTGGTAGCTTCT
>DAOUEN010000091.1:0-10230 GCA_034430415.1 Dehalococcoidia bacterium
ATGGAGGTCCTTAAGCCTTTGCTGTCGGATAGTCCTGTTTCAAACCTGGGGAAAGTCGTTATTGGCACGGTGAAGGGAGATGTCCACGATATTGGCAAGAACATGGTCATCATGTTTCTGAAAGGCACGGGATTCGAAGTAACCGACCTTGGTTCGGACATACCCGACGAAAAATTCGTGGAGGCAGTGCGGGAGGAACAACCGGATATCCTGGGAATGAGCGCGCTGTTGACCACCACTATGCCCAACATGGGTAGCATCATCAAGGCATTGCAGGCTGCCGGTTTGCGTCAAAGTGTGAAGGTCGTCATCGGGGGTGCGCCTGTGACACAGGACTATGCTGACCAGGTTGGCGCAGATGCATACGGCCACGATGCGGGACAGGCCGCGCAAATATGCAAGACACTCTTGCAGAGCTGAGGAGGTGCCCACTATGGCGATGACCAAAAAACAAATGATCCTGGCTGCCGCACGCGGTGAACGCGTGCAGAAGCTCCCCTTCGGAGCACGAATCGACACCTGGTACAACTACAACAAGGCTAATGACACACTCCCCGAGAAGTACAGGGGCTGGAGTCAGACCGACATCCTGCGGGATGTCGGAGCGGGTGCCCAGTATCGATTCTACTCGATTGTCAAAGAGGAATTCCGCGATATGGAGGTGATTGAAACATCGAACCCACCGGTGACCAGAACAGAATTCAGGACCCCGCTGGGCTCCGTGTATAAGGGAATGAGGTTCAACCCCTTCGAAGGCGCCTGGATCGGGTACGAATCGGAGAAACCGTTTAAGAGTGAAAAGGACTACCCTATCATCAACTACGTGCTAGAGCACACGGTCCCTGTCGACAATTTCGAAGCGTACGACAAGGTGTGCGAGGAAGTGGGAGAAGACGGATTGGTAATGACCGGGGTCAGGCCGTGGTCGGCTCCCCAGCGCGTGATGCGCGAGATACTGGGCTACGAGGTATTCTTCTACGAACTGATGGACCATCCCACTCAGGTAGAGCAACTCATTGAGACAGCAAAGGACTTGGAGAGAAGGCAATTCGAGGTGGCGTTAAAATCAGGTCTGGAGCTCTTCAATGTGTGCGCCAATTGGACCGATGACATTCACACTCCTGTGTTCAGGAAATACTTCTTACCCTGGCTGCGCGAGGTCACAGACCTCCTTCATTCGCACGGAAAGCTTGCCATGGCTCATGTTGACGGAGAAAACAGAAGATTGCTTCCGCTCCTTCCCGAAACCAACATAGATGTGTGGGAGGCTTGGACCCCTTCGCCCATGACAAGCGTGTCTAATGCGGAGATGAAGCAGGCAATTGGCGACGGCGGCACGATTTGGGGTGGGATACCAGCCACGCTGTTTGAGCCCAGCCACAGCGACGAGGAGTTC
Organism: Dehalococcoidia bacterium; assembly: GCA_034430415.1. Taxonomy (GTDB): domain Bacteria; phylum Chloroflexota; class Dehalococcoidia; order GIF9; family AB-539-J10; genus JADFUZ01. The sequence continues at coordinate 1,397 of DAOUEN010000091.1, forward strand.
GAGGACTACGTCATCAACCACCTGTTCAAAGAGATAGCACCGGGCTACAGGTTCATTGTGGGCATGGGTGACAACTTGCCATTCGATGGCAAGATAGAGCGTGTCAGAAGAGTGGTCGAGTTGATCGACCAGTTTGGCAAGCTACCCATCCAGGCATAGGCGTATTTGCCTTGGCAGTGGAAAACAAGGGCGAATGCGACCTGATTTATTGCTCAGACACCCCATCTACATGGCGGACATCTTTGCTATCTGCCATCCCGTGATGACAGCCGCATTCCACAGCGGATGAATGACGAGAGCCAGCCACCATAAATGCCCTCTCCACAGCTTGAGGTAGAATATGCCAACCAGGATATCGCCCGGCAGGCGGTAAATCGTGGCTACTCCGGCATAGAATTGATGCAGCACCACCCAGCATATCGTGCCCATAACCAGTCCGCCGTTTCCCAGGAATCGCCTGGCAAGGCCTCTGTATAAGGCTTCCTCTACCACTCCTGCCAGGACGCCGAGCAAGATATGGATGGCCAGGGCCTCCCGGGACTCAGGCGCTCCTATGCCCCTCTGCAGATCTATAGCCACGTATAGCGCCAGTGCCGGCCCGCAGAGCACCAGAAAAGCCAGCCACACATGGCGGGATGTCTCTATCGGGCTCAGGAAACCTGGCAGGGGTAGAGCCCGCATTCTGTCTCTTGCCCGGACGAGCCTTTCTACTGCTGTTTCAAGTGCCAATGGTCCTGTCCGCCGCTGTCGGAGCCTCGCGCTCCTTCATTTCAGCCCGGGCTTCACCCCCGGTGACTCTATTCTAGGGCTCCGCCCTCTATGGTGACAAGAGGCGCCGAGCAGGCCTGGCAACTCAACACAGCATCAAACCCTTATCGTGGTGCCAGCTCATCCCCCCTGTGCTATCATTTATCAATGGACGCTCCTGGCTGGCGTCGCCAGGGAGCCGTAACGAATTTCGTGGTTGGCTCAGTCCGCCCGAAGACTTTGCCAGGAGGCGCATGAATGAAGAGAGTGAATTCCTGCAGATGGTACAACGAGACTTCCGGCGTCAAGAGGGCTTACGACCTGGGTCTAATCGATAAGAAATGGGTGGAGGACTACTGCTGGGCGGGAGGAGGAGCTTGTGTAAGGAAGAGGAGGTTTGAAGAGGAAGGATACATATCTCCTGACTACGTGCTGCCCGACGGCACTATCAGTGAGAAGGTCAAAGAGCATATCGAGTTGAAAGGAACACTCTAGGGTACGGCCAACGGGTCAAAGCTCAGGAGCGGCAAACACGGCCTTCACACCAACTCGCCGCGCTCCATCCATCCCAACGACACCACCTCCGGTAACAACAGTTCCGGCGCAATTCGCCGGCTTGACACGACTCAGAGATGCCGCTATACTTGCCGATGCGAATGAGAAGCAATCGCAATCCTCCCACAGACAACCTGCACCCGCTTACACCACAGCGCAGGCTTCTGCTTTCTACTATGGAGGCCGCTGGAACGCATCTGGATGCCAAGGAGCTTTATCGCCGGGCCTCCGAGAAAGACGCCGGTATTAGCCTTGCCACTGTCTACCGTAACCTGCGCCTGTTCAGGGAACAGGGCTTGATCGAGGAAAGGCACCTGGGCCAGCTGCGCTGTGCCTATGAGATCAAGCGCTCGGGAGAGCATCAGCACCTGCGCTGCCGCGGCTGTGGAAGGGTGATCGAGTTTCAAAGCCCATTGGTTCGCCAATTGCTGGCAGAGGTGCAGCAGAAAAACAACTTCCGTGTTACCATGATTGAGCTGTACCTGGAAGGCTATTGCCAGAGATGTAAGGAGGAAAAATAGTCTCCTGCGAGCATTCCCACCACCGGGCCCCTGAGTTGAAACCGTTCCTCCAGCTACAAAGAGCATGTTGGATCTAAAGCTGAAGGTCGCAGTGGACTATGATAAATGCCACCCGCAGAGATGCGACGGAGGAATCTGCAATGCCGTGCTTCAATGTCCCGCTAAGCTCTGGAAGCAAGAGGAGGCATATGACCTGCCCTATCCCATCCCCGGCTTCTGCCAGGGACGTGGTACATGCGTTGAGTCCTGCCCGCTGAAGGCCATTAGAATGCTATGAGTTGGAGACACATGATGACTACCTGGCAATGCTCGGTTAGAGGTGTATTGTGCCATCAGCAAGGTCAAAGGTAGAGATCGGGCCGACGGGAGTTCGCTCCTACGACCTTTCCATGGACGTGATCTTCCTGGGATATTACCCTCACCTGGTCGGGAAGGTCGTTGAAAAGATGAATATCGAGCGCGGGCAGTCGATTCTAAGCCTTGGATCAGGGACAGGCAGAAACGAGTGCCTGATGGCCGAAAAGGTTGGCCCTGAGGGTCGGATCCTGGGACTTGACATCAGCGGGGAAATGCTCGGCCTGTCCCGCAGACGCTGCCGGCCATATCCCAATGTCTCGTTTACAGAGAAGCGAATTGAGGCTCCCCTGACATATCAGCAGGAGTTCGACAAGGTGTTCATTTCATTTGTCCTGCATGGATTCGAGGACCACCAGAAGCTCCGGATAATCAGTAATGCTTACCGGGCCCTGAAGCCTGGCGGAAGCTTCTACATTTTCGACTACAATGAGTTCGACATACGGAGGTTATGGGCTCCCCTTCGTTGGGCATTTGCCCGTTGGGAGTGCCAGCTCGCCCTGGAGTTCCTCAGGCTCGACCTGAAGCAAATGCTCTCCAGCCAGGGATTCACTCGCTCGCAGGAGGAGCTCTTTCTCAAGGGACACCTGCGCTTGCTTAAAGCGGCAAGGTGACTATGGTGTCCAAGCTTAGAGCCCGCAGCTTCAAATGGAACAGGAGATAGAAGGCGTATTGGCCAGGATAAGGCCCAGCCTGGGAGGAGCTGATGTCCGCTTGAAAGGCGTCAGCCGGGGAGTAGTAACCGTGCAGTACTACAAGCCACTGTCTAATCCCTCAGCCTGCCACGTGGACAAAACCCGGGCAACCAGGGAGATAGTGGCTGAGCTGCTTGAGGATCAGCTCAAGAAAGTGGTGCCTCAATTCAGGGAACTGGCCCTCCTGGGCGAAGACTAAGAGCTGGCTCGTAATTAATATGATGAAGATTTCAGTCTGTGGAAAGGGTGGCAGCGGCAAGAGCTCCATAGCCACCCTCCTGGCAAATCTAGCCCGGGACAGGGGCTACCCGGTCCTGGTCGTCGATTCTGACGAGTCCAATTCGGGGCTCTACCGGATGCTGGGTTTTGACAGCCCACCCATTCCTCTGATGGACCTGTTGGGAGGCAAGAAGAACGTACTCCGGCAGATGAAGTCTGCGCCGTCCCGCTCAGAATCAGCACAGCCGCTGAATGTGCTGGCACGGCATGAGATATCTATCGGGGATATACCCTACCCGCATATTCTGCGCAGGGATGGCATAAGCCTGGTCTGCATAGGTAAGATACTCCAATCGCTTGAGGGATGCGCCTGCCCCATGGGCGTATTGAGCCGGGAGTTCCTGAAGAAGCTCCGTCTGAAAGATAGTGAGATGACAATCGTGGATATGGAGGCAGGCGTGGAGCATTTTGGCCGAGGAGTGGACACAAGCATAGACGAGGTGCTGACCGTGGTTGAACCCTCTCTGGAGTCCATAACACTTGCCGAGAGGGTGAATGGCCTGGCTGCCGGGAGTGGAGTAGGCAATAGCTGGGCTGTCCTGAACAAGGTGACCTCACATGAGATGGAATCGAAACTGAAGGAGGAGTTGGACAAGCGGGGTATTGCAGTCATCGGGGCTATCCCGTATGACCCGGAGCTTTTTGAGGCTTGCTTCGAGGGACGCCCACCGGCTGGAGGCAACACCGCAGAGCAGATCGGAGAAGTCCTGGATTTCCTGCTGGCTCGCAAAAGCACCGCCTCCTGAAGCACAGGCAAGCCGAACCCAAATGGATTCGTCAGAGCTGAAAGAGCAGAGCATAGAGCTACAGAGGAAGGAGGCATGGCAATTATGAATATCACGGAAGAAGCTATACACCAGGCAGTAGGACAGCTGATGCACCCGGCAATTAGCCACACCCTGGTTGAACTGGGAATGGTCAAGGATATTGCTCTTAAGGACAACGAGGTGACGCTTACGCTGGCGCTTCCTTTCTTGACCATACCCGCCTCAATCAAGGACTATCTTGTTAACAGCCTGCGCCAGGCGGTGATGAAGCTGGGTGCGGAAGTCGATATCAGGGTGGCGGAGATGACGCAGGAAGAGCGTCGGGCTTTCTTGGCCATGGAGCAACAGAGTTGGGAGGGATCGAACGGAGATAACCCTGAATAGTCCAAGGAGGTTAACAGATGGCCTGCAAGATTACTCAAGACTGCATCGCTTGCGGTGCCTGTCAAGCCGGGTGTGCGAATGGAGCTAAGCAATGACAAAACACGACGCAATCATCGTGGGAGCTGGCCCTGCCGGGCTTGCCGCGGGTCTCTATACCTCACGGGCGGGTCTCAAGAGCTTGCTGATCGAGCGTGGCATCTCCGGAGGCCAAATGGTGAATGCCACGTTAGTAGAGAACTATCCCGGCTTTGTTGACGGTATCTCCGGCTCCGAACTGGGCTCGCTCATGCACCGACAGGCGACCAAATACGGCCTGGAGCTTGTAACTGCTGAGGTTACAGGCATTACTACGGGGCAACCCCATCTTGTCTCCACGACTGAGGGCAGCTTTGAAGCTGTGACCATAATCATCGCCGCCGGCTCCGAGTATCGTAAGTTGGGAGCCATTGGCGAGGAGAGGCTCATAGGGCACGGCGTTTCCTATTGCGCCACCTGTGATGGCTTTCTCTTCCGTGGCCGTGAGGTGGCAGTTGTGGGTGGGGGTGATACCGCCATCACCGATGCTTTGGAGCTCAGCCGGCATGTCACGAAGGTGCACGTGATACATCGGCGGGACCAGCTTCGGGCGGGGCACGTCCTCCAGCAACGAGCCTTCGCCCACCCCAAACTGGACTTCATCTGGGACACGGTGGTAGAAGAGGTTATGGGGCAGGAGCTGGTGAAGGGGCTCAAGCTGAGCAATGTGAAAACGGAGCAGCGTTCCATCTTGGAGCTGGATGGTGTCTTTGTCGCCATAGGGTTCATGCCCAATAGTCAATGCTTCTCCAACATTCTAGACCTCAATGACGCCGGCTATATCATCACTGATGAAACAATGGCTACCTCAGTTAATGGTATTTTCGCTGCCGGCGACATTCGCAGGAACTCCCCCCGCCAGATCGCTGCTGCAGTCGGGGATGGTGTCACTGCTGCCATGTCCGCCTTCAGGTATCTTCAGAATATAGGCTGAACCCGATGAATAGCCTCCCAGCTTCGTTCACAACAGGTATCGAAAGTGCTCATAAGGTCGCTGCTAACGATAGATTTCAACAAGTGTGACCCGGGGAACTGCGACAAGGGGACCTGTGCCGCCGCCGGCGCCTGTCCCCACCGGGTGTTTATACAGGAGGAACCCTACGGTTTCCCCATGCATTATGTGACTAGATGCCGGGGCTGCGGCCTTTGTATAGCTGCGTGCCCGTTGCAGGCTATTCGGATAGTATAGTTGATGCTGACTTTGCAGAATTGCCTTCGAAAGGAGAGCACACTATGGGATTCTTGATAGCATTCGGCACCGACGACGGAGAGCACTTGAATAACGACCATGTAGGTATGGCGAAGTACTTCTATGTCTATGAATTCACAGATGGCAAAGACAAGCTTATCGAGCAGAGAAGAAACACCAGCTTCACCGGGGATGAAACCGCGAAACATGGGGACCCGGAGAAAGCCAGGGCCACCTCCTCCATCTTGCAGAATGTGGACGTCCTTGTGGGCAAGAAGTTCGGCCCCAATCTCCCCAGGTTGCTTAAGAAATTCGTCTGCGTACTGGTGAGAACGGACTCGCTCCCTGTCGCAGTTGAAACCGTGCGCCACAACATGGACAGGATAGCGGAGGAGACGGACAAGGGGGAAGACAGAAAGCATATCGTGCTGAGACCGTAGCCGGCTAGGGTTGCTCCTTTGCCGGAACCCCTCCAGCACCACCCCACCACGCTGAAAGTCAATCATGAATAGACTACCGAAAGCCACACTGCTGGTGACATTGGCCTCACTCGTAATCTCAGGCCTCGCCGCAGCCGCTTGCTCCTCAAACCCTGCCCCAACCCCCGGGGAAGACTCGCCGGCCTACCACCTGGAGGTCGATTTGCTTGGAGACAAGACCGACTTCCTCGTTGATGGCCGGGGAGCGCTCCAGTCGCGGGTAGAGCTAACGTCGGATGACGGCCTCATCACCCTCACCATGGACATGGCGACGGCGGTCACGGACGAAGATGAGAAGCCCCTTCACGCTATCCGTGTCGCGGTTGACGATAGTCCGCCCCCTCCCCCACAAGACGCTTTCGTTGCCGGCCCGGTCTATGAGCTGGCACCCCGGAGTGCCGCATTCGACCCGCAGCTCCGGCTTACCCTCAGCTACGACGCGGCCGACCTGCCCGAAGGGCTGAGAGAAGACGAGCTTTATGTCGCCTGTCACGACGGTTCTGAATGGCGCCGGCTGCTCTACAAGAGGGTTGATGCCGGGCTTCATTCAATCAGTACTCACCTCTCCGATTTCAGTCTCACCGCTATCGCTGTTCTGGGACCAGAGGAGCCGGCTCCATCGCTTCCTCCTGCTGTGACCAAAACCAAAGGCGCACAGGTGGGCAACCTGGCGCCTGACTTCGAGCTTGATGACCTCGACGGAACCCCTGTTCGCCTCATTGACCTGCGGGGTATACCGGTAATGCTCAACTTCTGGGCCACGTGGTGCGGTCCCTGCCGCTCTGAAATGGCCGACATACAACGGGTATACCAGGAATGGGCGGCCGAGGACCTGGTGCTCCTGACTGTTAACATGGGCGGGACCTCTTCCCAGGTAGCAGAGTTCCTTGAGGATCAACAGATCTCCCTTCCCGTACTGCTTGATTCCAAACAGGATGTATCCGGGACCTATAACATTCGCTACGTTCCCACTACCTTCTTCATCGACGAAGACGGCGTCATTCAAGCGGTGAAAGTCGGTGCTTTCCCGGACCAGGACTCAATAGAAACGGAGCTTGACAAGATCGTGCCCTAGCCGATCCAGTCGCAGTCATGGGCCCTTGAGTATTTCATGGTTGGCAGAGAGCCTCCTCGAGGCAATCGGCATTTGCACTCGAAGGTGAGCTTTGATACACTCGGACGCTTATTGCGCAGCAATCAGATTAAAGGAGGTAGCATGAGCAAGGTTATAGAGATCACGGATCGGAACTTCGAAGAGGAGGTGATGAGGTCGGATATTCCCACTGAAGTCGATTTCTGGGCGCCCTGGTGTGGCCCTTGTCGTATGGTTTCACCCGTATATGATGAGCTCTCAGAGGAATACCAGGGCAGATTCAAGTTCTGCAAGATAAATGTCGATGAAAATACTCAGACGGCGGTGAAATATCAGATCATGAGCATACCTATGCAGATGTTTTTCGCTGGTGGTAAGCACGTCGACCAGATCCTCGGCGCAGTTCCCGAGTCTATGATACGGTCAAAGGTTGAAGAGGTTCTGAAGAAGTATCCGCGGCACACCGCCGGCAGCACGGGAGAGGGAAAAACCCAATAACACGCTATCCCAACTGCTAATTGTGTTGCGGGGAGGGAGATGAAAAGGTGGCAATCGCTGCTAAGGACAGAATAAAGAGCATATACGAGGCCCTGCCCAAACTCGACTGTGGTCGATGTGGCTACGCTAATTGCGGGCGATTCGCCAGAGCGGTGGCAGAAGGCAAAGCCTCACCTTTTGGCTGCCGCCAGAACCCCCGGGCAGGCTACAGGATAAGCGAGATCGTTGGAGCGAAAGCCCCACGAAACGGCTACGGGCTGCCGCAGCCTGGCTGGTCTCAAAGACCCGAACCTCTTTCCCCGGCACTGCTGAGAGAAGATCTGGGCGGACTTTCCGCCAGACTCGACACTATCCTGACCAGAATAGAACAGTTGAAGCGCCACGGATAGGGATAGAAACAAGATGGCTTTCTTGTCTCACATCACCCATCACCCAGATTGCCACACCTTCGGCTCGCAATGACAGCGGACTCCCGACTATCGACTCTCGACTCGTCTCCCGACTCGCCTCCCATCACCCCATCCCACTTTCGTCCGTGGTCCACAAGGTAGGCCACATCGCCGTTCCGGCAGCGAGCCGAGACTATCACTTTTCGCGGGAAGAAACCAGGCCTTGCCAGAGTCGGAGTCTGTGGCGATTCAGTTCTTCCTCACGCTCAATGAGGGGGACCATCTTCTTGCCGACTTCGGTTGTGAACAGGAGCCTTCCCTCAGGGAATAGGAGTTGCTGTTGCTCCTTCACCTTGTCAAGCTCGCGATAGACGTCCCCCAGACACCTCTCCAGTTCTTCTCTCTTAGACATCCTTCGGCCTCCATTGAATCAGGGGGGTTAGCTGATGCTCTTATCTTCGTCGCCCTTTGCTGCCTCACGCTCAGGGCTGAAGCTGAACTCATGAACATCACCACAGGACAGGTCAGGCTGATGCCCGCCTCACTCATCTTGCCAGCCCTCCCATTTCAATTATACGCCCCTCTAACTCCAGTTTGAATGGATAGCACTTGTTTCGACTTGTTTCGCCTGCTTTTCACCCCATCTCGCCCCCATCCGTACCTGCAATCGCCCCCTCTCCCTCCCCCGTATCACCATCTGATCTCGTTCAGCGCGTAGTTGCTGACCACAGCACCCAGGCTAACTAACCAGCCCCACCGCTAGCTCAAAGCTCCCGCTCACTCAGACCGCCCCAACTCCCGACTCGTCT
>DAOUEN010000092.1:0-9731 GCA_034430415.1 Dehalococcoidia bacterium
CCGGCGGCGTGCTTATGTATGGAATACCTGAATTCAGGTTGCCAAAGCAGATCGTTCAGGGAGAAGTTGATTACGTCAAATCACTGGGCGTGGAGATCAAGCTCGACCATGTCATCGGCAAGATAGCCACTGTGGATGAGCTGCTGGAGAGCGGCTATGATGCGGTCTTTCTGGCTCCTGGGGCTGGGGCACCCATGTTCCTGAGTGTTCCCGGCGAGAACCTGAACAACGTCTACTCAGCCAACGAGTTCCTTACTCGAACGAACTTGATGAAGGCCTACCTCTTTCCCCGATGGGATACACCGGTGAAGAGGGGCAGAAGAGTGGCAGTGTTTGGTGGTGGGAACGTGGCCATGGATGCCTCCAGGTGTGCTCTTCGCCTGGGAGCTGAGGAAGTGTATGTTATCTATCGCCGTTCCAAGGTCGAGATGCCGGCCAGGCTTGAGGAAAGGTAGAATGCCGAAGAGGAGGGGGTCATTTTCAGGCTCTTGACCAATCCCAAGAGCTTCATAGGTGATGAGCAGGGGAGAGTCCGAGCCGTGGAATGCTATGCGATGGAGCTCGGCGAGCCTGATGACAGCGGTAGGCGAAGGCCGATCCAGAAACCCGGCACGGAACACTCCATTGAGATCGATACCGCTATCGTTGCTCTGGGAACAAGGCCCAATCCAATTATTCCCTCGACCACCGAAGGTCTGGAGCTTACCCGGTGGGGCACGATAAGAGCGGATGCAGCCACGGGCAGAACCAGCAGGGACAGAATCTGGTGTGGTGGCGATATGGCTACCGGAGCAGCCACGGTTATCAGCGCTATGGGGGCGGGGAAGCGGGCTGCCGCTGATATCGATGCTTATCTTCGTGGGTAGTGCTGATTTGGAGCGCGAGTTGCCGACGGTCAGGACGCTGTAGTCGTCTGGCGCATGTCTCCCCAGTTGCTGCCGGTCTTGATATCCACCCTGAGGGGCACGGAAAGCTTCAGAGCCCGTGGCATCAGTTCGCCCACCAGCGACGTCATTTGCTCCACTTCGTCGCCGGGCACCTCGAATATCAGTTCATCGTGGATCTGCAGGAGCATCTTGCTTTTTAGACGCCGTCGGGCCATTTCCCGGTAGAGGCTGACCATAGCGATCTTGATTATGTCCGCAGAAGTACCCTGTACCGGGGCGTTTATGGCCATCCTTTCGGCTGCTTCTCTTAGCTGGCGGTTAGGCGAGTTCACTTCCGGTATGAATCTGCGTCTCCCCATAACCGTCTGCACATAGCCCAGTTCTCTAGCTTGGGTCTTGGTTTTCTCGATATACTCCTTTACCTTGGGGTAGCGCTCGAAGTACAAGGTTATGAACTGGGCCGCCTCATCTCGGCTGAAATCGGTAGCTTGCTCCAGGCCGTAGTTGCTCATCCCGTAGATGATGCCGAAATTCACCACCTTGGCCGCCCGGCGCATGTCGGATGTGACTTCATGAGGAGCTATGCCGAAGATCCTGCTGGCGGTCGTGGTGTGGATATCTTCATTGTGGGCGAAGGCGGCGATGAGGTCGGGGTCCTGGGAGAGATGGGCCAGGGCCCTGAGGTCTATTTGTGAGTAGTCGGCGCTCAGCAGGTATGCCCCGGGAGGAGACTTGAGGGCCCGTCTTATTCTTCGCCCCAGCTCGGTTCTCACCGGGATGTTCTGCAGGTTCGGGTCGCTCGATGAGAGCCTCCCGGTGGTGGTGCCCGTCTGGTTGAAGACAGTATGTACCCTTGCAGTATCGGGGTTGACAAGCGCGGGCAGAGCATCAACATATGTCGACTTGAGCTTGCCAAGCTGGCGATACTGCAGCACAAGGCCGACCACAGGGAATTGCTCCTTCAGACCTTCGAGTATTGAGGCCTCTGTGGAGTAGCCGCTTTTGGTCTTGCGAGAGCCAGGCAGGCCTAGCTCACCAAAAAGAACCTGCCCCAACTGCCTGGGGGAATTGATGTTGAATCTGTGTCCCACGGTGTTGTAGATTTGTGCTTCTAGCTGCAGCATCTCCTGCCCCAGCTCGAGAGACATCTTGCGGAGAAAGGCGATGTCCAGGGTGATGCCGTTAGTCTCCATGGCTACCAGCACGGGAACCAGAGGCATTTCGACTTCGCTGTAGAGTTGCCACAAGCCGTACTGGTTCAACTCGTCTCGGAACCTGTCTCTCAGGTTCCAGGCGACGCAAGCACTGGAGCAAGCATAGTCGGCAACTTGCTCTGCCCTTAGCAGTGCCGGAGAGACTTGTTTTCTGCCGGTGCCGGCCAATTCACTGAGAGAAGGCGTCTCTGTCCCCAGCCTATTGAGGGCCAGGGCTTTGAGTTCCAGGTTTTTCTCTCCCAGCAGATGCGCCGCAAGTGTGATATCGAAAATCAGGCCTTCCAGCTTCACCCCGTACTCAGCCAGCACGGCCGTGATCTCCTTACCGTCGTGAGCGATCTTGCCCGTGCTACTACTCTCCAGGATTGGCTTCAGTCCGGCCATGACTCGGGTCAGCGGAAGCTGCTCGGGCTGGTTCAAGCCGTAGTGTCCGAGCGGAATGTAGAAGGCACTTTCTCCGGCAGGCGAGAGGCCAATCCCTACAAGGCCCCCGGGCAGGCCTTCGCCTCGAAGGCCTCGCCCTCTCATGAGGCGAGAAGGGGATAGAGCAGTTATCAGGGTGATGACTACCTCGGTTGAGGTCCCCACCCGGCTTATGAGTTGATTCAAGGTCGGTTCGGTATTCACCATTTGGCAGGAGCCCTGGGGTGGTACTGTGGATGTGGAGGAGACCGCTGTGCCGTGTGCTGTCTGAGGCAACCTGGGGAGCAGCCTGTTGAATTCGAGTTCCCGGAAGAGCTCTACTAGCTCATGCCGGTTATAATTGCTCACTTCACAGGCGCCCAAGTCCAGGGACACGGGAACATCGTTGACTATAGTGACTAGCTCCCTGCATTGTAGAGCCTGAGGTTGATGTTGCTGCAATGCCACTCGCACTTTTTCCGGTGTTATTTGTTCAACATGGGCATAGATCTCCTCCAGACAGCCGTACTGTTGAATTAGCCTGGTGGCGGTTTTCTCTCCAATTCCGGGTATGCCGGGGATGTTATCGGAGTTGTCGCCAACCAGTGCCTTGAAGTCGGTGATTTGCTCCGGCCTTACGCCATATTTCTGATTGACTGCTTCACCATCGTAGAGTACGGTTTCAGCCAAGGATCGCTTGGGAGACAGGACTCTTACTCCGGGACGCACGACCTGGAGCATGTCATTATCACCGGTAACAATAATGGTCTCGATGTTCAACTCGCTGGACTGTTTGCTCAAGGTGCCCAGGACATCGTCGGCTTCGAAACCGTCCACTTCATAGGCAGGAATGCCGAACGCATCCACCAACTGGTGGATGCGTTTGATCTGGCTTATGAGCTCTGCCGGTGCTGGAGGACGCTGTGCCTTGTATTCCTCGAACATCCTGTGTCTGAAGGTCGGAGCAGGAGTGTCAAAGGCGATGGCCCAATACCTGGGCTTGAGTTCAGCGAGCACTTTGAGCAAGGTGCTGGCAAAGCCGTAAACGGCGTTCACCATCTCCCCTGTGCTGGAGACTGTCAGTGGGGGCAAGGCATGAAAGGCGCGGTGCACCAGAGCATTGCCGTCAAAGAGCAATAACAGCGGCCTCTCGTTGCTGAGCATCCAGGCTATTATACAACCCGATGGGAGTGATATACTAAGCTCTTATTATGAAGAAGGATCTGCTTTCGATATCGGACCTCAGCCCTGAGGAAGTCGAAGACCTCATAGAGCAAGCCTTGACTATGAAGCGGCAAGGGGCGCCGTGCCGCCTCGTGGGAAGGACGCTTGCGCTGCTCTTTGAGAAGCCTTCCCTGCGAACCAGACTTAGCTTTGATCTGGCGATGCAGCAGCTAGGAGGTCACGCCATCTACCTCTCTCCTGAAGAGGTAGGCTTGGGGAAGCGGGAGCCGGTGGCCGATGTGGCGCGCGTTCTCAGCCGCTACGTTGATGCCATTGCTGCCCGGACGTTCTCTCACCAGAGCTTGGCTGAGCTAGCGAAGTACTCAACGGTGCCGATTATCAATGCGCTCTCGGATCTGGAGCACCCGTGCCAGGCCCTTTCTGACCTGCTTACAATATATGAGAAGAAAGGAAGAATCCGCGGCCTGGTTATGGCGTTTATCGGGGATGGCAACAATGTGGCCAACAGCTTGCTCCTGGGAACCTCGCTTGCGGGCATGGATTTCCGCATGGCCTCGCCCGTCGGCTACGAAATCAGGAAAGAGGTGCTGGGTCGAGCCCGGGAACTTGCTGCTCGCGGTGGTGGTCAGATACAGCTTTTCGGTGAACCTCAGGAGGCGGCCAGAGGGGCCGACATAATATATACGGATGTATGGACCAGTATGGGACAGGAACTGGAGGCGAAGAAACGACGTCTTGCTTTTTCTCTGTACCAGGTAGACTACGAGGTACTGTCTTTAGCCAAGAGCGATGCTCTGTTCATGCACCCTCTGCCAGCTCACCACGGCGAGGAAATCTGCGACGGGATACTGGAGAGCCCTCAGTCAGTGGTCTTCGACCAGGCAGAGAACAGGCTCCACCTGCAGAAAGCATTGCTTGCCAGAATGCTCCTCCCAGCCGGCTCATAAGGGCAGGGAAGTGACTCGACCCATCGTAGCTATCGTGGGCCGGACCAATGTCGGCAAGTCTACCCTACTCAATCGCCTGGCGGGCAGGCGTCTTGCCGTTGTTGATGACTTGGCCGGGATTACCAGAGACCGCGTGTTTGCCCCTGTGTCATGGGAAGGGTGGGAGTTGACTCTGGTTGACACTGCCGGTTGGCAACAGAAGCCGCAAGCAGCACTGGACCAGAAGATCAGACAGCAAGTGGAGGTAGCTATTGCCCAAGCGGATGTCATCATCTTTGTGGTGGATGGCAGGGACGGTGTTACTGCTGCGGATGAAGAAACGGCTGACAGGTTGCGCACGGCCGGCAAACCTACAGTTCTGGCGGTAAACAAAGTGGATTCAGACAAGCAGCGGAATGACATAGCAGACTTCTATCTTCTGGGCATTGACCCGCCGATAGCTATCAGCGCATATCATGGCCAGGGGATAGACGAACTCATGAGTGCTGTGCTGGGTTTCCTGTCACCACCTGGTGGCTCGGAGGAACCGGAGGAGGCTAGACTGGCTATTGTTGGGCGGCCCAATGTGGGCAAATCGACGTTGTTCAATGCCTTGCTTGGCTATCAAAGAGCTGTTGCCGATGAGTCTCCAGGGACAACTCGCGATGCTCTTGACGCTAGGCTCACCTGGGATGGCAAAGAGATATTGCTCATCGATACCGCTGGCGTCAAGCGGCGCGGCAGGGTTGATCCTGGCGTTGATTACTACGCTCTGCTACGGGCCCTGCAGGCCATAGAGCGGTGTGATATCGCCTTGCTGATGATTGACGCTAGTGAGTTTGTCACTGATCAAGATATGCATATTGCCGGCTTCATCTTGGAAGCTGGCAAGGGCATGGTGCTGGTGGTCAACAAATGGGACCTTGTCCCTCGGATGCAGTGGCCGGATTTTAAGCGGCATCTGGAGCAGCGGCTCAGATTTATGTCTTACGTGCCTGCCGTTTACATATCTGCCAGCCTCAAGCATAATACTGACGGAATTCTACCCCTGGCCTGGCAGGTATGGCAGGGGAGACAGAAGCGTGTATCCGACTCAGCGGTTGATATGGTTATCAAGCAAGCGATGGTTGATCACTTCCCACCTCGAGTTGGCGCCAAGGAGCTACGTATTATCCGGACCTATCAGGATGCCTCCAGACCCTGGGTCTTCGTTTTGCAGGTCAACGACCCCCGGTTGGTCCACTTTTCCTATCAAAGGTATCTGGAGAACAGGCTTCGGGCCAACTTCGGGTTCCGTGGCTCTCCCTTGCAGGTGATCTTTACCAGGCCCGCGGGCAGAGGGAAAACAGCAAGAACAGGGATGGTGAGGACTTGATGGTCGCCAGGTTTGTTGCTGCGGTGATTGCTGCCTATCTTCTCGGGTCTATTCCGTTTGGCTTGATAATAGGCAGGCTGAGGAGCGGTGTCGACATCAGGCAGCATGGGAGTGGCAAGACTGGTGCTACCAACGTAATGCGAACCGTGGGCTTCAAGCTTGGCTGCTTGACCATGCTACTCGATGGGGTCAAAGCTGGGGTTGCGGTCTTGTTAGCTGCATTGATTGTGGATGGTGGTTCTCTTGTCATCGGCAGCATGTCTCTCGACTGGCAGGTGGCCCAGGTACTGGCCGGGATGGCAGCAATAGTGGGCCACAACTGGCCTGTCTTCGCCAGATTCAGGGGTGGCAGAGGCGTAGCTGTCTTTTTCGGCACGCTATTTGCTATCTATCCTCCAGCGGGCCTGCTGGGCGTCGAAGTCCTGGCCATATTGGCGTTGCGTAGCCGGCACATGTCGTTGGGCTCCGTAGCCGGGATCATAGCTGCACTGTGCCTGCTGCTGCCCTTGACCGTGTGCTATGGTTTCCCCCTCATCTATTTCGCCTACTGCTTTGTGGTAGCGGTCTTGGTTGTCTATCAGCACCGCGACAACATAAGGCGACTGCGGCAGGGCGTGGAACGCCAACTGTGGTGAGAAGAGAAAGAGCAAGATAGCCTGAAACAATGCCTAGAGCTACTATCATAGGCAATACCACCTGGGGTAACGCCTTGGCTGCCTTGCTGAGCGACGGAGAGGTGACGGTGAAGCTGTGGGCGCGCAACGCATCCGAGGCCGAGCAGGTAAACCAAGAGACGCATGGCTATTCCTCCACCAGTTGCATCGGAGAAGCCATGGAAGGGTCTGACCTGGTGATCTGGGCCGTTCCCTCGCAAAGACTAAGGCAGAACGTGGTTCACGCCCGAGAGCATCTAACAGCCTCAATGTTGCTGATGAGTGCTGCCAAGGGATTGGAAATGGACAGCGGCAAGAGGATGTCTGAAGTGCTAGGAGAGGAGATCGCCTCTGCTCTCAGGCCGCATATCTGTGTGCTCTCCGGCCCCAATCTGGCTGCTGAGATCTCTCAGGGCCTGACTGCTGCTTCGGTAGTTGCTGCCGAGCAGATAACCGTTGCTGAGAGAGCACGAGAGTTGATGAAATCCCCCAGGCTTCTGCTGTCTGCCACGGATGATGTTATCGGGGTGGAGTTGGCTGGAGCTCTAAAGAATGTTGTTGCCTTGGGCGCGGGAATGATGGACGGGCTTGGTCTGGGTGAGAATGCCAAGGCTGCCTTCGTGACCTGGAGCTGGGCTGAGATTGTCTCGCTGGGCGTAGCCCTGGGGGCTAGGGCCAGCACCTTCTATGGCCTGGCAGGCATGGGTGACCTGGCGGCTACCTGTGCGGGCAACCTGAGCCGCAACCACTACCTTGGCTATGAAGTGGCCAAAGGTAGGTCTCTGGAGGAGGTCAATGCTTCCATGTCACAGGTTGTCGAGGGGGTTGGCACCACCATGGCAGTCCACCAGTTAGCCCAGAGGTCTAACCTGAAGGCACCCATCGCGGATCTTATCTACCGAGTTCTTTTCGAGAGTTTGCCTGTGCCCCGCACATTGGCTGATTTCCGTGAACTGATAGAGGTGCCGTAGCAAGCCTCCCGGGCGCGCCAGAATACTCCAGGCATCCGGCAAGGTTCAGCGGCACCTGTTGCTGTGTCTCACTAGGCCGCGCGCTCGGAGTTCGGCTCACTGCGGCGAGAAGGGCGTCCTAAGGCAGTTTCTCCTGAGGCAGGGTCCTGGCCAGCTCTTCGAAGAGGCGTTGTTGCTTCCCATCCAGGTGTTGTGGCGTGACTACCACGGCTCTAATGAGCTGGTCTCCTTTTCCTCTGCCTTCTAGCTCCGGCACTCCCTTGCCCTTGAGATGGAACACCTTGCCGTTCTGGGTACCCGGCGGGATCCGGAGGTTGGTCTTTCCAACCAGGGTTGGTATCTCTATCTCATCGCCCACTGCAGCCTGGGCAAAATTGATGGGCAGGTCGTAGAGGATATCCAGTCCGTCTCTGCGGAACAGCTTGTGTGGCTTGACTGAAAGGTCAAGGTAGAGGTCTCCAGGCGCGCCTCCGTACATGCCGACACTACCCTCATTATCAAGGCGCAATCGATATCCGTCATCCACGCCGGCAGGGATGTCCGCCGTCAGCTTGCGCTTTGCCCTTGTCCTTCCCTTCCCGCGACATTCAGGGCAAGGCTGGGCTATCACCGTGCCGGCACCTTCGCAGCGAGGGCAGGTGCTAACGTGGCTGAAACGGCCAAAGATGCTTTGCTGAACCTTTCTCACCTGTCCTGTGCCGCGGCACTCAGGGCAGGTCTGGGGATTTGTGCCCTGCTCGCAGCCTATTCCGTGGCAAACGGGGCAGTTCTCGATGCGTTGAACTTCAATTTCTTTCTGGCAGCCGAACACAGCTTCCTCGAAAGAAAGGGTCACGTGAGTCCTCAGGCTATCCCCTTTCTGTGGAGCGCGTTGGGCAGTCCTGGCAAACGGGCTTCCACCAAAAAAGGATTCGAAGATCTCTCCCAGACCACCAAAGCCGAAATCGGCAAAGCCTCCTTGCCCCTCGGCTATCCGACCATATCGGTCGTAACTGAGCTTCTTCTCGGGGTCGGAAAGCACCTGGTAAGCTTCGTTTATTTCTTTGAATTTGTCTTCCGCCTCTGGATTCCTGTTGCGGTCGGGATGATACTGGAAAGCCAGCTTGCGAAATGCTCTCTTGATTTCCTCTTCACTCGCGTGTCGAGGTAACCCCAGCACTTCATAGTAGTCTCGTTTTACTGCCATCTGATCAAGCCTCAAACCAATTAGTGTAGACCTTCAGCTACCGCCTTGGCAAATCTCGTTCGTAGTGCTTTCTCATGACCGTTCAAATGCCTGAGCTTCAACAAGGTGATATAATCGCCTCGCGGTGAAACAGAAGATCGCAGAGGCCCTGCGCAACTACAAGAAGAGGAGAATCACTGACGAAAGCCTGACCCCCTCGGCGGTACTCATTCCTCTGTTCATTGACGAAGGGGAAGAATGCCATGTCTTGCTTGCCGAGAGGAGCCGCGAGGTGGGTTCGCACAAGGGCCAGGTCTGTTTTCCCGGGGGGACTAGCCAGGCAGGTGATGCTGGCCTTCTCCAGACTGCGCTCAGGGAGGCTGAAGAGGAGATAGGGTTAAGAGTTCAGGATGTGGAGGTCGTAGGTGAATTTGATGACGATGCAGTTGTCACCACGGGCTATGTCATCTCACCTTTTGTAGGGTTTGTACCTTACCCTTACCCTTTCAAGGTGAACAAGAAGGAAATCGAGCAGATCTTCTCTGTCCCACTGTCAGTGTTGAGGGACGAAGCCAATCTTCGGCTAGATTACCACACTGTCGGGGACCGGACTTTCTTTGGTTACTGCTATGAACATGAAGGGCATGTTATCTGGGGCGCTACAGCCAGAATTCTAAAACGATTCACTGAATTGCTGACGCCTGAGAGTGGGGCGCCGTCGTAGTCATTTCTTCTCTTTGGCTACTACCTTGATTGTCTTAGGCTTGGTCTCTTCAGCCTTGGGTATGGTCAGGGTTAGGGTACCGTTCTCCAGAGTAGCCTCAGCCTTGTCCGTTTGAAGTCCGAAGGGGAGGGTGATGCTGCGTGAGAAGCTGCCGTAGCGTATCTCCCTGCACAGGTAGTCTTCCTTCTCGACTTCCTCTTGCGCTTTGCACTCCCCCCTGATGGTCAGG
>DAOUEN010000093.1:0-49860 GCA_034430415.1 Dehalococcoidia bacterium
AAGGCGAAGCTGGGGAGGCCATCCCAGCACCACCTCTTGCCTGGGGCGAGGGGCCACTCCAGGGACCCCCTGCCAGCACCACCCTCTATCTGGCGAGGGGCGGGCGGTTAGCTCAGCGGTTAGAGCACCTGTTTTACACGCAGGGGGTCAGTGGTTCAAATCCACTACCGCCCACCACACGAAGAGGGAAATGCCCTGAGACCTCCTGTATGCAAGAAATTTGAAGGCTGGTCAAATACAAACCTGATCGCCTGTATTTTGATAAATGGCGGGCCCGCACGAATGAAGAGGCGAACAACTCAACTAGTGCCAGCAGCGTAGGCCTCCGCCGCAACCTGCAATCAAAACTGCCGGCTACGCTCAACTCACAGCCGATCTCGACTCACCGATCAGGCTTCTTCAGCTTCGCGCGGATCTCAAGTTCTCTCTGCCTCAGCGCATCGAGTTGCCTGGCAATCTCCCCGGCTTCAGCCATTGACTCCCTGGTTGTGACAAAGCTCGCCCCTTGCCTGCCCCCTCGGAGACCCGTGGCAGGTCTCCGCAGTCTCTTCAGCTTCTTCTCAGCCCTGGCCGTCTTGACTGCCAGGTCAGCGAGTTCCTCTCTTAGCTCTTTCTCCCTCTGCATGGACACCTCCCTGTACCATTATCCTCAGCTTGTCCTGACCACATCAATGCAGCCGAACTATTCTCAGCCAAAGCCGAGAACGGATTTCGCCAGTGCTATTCTATTACAGACCGAAGACGATAGAAAACGCGGGACCTCAGGTCACTCTCCTCCAGGTGGTGTATCATACCCATTATGTTCCAGAGGGCATTGCTGTTAGAGCGGACCATGAACGAAAACAAGGCTGAGGGCTTCTTAGAAGCCCTCAGCCTCTCCGTATTCACCTCCCAACTGGCACTATTCCCGCTTCGTTCGCGGCTAGCGCCAGCGGTCAGACTTACTGCCTCTTCTCATAGCAGTAGAGAACTGCCCCTGTGGGAGTAATCCCGCATCGTATGGGCTGCCCACTGCAGTAGCCATACCCGAGCGTCTTGGCGTCCGCCGCGGTCATGCAGACACATCCAGGGGGGCATTGCCCCTGAGAGGGCTTCTGGTAGCAGTAGAGAGTCTGGCCCGTGGTGGCATCCTTTCCGCACTCTATTCGCTCACCGCCACACAGGATGTACCCTTCTATCTTGGCCTTCTCCGGCGTGGTGCAGAAACATGCGTCAGGACATTCCTCTTCTTGCGGGCCTCTCTCGTAGCAATACCACTCTTGGCCGCTGGCATCGATTCCGCACAGGGTCTTTGTGCCACCGCAGAGGACATAGTCCAGCTCTTCCGCCATGTCCGGTGTGGTGCACACACATGCGTCAGGGCACTGCCGGTGAGGAACCCTCTGATAGCAGTACAGGACCTGGCCGGCGGCGTCCTTGCCGCACTCTATCTTCTTTCCGCCACACAAGAAGAGTCCCGCCTCCATTGCCTTGTCCGGTGTGGTGCAGAAGCACGCGTCAGGACATTGCTCTTCGGGAGCCCTCTCGTAGCAGAACAGATCTTGACCATCGCTGGTGGTCCCGCACTTGATCTGCTGCCCGCCACACAGGACGTACCCCAGCTCTTTCGCCTTCGCCGGCGTGGTGCAGAAGCACGCATCCGGGCACTCTTCTTGAGGAGCCCTCTGGTAGCAGAGCAGGTCTCGACCGTCGGCATCGGTGCCGCACTTGATCTTCTCCCCGCCACAGGGGACGTAGCCGTACTCTGCCGCCTTGTCCTGCGACGTGCAGAAACAGCCTTGAGGACATTCGGTATCCTGGGAACCCCTCTCCCAGCAGTACATTATCTCTCCGGTTTCTTTGTCGACGCCGCATTCCGTTGCCTCGCCGTCACACAGCTCGAGGCCCTCCTCCGCTGCCTCAGTCCTCGTCAAGCAGACGCACCCTTGAGGGCAGGGGGCTTCCTGAGCAGGAGGAGTGTAGGGAAGCGTGCCACGCGTGCTGGGCGACAGATACTCGACATCGAGGCTGAAGCCCACGGTAGTGCTGGCGGAATAGACCGCCACCACGTCCAGAGGAGCGGTAGAGTAGATAACCACAAAACCCGTGATAAATCGAATCATCGAAGTCACGGGGGTAAGCGCAGACAGCTGTGATATGTTGTCTGTACTGAGAGATGCCGCAGACCGTAGTGCTTCCTCATCCCGTGTGGGATAGAGGAGTTGCCAGATATCAACACAATCGATGTCAATTGCCTCATCTGGCTCCAGTTTGACTCTGCGAAACCTGGAGATTGCGCCGCGCTCTTCGTCCTCCCGCAGAGCTATCACCGCCTTCTTATAGAGGTAGATGGCGGCATCATTGGGGTTATGCACATTGATAGCGGTGGAATATGAGCCGCGCTGGACGCCCTGCCGTCCAAACGACGGGCCGCAGAGGAACTTGGCCGAGTACACAATCAGCTTCTCTGCTTCGGGCGGACGCTGGATGTCGGGGGGAGGGGGAGGCACGGGCGTTATTTCTACGGTCCTCTCCTCTATAGCTATGAGTTTCTCTATTTTCGCCCGCAGTCTCACCAGTTCATCGTACAGAGGGTTGGCCGCTCCCGTGGCTGCCGCGGCAGTGGTCACGTTGGTGGGAGCCAGAGGTATGTAGTTGATCAGATCTTCGAGCTTTCCGGCTATCACATACTTGTACTTGAGAGCCCTCTCCGCTTCACCCGCATCCATCAGCTTCTGGAGCTCATTGACCATTTTCTCGATTTCGTCGAGCCGATCGGGGACATCGCTGTCCTGTGAAGAGCCGAAAAGCTGAAACCCACCCCCACCGACCAAGTCCTTGGCCTGTTTCAACTCGTCAAGAATCTCGTTCAGCAGCGCCAGTTCCTCCTCCGTTATGGCAGGAGAAGTCCTGTCCGCTTGCGGCGGCGGGGACGACCCGGCGGTAACCGGGTCAGAGGGAATGACCACTGCACCTGCCACCAGCAACAAGGACACAAACACAAAGACTGCCTTTCTCATGATTCACCTCCTTTCAACATCCACATAATGGAGCTCGTTCTCTTGGCCGAGGACTCGGAAATTGTCCTCGAACAGAGGCACACATAGTATTTACATCATCGCTGGATGTCAAATACGGACTACTGAATAGGGCTGCATCGGGAAAACGCCCCAGCGGACTCCCATAGCAGCCCGGATCCGTATCACACCCACGAGTCTCGCGGCTCGAACCCGCAATCGCCCTCTACACAGAAGCGATGATCGCTATTATGCCCACTATGATGAGGTAGATTCCCACCAGATAGTTGAGGATTCTGGGGAAGACCATGACTATGATGCCGAAAATCAAGCTGGCTATCCCCACGAGTAGACCGAAACTACCTTGGACGACTGGCATAGCTATCACCTCCTATCCCCTGACTACGGAATTGTGGCACAAACAAATCAATCCCTCAACAGTGCTTAGCTCGAAGAAAACGCCCGCTGGTGAGGAAAGGTGCCATGCTACCCGCAACACTCCGACACAAAAGCCACCGCTCCCAGCAAGCCTGAGTCGTCTCCCAGCAGAGCTGGCCTGATTTCGACATCATGGGTCAGGGTGACGTAAGCTCTTTCCTTGACCAGGCTTCTTGCCGGCTGGAGCAACAAGTCGCCCATCTTGGCCACACCGCCACCCACCAGTATCAATTCCGGATCGAATATGTTGACCAGGTTAGCCAGACCTACCCCAAAATAGTAGGCCTGCCGGGAGATGAGATGCCTGGCCAACCTATCACCGTTCTGGGCCGCCTCGAAGACAACGCTGGCGTCAATCCTGCTCGAATCGCCACCAACGAGCTCAGCAATGGACGTATCGGCGCCCTGCTCGATTTCCTTCCTTACCTCCCTGGCCAGAGCCGTGCCGGAGGCCAGAGCCTCCCAGCAGCCGGTGCTGCCGCAATTGCATCCTGGCCCATCCGCATGTATGGTCATATGTCCCGCCTCGCCTGCAAAACCGTGAGCCCCAGAATAGAGTCTCCCATCGGTGATGATGCCGGCGCCAATCCCCGTGCTCACGGTGATATAGATGAGGTTGTTAACCTTCTTCCTCAGGCCAAAACGCCACTCTCCCAGTGCAGCCAGAGTAGCATCATTTCCCATGCAGGTGGGAACACCGAATCTCTGCTGAATCACAGCTTTCAATAGCACCTCGGTCCAGCCCGGAATGTTGGGGGTGAACACAACCTGGCCCTCGTCTCTGTCTATGAGGCCGGCCGCGGCCACGCCTATGCCCAGGAGTTGAGAAGGGCTAACCCTGCCCGAAGCTATGGTGTCCCCGATAGCCCGCAGTATGCTGTCGGTTATCGCCTCAGGCCCGGCTCCCACCGGGGTAGAGCTATGTCCACGAGTGAGTATGTCCCCCTGCCAAGTGGCAAGGGCAGTCGCGATCTTTGTGCCGCCTATGTCTACCGCCAGGATAAGCTTGTGGCTCTCGTCCGATGACATAGTCAGGCCTTCATACTACTTGTCGCCAAGCCGACTTGTCAATACGACAGGCAAGCAGTTAAGACGCGAGCTGAACTCCGGGCCACACCGGTCAAGGAACACCGGTTTGTGCTTCTGCTGCGAGGAGAAGGCCTATCGGCAGAACTGGCGGACTCCGACCCTCAGCAGGTAGGGCTAGCTCCCAAGAGAATAGAGGCCCTATCAACATCGGCACAAAGAACGGCGGCAATCGCCAACGAGTTCCTGTCAAAAGCCAGGACTCTGCTGCAAGGCAGGATTCCAGCCAACATGGTGCTTCTGCACGGGTTCTCCCAGCACCCGGACATTCCTGCCATCCCCGGCATCTACAAGCTGAACCCGGCAGCCATCGCCATATACCCTATGTACCGAGGCCTGGCCAGGCTACTGGGAATGCGCCTTCTGCCCGCAGGCGAGAACATAACTCAACAGCCAGAAACCTTGCACCGTCACTACGAGGAGTACGATTTCTTCTTCATCCACTACAAGAGCACCGGTTCCAGGGAGGCAGATGGCGACTTCGAGGCAAAGGTGCATGCGATCGAGGAAGTCGACGATGCTCTTCCTCAGCTGCTCAACGTGAACCCGGACGTCCTTCTGGTCACCGGAGACCATTCTACGCCGGCAACTCTGGCCAGCCATAGCTGGCATCCAGTTCCCTTCATGCTGAGGGACAAGCGGTGCCGCTCCGATCCGGTAACCGAGTCCTCAGAGCGAGCCTGCATCAGCGGTGGTCTGGGACGATTCCCGGCAGTGGATATTATGATGCTGGCCATGGCCAACGCCCTGAAGCTGGACAAGTTCGGCGACTAGCCTTCATCTCTGGACTGCGTTGCTTCTCCCAGACCTTCCTGTTCCAGTGTCTCCATAAGACGGGCGGCCCTGGGATAGCCGATTCGAAGGCGCCGCTGCAAGAAAGACGTGGATATATGCCTGTGCTCCTGCGCCAGTCGCCTCGCCTCATCCAGAAGAGGATCGGTAACTGAAGCTATCCTTTGACCGGGGCCAATAGGCTTGGACAGCTCCTCAAAGTCAATGGAGCTTGGCTGCAGCTCGCGCTGACCTCCCCAGAAATGCACCAGCCTTTCAATCTCAACGTCGGAGACGAAGGCTCCCTGAAGCCGTTTCGGCCTGCCGGCTTCACTGGGCATGTAGAGCATATCGCCCCTGCCCAGCAGTTTCTCAGCACCTACCGTGTCCAGGATGGTTCGGGAGTCAACCTGAGAGGTGACAGCGAAGCTAATGCGGCTGGGGAAGTTGGCTTTTATCAGGCCGGTAACGACATCCACCGAGGGACGCTGGGTAGCCACGATAAGATGAATGCCGGTAGCCCGCGCCAGTTGGGCCAACCGGCACAGGGCATGCTCCACCTCGTCAAAGGCTGCCATCATCAAGTCAGCCAGTTCGTCGATAACGAGCACCAGATACGCCATCCCTTCTCCCGGCGCGCGGTCCTTGTTGTAACCCTCGATGTTGCGCACTCCGCCTTCAGCGAACCGGTGATACCTCCTATCCATTTCCTGGTCGAGCCACCGGAGAACCTTCACGGCCCTATCAGCGTCCACTACCACAGGGGTAGCCAGGTGAGGCAAGCCATTGAAAGCCACCAGTTCTACCCTCTTGGGATCAACCATAATAAGCCTGACATCGTCAGGGCTATTGTGCACCAGCAAGCAACAGATGACAGAGTCAAGACATACAGTCTTTCCACTGCCGGTAGCGCCGGCGACGAGCAGGTGAGGCATCCTGGCCAGATCAGCAGCCACGGCCTCACCACCGGCACCTTTGCCCAGAGCTATAGCTATCTTTGATCTGGCTTTCAGCTTCTGGAAGGCGGCCGTCTCTATTACGCTGCGAATGGCAACCGACCCGAAAGCCGTATTGGGTACCTCAATGCCCACCAGCGACTTGCCCGGCACGGGGGCTTCGATCCTGATGCTGGGGGCAGCGAGGGCCAGAGCCAGGTCATTGGCCAGAGAGGCAATACGCTCCACCCTGATCCTGATCCTCGACACTTCTTCCAGGCGCTCCTGTCCTCTTTCCAGCACCTTCCTGTACTTGCGGTCCCACCCGGGTTCAACGCCGAATTGCGTCACGGTGGGGCCGATGTTCATCTCGACAACCTTAGCATCCACACCGTAGCTCCCCAGGGACTCCTCAATGAGCCTGGCACGCTTCTCAACGTCTTCCTTATTCAACTCCAGCTCGGTCGGCGTATCCAGGATGTCGATAGGCGGAAGCTGCCAACCACCGGCAGTGAGAATAGGCTCACGGCGGGACTGCCATGGCGTGGCCTCCCGGTGCTCAGGTGCCGGGCTCTCAACGGCCGCAGAGGGAGCTGGCACAGGCTTGGCAGGGATCAACCCGGCAAGGCCAGACCTCTCCCTGGCAGGAGCGATTTCAGGCAGAGGCGGTTGAGGAGAGACGCTTCTGGTGGGAGCAGCCTCAGCACGAGGCTGAGGAATCCTGACAACAGCACGCCGACCACCCCTGAGAGCAGCCCCCAGGCTGCGCCAGAACTTGCGTGGAGTCACGAAAATGAGACCCAGGAGAGCCAGCCCGGCTACTCTCAGGCCTCCGACGAGGTCCGCCGCCCCCGCTATGCTCTGACCAAACCTGCCCCCCAGGGTCACTTCCCACAGGATGCTCCCCCTGGGCGAGAAGAAGGAAAGAGTCCCCCACAAAGCCAAAGCCAAGAGCACCCCTCCCAGAAACCAGTTCCAGCGCCTTATCAGGACAGAGAACCCTCGCCATACCACCCAGATGAGCACGCCCAGGGCAACAGCCAGTATAATCAGTCCCGCGCCGCACCACTCCAGGCTGCCTCCCCAGGCAGCAGCGCCCAGTTCCACCAAGGGGGATGCGAACAAATAGAGCAAGCCGACGATGGCGAAAACCAGCAGGACCCTTCGTAGCACAGGCGAAGCGAGAAAGGCCAGCAGCGGACTTCGCCTGGGCGTTCCTTTCGCCTGCCTCCGTTTTGCCCCGGATCTCGGCTTGCGTCTCGGCCTGGACACAGGACTACGCTCCCCTTGGCTTGCCCCCCACATCCACAATTGAGAGAACGATAACGGGGCGGCGATGTGTCTCTTCGTACAGGAACCTCCTCAAGGAGTTCCTCGCTCTGGCTTCGATCTGGCCGTGCTCAGGGGAGCGCTTTCCACCATCCCTAAGAGCAGCCATCACCACGTCTTGGCTCTTCCCTATCAGCGCCTGATTTTCACCAAGGTCAACAAAACCGCGCGTTGCGACTTGAGGCTTGCCCTGCAACCTGCCCGTCCTCGCGTCCACAGCCAGCGTAACCATGACAATCCCATCGCGTGAAAGCAGCCTGCGGTCACGAATCATATTGCTGTCCAGTTCACTGGTAAGCGGCCCGTTGACCACGACATCTCCCGCCGGAACCCTGCCAACTACTCTTCCCTTCCTGTGTCCCAGTTCAAGTATGTCTCCGTTGTCAAGGATAAAGATGTTCTCCCTGGGCACGCCCAGGCTCTCGGCCAGCCTGGCATGCAGGATTAAATGGCGATACTCCCCGTGAATAGGGATGAAGAACTTGGGCTTGACCAGCTTGAGCATGAGCTTTAGCTCTTCTTGGCTGCCATGGCCGTGGACATGAACCTGGGACACTCTTCCATAGATGACATCGGCTCCCTGTCGGAAGAGGCTATCGATTGTCTTGCTGACCAGGGCTTCGTTGCCAGGTATGGGAGTAGCCGACATCACCACTGTATCGCCGGGCATGATTTGTACCTGACCGTGATCCCCGTTGGCCATGCGTACCAGGGCGGAGGTAGGTTCTCCCTGGCTTCCTGTGGCCAGAATGACCACCCTGCCGGGAGGCAGACTGTTGAGTTCGCCGACATTGCGCAGCGTGTCGGGAGGGACGGTAAGATAGCCTGTTTCCATCGCCACTCTCACGCTCTCCTGCATGCTGCGGCCGGTAACGAAGACGCAGCGGTTGTACCTGACGGCAACATCTATGACCTGCTGGAGGCGAGCGATGAGAGAGGAAAACGTGGCCACGACCACCCTGCCCGAGGCCCTGGAGACAATGTGCTCCAGCGCATCGCTGACCACCATCTCACTAGGGGTATACCCTGGAAGCTCAACATAGGTGGAGTCAGAAAGCAGAAGCAAGACCTCCCCCGCCCCCAGCTGAGCCAGCCGGTGCAAATCGGTCGGCTGCCCGATCACCGGAGTATGGTCGATCTTGAAATCACCACTGTGCACTATTGTACCCACAGGGGTTTGAATGATCAGGCCCATGGAATCGGGTATGCTGTGGCAAACGGGGAAGAACTCTATGGACATGCTGCCCAGCGTGATCCTGCTGCCGGCATGAACGATGTTCAGCTTCGGCTTGTTCTTCACTCCACGCTGCTTGAGCTCAGCGGATATAAACTTCCCGCTGAACCTGCTGGTGTAAATGGGGAGATCAAGGCGAGGCAGGACATAGGGCAGAGCCCCAATATGATCCTGATGTGCGTGGGTGATAATGATGCCCTTTATGTTTCGCCGTTTCTCCAGAAGATAGCTTATGTCAGGGATTAGCAGGTCGACTCCCAGCATCTCTTCGCTGGGGAACATGAGACCGGCGTCAATGACAACGATATCGCTGCCGCACTCCAGAGCCATCATGTTCTTGCCGATCTCGCCCAGTCCACCCAGCGGAATTATCCTCAGCCTCTTGCCGCCCGACGCATCGCCCTGAATGCCAGCCACAGGGTCCGTCCTCCTCCTTGCACCTGACCTGCCTCGGGGCCGAGGCGGCTTTTGACCACTCGGTCGTTCGGTCTGGAGCCTTGGCGCATCGGGACGATAAGAGGTGGAGTCTTCAGGGTGAGGATGATGGTCAGAGTTGCTAAATGACATCTTTAATTCGGTTGCGCTGGCATCGTGTCAGCCTAGAACAAGCTTAGCTGTTGGGACTCCTCTGCGGCTTCAGCAACCTTCTCACTTTGAGTCAGTATTCCTGGGATCCGAAGCATGTCAGCCTCGATAGTCCCGCGCAGGCTGGCCTGGTGAAGGGCAGCGGCGGGATGATACATAGGGTAGCAGATGACATCTCCTATCTTTCGTGCCTTCCCGTGGATCTTGCCTATGCTCTCGTTGGGGAAGTATCTGGCCAGAGAGTAGCGCCCCAGGGTGACGATCACCTTGGGCTGAATCACTTCTATCTGGCGGTCGAGCCACCTGCGACAAGCTTGTATCTCACTGGATAGGGGGTCTCGATTCCCCTGAGGGCGGCACTTGATCACATTGGCAATGTAGACCTGCCTTCGAGACAGGCCAATCGAAGCCAGTAGTTCGTCCAAGAACGCTCCTGCCGGCCCGACAAAGGGACGCCCCTGCTGGTCTTCGTGCCATCCTGGTGCCTCACCGATGAAAAGCAGATCAGCATCCTCCGGTCCTTCGCCAGGCACTACATTGGCACGATATCTGGCCAGTCCACAGTCCTGGCACTTGGCGATCTCTCCATAGAGCTCAGTCAGAGCCGACATCTGAGCCGATAATAGCATGCCCAGCTTCGACGGTCAATTTGTGCCGAAGTTCTCCCCACTCCCACCCCCATCCTCATCATCCTCTTCCTCATCTTCTTCCCGTTCCTCCTCTTGCTCCCAGATAGGCTCAGTGAAACGATCAATGAACGCCGCCGTAGCCTGCTTCGCCATCATCTCCATCTCATCTTCCGATCGCCTGGCCAAGCTGCTGAGTTCGGTCAGGTCGATCTCGATTCCCAGCATTTTGCTCAACACCCTGAGCACAGCTAGAGAGGCTCCAGGATTGGCCATTTGTGTGGCATAGCTTGGCACCTCGCCCAGCAGACAAACGCCTTCGATATCACGCTCCTTGGCCATTCCCAGTACCAGGCCGTTTAACCCTGCAATGCGCACGTCGCCTTTGAGAACGACATCGTATCGGGATATGTCGCTGAGCAGTTCCCTCTTGGTCACCACACCCCAGACGCTTGATTTCTCGCTATAATGCATCCTCGTAATGGCGGCGGCACAACTGTATATCCTTTTCACCTTGAACCTCCTGGCCACATCCAGAACGCAATTCACCATCTCATATCCCTTGGAAGCAGGCTGTTCCTCGCCGATGAAGAGAAGCAGTTCCCTGCCGGCTTCCTTGCCCCGCCAATAGTAGAACTTGCTCTCGGGAAAGCGAGGTTTCTCCACAACGTTATCTTCCACCATAACACCCACAGGCTCAAAGAAATTCACTGGGTCGATATCACCGATCTCCACCGCCCCCAGCTTGTCCTTCAAATACCTTGCTACAATCAGAGAGACGTTGCCAATCCCTGGCCACGAAGCCAGCATGGAAGCGCTCCTGGGGCGCGGATACCTGTAGAGCCTAAAGAGATTGTCCCGCTTCCTGCTCGCAGCCTGCATTTCCTCACCTCCTATCACTGCGCCGACACTGACAAGGAAGGACACCATAAACAGGGACACCGCGTAACCCCATCAACCCACCGCGCCTCATTCCCCACAGCAAGGGATTGCCTCAGAACCTGATAGATGTTCCCCGATATCATGGTATCCTTGACCCGACCGATTATCTCCCCGTTTTGCACCTTGTATCCCAGCAAGACATTGCCGCCGAAGTCGCCACCCAGAAGGTTACCTTGGTCCGCTCCTATGAGACGCTCCACGACCAGACCTTCGTTCATATCCTCCACCATGCTATGAAAAGGAACCCTTCCCTCCGGTATCACCAGGGAACTGATGGCCGGTCTTATCTGCCCGGTGCCACCTGCTCTTCTGCCGCTCCCGGTGCTCTGGACTCCCACCAGACCCGCCGTCTGCAAGTCATAGAAGAAACCACAAACCACCCCGTTACTGATAAGGGGCACCTGCCGACTGCGAACTCCTTCGTCATCGCAGGGGGAACTCCTCAGGCAGTAATCCAGTGTAGCATCATCGCACAAGCTAAACGCAGAGTCAAAAACCTGCTCTCCCAGCCTTCCTTTCAAAGGCGAACTGCCCTCGAGGACCATCTTGCCGTTGAAAGCCAGCGCCATTGGGCCTAGCAGGGCACTGGCCACTCCACGAGGGGTAAAGAGCACTGGCAAAGGCCCGGTAGACACGGTGGCTTTGCCTTCAGCCAGTTCTAGCTGCTCAACTACCCTGTCAGCCACCAGTCCCATGTTGTCAGGCAATCGACAGGAGTCCAGGCTATCACCAACAAAGAGCATATCAGTGTCCCGGATCAGTACGCCCTCCAGACCAATGACCAGGAAGCTCCTGTCATAGTCCGCCTCACCTCCCTGAGAATTGACTATCCGGACCGAGCTGGTTCCCCTGGTAACCTCGACATCGCACACAATGTCAGGAGTGTGTTCCCTTACCCTGGCGATAAGCTCATTGCCGAGCACAATCATACTCTCCACCGGCATCCTTGCCACCCGGCGGTCAAAGACAGCCACTCCAGGGTAGTCCGTCGGGGGAGGAAACTGGAAGCTGGCCGGCTTTCCAAAGCGGGACGTTTCCACAGCCATGTCAATCAGTCTTCTCAAGCCACCCTCGGCACCAGGCCCAGAGGAAAGCGAGGAGTATGGGCCACGGGCCGCCGAGAAGCCAATCCTAGCTTCCCTGACAACTCGTAATGCAACGTTGGCACTCTCTCTGGTCTGAACCCCCTTCAATCTGTTGGCCTCAAATTGAACGGCCGTTTCGTGAGAGGACAGCCAGAAGACCTCAGCCTGCTCGGCTACCTTCCGCGCAGAATCCATGAGCTGCTCAGCCAAAGGCTGTTCCACCTATCTTCCTCCGATCAAGCAATGGCGAATCCTGATATGTGGGCTGCCGTTGGAAACGGGCAATGGAGACTGGCCACCCTTGCCGCAACCTCCACCCTGGTTCATCTCCAGGTCACCGCCAACGGCATCTATGTTGTTCAGTGTAACGAAGACGTTGCCGGTCAACACCACCGGCCGCAGCAGTTCCGCCAGTCTCCCGTCGCGTATCATATAGGCTTCCCCGGCGGAAAAAGTAAACATCTCCAGGCTGGTCTGCCCTCCGTACCAGTTCTTCACGTACAAGCCCTTCCTGACACCGCTGAGCATCTCCTCAAAAGACATATTGCCGTTCTCGATGAAGGTATTGCTCATGCGCACAATGGGAGGAAAGCGGTAGCTGATGGCACGTGCATTTCCCGTCGGCCTCTCCCCCATCTTGACCGCCGTTTCCCGAGAATGCAACCTGCCGACCAGTACGCCCTCACGAATAAGGCAGGTCCGACACGCCGGCATCCCTTCATCGTCATACTGGTAGCTTCCCCTCAGGCCAGGAACGGTGGCGTCGTCAACGATATTAAGATGCCTGCCACCGAACGTGCGCCCCAGGGTCATGATGTCCTGCAACTCCCGGTTCTGATAGACGAAATCGGACTCTGACAGATGTCCAAAAGCCTCGTGCGCGAAAACCCCCGCCAGGGCAGGGTCCAGAATGACAGTATATTCGCCGCCCCTTACCTCGGGAGCGGAAAGGAGAGCCGCCGCGAGCCCGGCTGTTTCTCTCACCCGCTCATGCAAACCCTCTATTGCCGAGATTTCCCCGCTGCTGCCCAGGCTCAACCCTGCTTGCTGAACCTCATTGTTCTCCCGAGCTATGGCAGTCAACCGCAGACTGAGGTCTGGCCTATCCTGCTCTATGTAGCT
Organism: Dehalococcoidia bacterium; assembly: GCA_034430415.1. GTDB lineage: Bacteria > Chloroflexota > Dehalococcoidia > GIF9 > AB-539-J10 > JADFUZ01. The sequence goes on from DAOUEN010000093.1 coordinate 13,150, forward strand.
GCCCTCTGAGTTGGCGAAGATCGCCCTTCGCTTGGCATCGCGGTAATCGATCCTGGCGTTCTGGATCCTTCCAGTACCCAAGACAATATCGTTGTACTCATCAAGAACTCGTTTCCTCCGCTCCAGAGGCAGAGTCGCTGCATCCCCCCTTGCAGGTTCGGCCGAGTTGCCCACCACTGCTTCCCCTGACGCCAGCGGCACAGCTTCCCCACTGGCCAATCTGGCCTCCTCCACCGCCAGGGCAGCCTTGTCCCACAAGTCGTCAAGGTGCTCAAAGCTGACGAACCCCCAACCCCCGTTGACCAGTGCCCTGACATTGCCGCCGCACGAGCGAGTCCTGTGCACCTCCTCCAGGGCGCCATTCTGGTAGCGAATCTGGGTGGCCTCGCTCTCCTCAAGGTGGGCTTCAACATAGTCAGCATCGTGTCCACGCAGAGCACTGGCCAGTCGTTCACGCATCAGGTATCCTCCTGCAACAGGAACAGACGATTAGACTTTTGGTGGCCCTCATTATATACTCTCCCTGATTATTTCTTTAACATGAGTAGAGGACTATTCCTACTGAGGATGAGCATTGAAAACGAAATAAGGAGGGCTTGTGGATGAGATCAAGTCTCATCGGGAAAATCGACAAAGCCAAAAGATATGCTCAAGAACCCGGCCGTGTCACTCTATCAAATCTCACGGCCGATTTTCATGGGGAGAACGCCAACCATAAGATCAGCTACGCCGAGGGCAAATGGCAGTGTAGCTGCGATTTCTTCTCCCAGTGGGAAACATGCAGCCATGTGATGGCATTGCAGCTGATGTTGGCCAACGAGTTGCCAAAGGAAGCTCTTGTCTCTCCTATGACAGATCAGTCTTCGGAGAAGTAGCTCAGGGCCTCGGCCACGATAAACAGAGAACCAGCAACACAAATCAAGTCCTTTCGATTAGCCTCCGACAGGCTCCGGCGTAGCGCCTGAGCTACGTCTTCACACAGTTCCGCAGTGACGCCCTGGCCAATGAACTCAGCGGCCACCATCGCGGCCGAGGCGGCGCGAGGATGCGAGGAACTGGTAGCGAGCACCCTTGGCGAAAGCGGAACCAGCTCCTTCACCACCCCTGAAATGTCCTTGTCGCAAGATGTCCCCACAATGAGGAAGAACCGTGAGTAGTCGAAGTATGCCCTGATGCTCTCCACCAGCCTTCTTGCCGAAGCCACATTGTGAGCGCCATCAACCAGCACTATGGGATCACGGCCCAGAAGCTGAAAGCGGCCGGGCCACTCAACTCGAGAGAGCCCACAGGCAATGCTCTCCTTGGAAACGTCGAACCCCAGGGAAGCCAGTACCTCCAGCGCAGCCACGGCGGTGGCACCATTCTCAATCTGGTAATCACCCAAGAGCCGCGTAGAAAGGCGATGAGTGCCAATCTTCCCCTCGACCTCGAAAGTTTGACATGAGAGGCTGCTGGCTTTCTTGCTCCAGGTAACATCCCTGCCCACCTGAACGAGCCTCGCTCCTCGCTGACGGCAGACATCACTGATGACTGGAATCACCTCCTCCGGTTGGGGAGAGCTCACCACCACGCTGCCGGGCTTAATAATGCCTGCCTTCTCGTAGGCTATCTTCTCCAGAGTATCGCCGAGAACTTGAGTATGCTCCAGGCTGATGGGGCTGATGACACAAGCCTCAGGAGCAAGTACGTTGGTAGCATCCAGTCTACCGCCCAAGCCAACTTCCAGCACGTCAAAGTCGGTCTTCCTCTTCCTGAAGTAGCAAAAGGCAAGCACGGTCAATGCCTCAAAGAAGGTCAGTTGTCTGAAGAGAGGGTTCTGGGTCATCGCCTCGAAATAAGGTTTGACTTCCGTGACCAGACCTGCAAATTCGTCCCGGGAAATCGGCTCGCCATCGACTCTGATGCGCTCCATCAGGCTATGAAGATGGGGAGAGGTGTATAGACCCGTGGTGTAGCCCGAACAGATCAGAACCTCAGCCACCATAGCTGCTATGCTTCCCTTTCCCTTGGTGCCCGCTATGTGGACCGTTCTGGCCGCAAGATGAGGGTCATCCAGTCGGTGCAGGAGCTCCTCGACGTGTGCCAGGCTATAGTCCGCCGAGGCGAAAGATATGCCGGGAATCTTCTCGTAATCTATGAAGGTGTTGAGAAAAGTCTCAGCCTGGCCATAATCCATGTTGATAGCCTGCAATTATATCATCTGCCCAGGAGCACAGAGCCCGCGTCTTCGTCATCTTGGCCGGTGACGAAGAATGCAGATTCCCCACCCAGGCCAGAACGGGATGATAAAGCTGCCGTAGAGCGGCCCTTACTCCGCGGCCTTGAAAAGATAGGCAGGGATGCTTACAATTCAGCCAGGCTCTCACAGGCTGGAGGTCAGAGTGACGGCAGCACAGGTATTCTACGAAGATGTCAGCGAGGGCATGGAGATACCCTGGCTGGCCAAACGTCCCACAAAGCGACAACTGGTGATGTGGGCCGGGGGCTCGGGCGACTTCTACGAGATTCACTACGACAAAGACTTCGCCCTGGGGCAGGGACTCGACGGGGTCATCGTCCACGGCAGACTCAAAGCTGCCTTCATGGGTCAAATGCTGACCGACTGGATTGGCACCGCAGGGACGCTGAGAAAGCTGACCTGTCGATACAGAGGCATGGATGTCCCTGACCAAGAAATGATCGTGAGAGGCAGGGTAACAAGGAAGTACGTAGATGATCACCAGCATTGTGTGGAGCTTGACGTTTGGACGGAGAATCCCAAAGGAGAGAAGACCACTCCCGGCACCGCGACTGTGATCCTCCCCTCCAGAAGTCAACCCTCGCCATGAAGAGGCAAATGGAACGCGGGAAGGCCAAATACTGAAGTAGGTGCCACGCCCGGGTCGAGAAAGGGGTCGGACTTTGGTCAAGGAAGACAGCACTCTGGAAGGACTGCAAACAAGGATAGGCACGGAGGCGGAGCCGCTCACATTTGAAATAGACAAGGCGCTGATCAGGAGCTTCGTCAGGGCGGTGGGCGATCCCAATCCTTTGTGGCAGGATGAGGAATACGCCAGAACGACCAAGTATGGCAGCATTGTTGCCCCGCCGTTTCTCCTGTGTGCCCTAATGACGGCATGCCCCCATGATTCCAGGTACGGGGTAGCGCCACTGCCCGTGCCAGACCTACCGCCACCCCGCGAGCACATCCTGGACGGAGGCGAGGAGTGGGAGTTCTTCCTGCCAATGAGGCTGGGTGATACCATTAGCTCCCGCACTAGATTTGTAGATGTCTTCGAGCGCGAGGGGCGGGTGGGCAAGATGCTCTTCCTTGTCTACGAGACGACCTACACGAATCAACACGGTGAGTCGGTGGCCAAAGCTTCCTATACCATAATCAACTACTAGAGGGGAAAGACAGGTCTGCCCATGTCATTCATCAACAAGCTACTCGGCGCAGCCAGACAGAATCAGAGCCTGCTTTGCGTTGGACTTGACCCCAACCCGGACCGCATGCCCAATATGGGGATCCTGGATTTCAACAGAGCCATTATCGATGCCACTCACGACCTGGTATGTGCTTACAAGCCCAATCTGGCCTTCTACGAAGCTCTGGGAAGCCAAGGCCTGACTATCCTGGAACAGACCCTGGCGCACATTCCGGCTGACATTCCAACAATCGGCGATGCCAAGCGCGGCGACATAGGCAATACTGCTCAAGCTTATGCTAGAGCTCTGTTCTCCACCCTGGGCTTCGACGCGGCCACGGTCAACCCGTATCTTGGCTTCGATTCCGTAGAGGCGTTCATAGGCTACCGAGACAGAGGAGTCTTCGTCCTGTGCCGGACATCGAACCCGAGTGCCACGGATTTCCAGGACCTTCGCTGCCCCGACGGCTCCACGCTCTACGAGACTGTGGCGCACAAAGCCAGGGAATGGAATACATACGGAAACATCGGCCTGGTGGTCGGGGCTACTTACCCGGAGGAACTGAGGAGGATTCGGTCAATCTGCCCCGGGATGTGTCTGCTTATCCCCGGCATTGGCGCTCAAGGTGGCGACCTGGCTTCTGCCGTCAGGCATGGAGTTGATGCCCAGGGAGAAAAGGCAATCATCAATGTCTCAAGGCAGATTCTCTATGCTTCCAAGGAAGGGGACTTCGCCGAGGCAGCAAGAGCTACTGCCGAGAGAATACGTAGCCAGATCAACTCTTGCCTGAAGCCCAAACGATAGGAGTTGAAAGCCCGGGCGGCGGGAAGGGCTGCCGGACAACCATCAAGATGATTCTGGAGATAAGGACTGGCGATACAGTCAGGCTGCGCAAGCCACACCCGTGTGGGAGCTACGAATGGGAAGTAGTGAGAGTGGGCGCTGACATTGGCCTTAGATGTCTCAAGTGCCGACGGAAGGTCCTCCTGCAAAGAAGCACGTTCGAGAGAAGAATGAAGGAGCTTGTTCACCGGGATAACGCTAACACTGACCCCTCTGTAATGGCCTCCGAAGACGTCTAGTCGTTGTTGCCCTCCTGCGGTCAATCTATAATTGCAGTATGGCCCGCTGCATTCTCCACATTGATCTGGACGCCTTCTTTGCCTCTGTAGAGCAAGCGCTCAATCCAGAGTTGAGAGATAAGCCGGTAGTTGTTGCGCGGGAGCCCGAGCATCGCGGCGTGGTCTCCTCCGCCTCGTACGAAGCCCGCCGATTTGGCATCCGTTCCGGCATGCCTTCTTCCCAGGCCAAGAGGCTCTGCCCGCAGGCTACATTCATACAGCCTGATCTCTCCCGCTACAGAGATGCTTCAGTCAAATTCATGCAGATTCTGTCCATCTTCTCTGCCCACATTCAGCCCATGGGACTTGATGAGGCATTCCTCGACGTCACCGGATATGAAGAGACCCATGGCTCTCCTCGACGACTTGCCCTTGCCATGAAGAAACGAGTATCCGAAGAGCTGAAGATAACCGCCTCGGTGGGCATTGCCACCTGTAAGGTAGTGGCCAAGATCGCCTCCGATGCATGTAAGCCCGACGGGCTACTGGAAGTAGCCCCCGGCAAGGAAAAGGATTTCCTCAATCCCCTTCCCGTGGCCAGGTTGCCCGGAGTGGGCAAGAAGACCGGACAAGCACTGGGACATATGGGGGTGGACACCATAGGTGAGCTGGCTTCGCTTCCTGTGGATGTGGTCAGGGGACGTTTTGGCAAGTTCGGGGCACTGCTTCACCGCTACGCCAACGGCATCGATAACCGCAGGGTCGAGGCCCCAGGAGAACCCAAGTCCATTAGCCAGGAAGTCACCTTCGCCCGAGATACCCTGGACCAGCGTTTTCTCCAGACCAAGCTTCGGCACATGTGCGAGGTTGTTGGCACTGAGCTACGTTCTCGGAACAAGCAGGCGAGGGCCGTAACGCTGAAGTTGAGATACGCCGACTTCAAGACAATCACCCGTCAGGCTACATTGGAGACCCCCACAGACAGCACCCGGCATGTTCTTGCCGCTGCCCTGCAACTGCTAGACAGGACTGTGTCACACGAAAGAAAACCGATCCGTCTTATAGGCATCAAAGCGTCAGGCTTGCTCGGCAGAGAGAAGCAGCTCCGCCTGTTCGACCCCGAAGTCGAGAGGGGCAAGGATTTAGACAAGGCTATCGCCCAGATTCGAAGAAAATACGGTCAAGCGGCAATAGAAACAGGCAATACGGCAACCCAACGCCGATAGAACAGAACTCCGTCTCGATGCAAGACGGCAGCTCTGTTTCCTTTCGCTTTCTCACTCCAGGGCCCCTGTCACCTCTGCGTTCTTCCACAATACCCATAATAGAGCCGACAAGACCTTGACAAATCCTTCGGCCTACGCTTAGAATTTGCCCTTCAGGAGGCAATTAGAGCACAGATGGCTAGCGGAGCTCTTCAGGTGTACGTGTGCATGGCCGTGATGATTATCGTGCGCACACACAGTGCGCTCGGGAGGCTCTTGACATGAGAAAGGTGTAGCAGCGGAAGGAAGAGGTAGAAGTCGGAAGAAAGCCTCCCAAGGGGGAGGCGGTTCCTTTATACCTGGAGAACCGGAGGGACTGCAAAATGTAAACAGAGAATTCGTCAGATCGCAACAGCTATTCAGCGACCGTCCTCTTCTGAGACGCAAGGTGCAATAGCCATTCTAGCTACAAGTTAAAGGAGAACGAAGATAATGGAACCCTATGCTTTCTACAAAGGAGAGTACATGCCTCTGTCTGAGGCAAGAATGGGAGTCTTGACCCAGTCCCTGCACTATGGCACCGCCACCTTTGGTGGCATTCGTGGCAACTGGGACAGTGAGCAGGAGAGGTTCTGCCTCTTCAGGCTCCAGGACCACTACAACCGCCTGCTCTACGCCTGTCGCATCCTGAAGATCGACCTTCCCTATTCTCATCAGGATATGTGTCAGTCGACGATAGAACTGGTCAAGAGAAGCGGCTACCGGCAGAACGTCTACGCCCGCCCCCTGGCATACAAGAGCTCGGAGGCCATAGGGGTGAAGATCCATGGACTGGAGAACGACTTTCTTATCATAGTGACCACTCTTCCTCCCTATCTCGACACGTCCCAGGGTGTCCGTTGCTGTGTCTCATCCTGGCGCCGTATTGACGACTCCATGATTCCAACGAAATGTAAGATTACCGGCACCTATGTGAACAGCGCTCTGGCCAAGACTGAGGCTATTGAGAACGGTTTTGACGAGGCCATACTGTTGACACAAGATGGCCATGTCTCCGAGGGCAGCGGAGAGAACATCTTCATTGTCATCAACGGAACCCTGATCACGCCTCCTGCCTCCGACAACATCCTCATGGGCTTCACCAGAGACGCGGTGATCAAGCTGGCCAAGAACGAGCTGGGCATCGACACCGTGGAGAGGAGTGTGAGCAGAAGCGAGCTCTACTATGCTCAGGAATGCTTCCTCACCGGCACGGCGACCAGTATCGCGCAGGTCGTGGAGATAGACCGTCGTCCCGTAGGCAATGGCAAGACAGGCAAAATAACGGCAAAGCTGCAGGAGATTTTCCCTGACATCGCACTGGGCAGGAACCCCAGGTACTCCGATTGGTACACTCTGGTCTACCCGACCCAGTAGAGACGCGGTATCTGAAGCCTAGCTCTGCAGATCGACCATCAGGCCCTTGAGCAAGTAGAGAATCCGGCAACTCTGCTCAAAGGCCGTGGTGTAGTAATAGGCCTCCTCCAGTAGCTGCCCGATGGCGAAAGTCCCGTGACCTTCCACCAGGACCACTTTGCACCGTCTCAGGGCCTCGGCAATCTCTTCGCCAAAGTCTCCGGCCTTCGCCGTCATCCCCTTTCCCAGGACTGCCACCTCTGCCACAATAGACCGCCCCTCCATGTCGCAGGGTACGACCTGCCGTTCTACAAAGGAGAGGGCCACGGCGTACGGCGGATGGGCATGGACTACAGCCAACGCCGGTGTTTTCCTATAGATGCAGCGGTGAACCGCCAGCTCAGTTGAGGCCAAGGGCGTCGCCCGATTGTTCTTGGCAATACCTATCTCCACCAGATCCCCTTCGCCAATAGAACCCAGTGCACAGTGGCGCTGCGTAATGAGCAGACGATTTTCCCGTCTTATGCTGAGATTGCCACTCTGCGAGGAGACAAAGCCCTGCGCAAAAAGGCCACTCCCCACCCGCTGGAACTGAGCCAACATCTCTCTATGTTTACTACATGCCGCAGGCTGCAGCAAGTCTCCCTATGAGACTCTGCTCCGAGGCCACCCCTCAGGCAGCGGCCACAGACCGGTTTCCTGCTAAGTGGCCGCTGCCCCGGATAACACCTCCGATAGGGCGGGCAGTGTATATCTGCCTCGGAGTAACTACCTTGACAGTCAAGAGATGTGTCAAATCTCGATTGCTCAGGACGGCTCCCCTTCCCCTCCCCCTTCACCGCGATCAGAGCTCGGCCTCGCTGCGGCTAGGGCATTCAGCTTCTTCACGATTCGCGACTTGAGCCTGGCTCCTTTGTTCCTGTGAAATACTCCCTTGCTCACGGCTTTGTCTATGCTGCTTACAGCGGTCAGCACTTCCTTCTCGGCTGACTCCAACTCCCCAGCGCCAATAAGCCTATTGGCCTTCTTCATGCCTGTCTTCGTCCTGCTATGCACCATGCGATTTCGCAATCGTCTCCTCCGAGCGGCCCGAGTTGCCTTGTCAACTGATTTGCTGCCTGGCACCTGTGTCTCCTTTCCTCACTACGCTTATCACGCTCCATAGCGAGTAGATCTTGGACATCAATCTACTCAACTGGGATGTACTCTTGATTTCAAGAGTCAAATGTATCGCTGTAACACCATCACTGTGATCGCTCACATTGACATCGGTGATATTCACGCCTTCCTCCGCTATGATAACACTAATATCCCGGACTAAGCCAACTCTATCCCAGGCATCAACCTGAATGTCTGCGGAGTACACCTGCTCCACATCCCCCCAGCTCACATCAATCAGTCTCTCCTTTTCCTCCTCATTGAGGATATTGGGACAGTCCTTGCGGTGCACAGTGACACCACGACCCTGAGTAATGTAGCCGATAATCTCGTCCCCGGGCAGTGGGTGACAGCAGCTAGCTATTCGAGTAGACAGGTCGCCAACGCCCAGCACCCTGATACTTACGGGGCTGAGCCTGCGAGCAGGCGAAATCTCGACCGCTTCCCCAGGCGACTCCAACTCTGTGCTCAGTTTGAGCACCACCTGCGAAGGGCTGATGTCACCGCGACCAAGCGCAGCAAAGAAATCATCAGCGCTCCCGCAGTGGAACTCTGAAGCTAGCTTCTCTGCGCTGGGTAGACTGACACCCGAACGGCTGGACTCCTTGTCCAGAAGCTGCTTGCCAGTCTCTATACTCTGGCCTCGCTCTTGCTTGTTGAACCATTGCCGAATCTTGCCCCGGGCATGAGAGGTCTTCACATAGCCAAGTTCAGAATTGAGCCAGTCCAGACTAGGGCCCTTCTCTCCCTTGGCGGCAACTACCGCCACCACATCGCCGTTGTTGAGCGTGTAGTTCAGCGGCACCAACCTCCCATTCACTTTCGTCCCAATACAACGATAACCAAGGTCAGTATGGATTCGGAAGGCGAAGTCCAGAGGCGTGGCTCCCTTGGGCAGATCCTTGATCTCTCCTTTAGGGGTATAGACAAACACCTGGTCGGCCAGAACATCCGTTTTGAGAGACTCCACGAACGCTTCACTATCAACTTCTTCCTGCATCTCGCTGAGTTCGCGCAGCCAAGATATCTTGCTGTCGAAGGTGATGTCCGGCCTGCTGCCCTCCTTATAGTGCCAGTGAGCAGCTACACCATATGTAGCCACCTGGTGCATTTCATAGGTGCGGATCTGTATCTCCAACAGAGTTGTGCCTTGACACATCACCGTAGTATGTAGCGATTGATATCCATTGTCCTTGGGATTGGCAATGAAATCGCTGAACTCCTCAACTACGGGACGCCAGAAACTGTGAATTACCCCTAGAGCTTTGTAGCAATCTGGTACTGAGTCGACCAATACACGCAAGGCAAAAAGGTCATGAATATCGCCAAAACTCTTGCCCTGTTCAGCATACTTCTTAGTTTTCTGATAGATGCTGTACATGTGTTTGGGGCGTCCCAGAACCCTCGCCTCTATGCCAGCCTTGCCTAGCTCCTGGCCCAACAGTTGAGCAGCCTCAGTGACAAAACCTTCGCGCTCTGCTCGCTTTGCAGCTATCATGTGAGAAAGCCGATGATACTGCTGCGGCTCCAGGTAACGGAAGGACAAATCCTCCAATTGCCATTTCACACGCCTCAAGCCCAACCTGTGCGCCAGAGGGGCATACACCTCCAATGTCTCCTGGGCCACTGCACGTCGTTTCTCTCGCGGCAGAGCCCCGAGCGTGAGTACATTATGTAATCTATCAGCCAGCTTGATGAGCACTACCCTCAGGTCTTCTGCGGTCGCCACAAGCATCTTGCGCAAGCTCTCTGCCTGAAGTCTTGACTCGCCCTCTCCTCCCTTGCTACGCCTTGCGAGCTTGCTCATCTTGGTGACGCCGTCAACCAGTCTGCTTACTTCAGAGCCAAACTCGGCCTCAATCTCGCTCAGCGGAACTCCACAATCCTCCGGAACGTCGTGTAGCAGGGCGGCCACCAGCGTGTCAGCGTCAAGCCGGAGATCAGCTAGTGTCACAGCCGCATGTAAGGGGTGCTCCACATAAGGTTCGCCGGATCTCCGGAGTTGCCCTTGATGAGCCCTGGCAGCAAACTCATACGCTGCCCGAATCAAGTCCACCCTATCAGCGGGCAAGTACTCACTGGCCTTGGTCAGAAGGGAACTGGCATCCATCTCAGTGGTTTCATAATAACGCAAGGCCAAAGCCAACACAAATTGCATGTCGACATCACAGACGTGCTGTTCCCCTCGACATGTCAATCAGATGAACAACGGTAAAGATGCTATCATTTGAGCGATCTCACGAGCGAGGAAAGGAACTGGCAAACTCAAGAACTCCTCCCCAGCACTCCCAGGGGATGGTAGAGCTTGCTCAGTGGATAGGCAAGCTGGGGATGGAACTCGGCCCCAGCCAAATAGAGCAATTTGAGCTCTACTACCGCGAGATGATGGACTGGAATGAAAGAGCCAGTCTTACAGCAATAACAGATCATCAAGAGGTTCAGACAAAGCATTTCGTTGACTCCGCGACAGTAGCTCTGGCTTTGAGCGGAGAAGAGGCGCGCAGGTCAAGCACGAAGATCATCGACATAGGCACGGGTGCCGGCTTTCCCGGCTTACCGCTAAAGATCCTCCTCCATCAGCCGAGATTGACCCTCCTAGATTCCACAGCCAAGAAGGCCGCTTTCCTCCGCCACGTGGTGGACAAGCTGAATTTGAGCGATGTGGAGATAATAAACGACAGAGCCGAGCGGGTCGCCCACCTGCCACAGTATCGTGAGCAATTCGACGTGGTTGTCTCCCGGGCCGTGGCCCCACTGGCCACTCTGGTGGAGCTAGCCCTGCCCTTTTGCCGGCTCGGGGGCAAGTTCATAGCCCAGAAGAAGGGAACCCTAGAGCAGGAGACAACAGATGCAAGGAAAGCGATCGAGGTTCTGGGAGGCAGGTTGAGCGAGGTGAGGAGGATAGAGATGGAAGTGTTCCGTGACGTCCGCTATCTAGTGGTTGTCGGCAAGGTCTCTCCCACACCACAGAAGTATCCCCGCCGCCCCGGCATGCCCGGTAAGCGGCCCATCCACAAGTAGTATGCAGTGCTAGCGAACGGGTGCACGCATTTATCAACAGTCAGCAAATGTGCTACGATACCCGAAAGTGCTGGAAAGGAGCAAGATAGGTGGATTCTTCTCAATTCTCCCTTGAGGGAAAAGTAGGTCTGATCTCTGGGGGGAGAAGAGGAATAGGCAGGGCAACAGCATTGGGCTTCGCCAGAGCTGGCGCGGATGTCGTAGTGACCGATTGCGAACTCCCCGACCTGGAGAAGGTGACCGCTGAGATTAGAGCCCTGGGAAGGAGATCCTGGGCAATGATGGTGGACGTGGCTGACAGCAAGCAGATTCACGCTGCTGTCAGGCAGGTAGAAGAGGAATGGGGCAAGATAGACATACTGGTTAGCAACGCCGGCGTACGCTTGGCGCAGCGGTTCACCGAAGGCAATGAGGAAGAATGGGATCGCATCATCACGATCAACCTGACGAGTCATATCATTTCCTGCCGCGCCGTGCTGGACGGCATGATTGAACGAAAGTACGGCAAGATCATCACCATCGCCTCGGATGCAGGAAGGCTGGGGAGCACGGGGCAGGCGGTCTATGGTGCCGCCAAAGGAGGGGTGGTGAGCTTCACGAGAAATCTGGCCATGGAAATGGCCCGCTATGGGATTAACGTCAACTGCGTGTCCCCCGGCCTAATCGACACAGCTATGTGGAATGCGGTGCGCCAGGACTCCCCCAGACTGGCAGAGGCCTACGAGCGAGCTATTCCCTGGAAAAGACTGGGCAAGCCGGAGGAGGTAGCTTCCGCAATCTTGTTTCTGGCTACCGACGAGGCTCGATACATAACTGGCCAGACTGTGAGTGTCAACGGAGGGATGTTTTCGGCCTGAACCCGGTGCCACAATCAGCAACCACTTGGCGGCACTCCGCCAAAGAACAATACAAGAAGAAGGAGGGTCACGCGCCATGGAGATCAAGAAACTAGGTATAGTGGGTTGCGGGTTGATGGGTTCAGGTATCGCTGAGGTTTGTGCTCGTTCCGGCTACGATGTTCTGGTGTCAGAGGTGAACTCGGACTTCCTGAAGAAAGGGAGGGAGCGGATAGAGGCGTCAACTGCCAAGGCGGTAGAAAAAGGCAAGCTCGGCGAGCAGGATCGAGCGGCGATTCTCTCCCGTATTGAGGGCACCACCGACATTGGCGGCTTCAGCAATTGTGACCTGGTGATCGAGGCGGTCATCGAGGACCTGGAAGAGAAGAAGAAGGTATTTTCAACCCTGAACAAGATCTGCCCAGCCCGTGCCATCCTGGCAAGCAATACATCGTGCCTCTCGGTTATTGACATGGCTGCGATGACAAAAAGGCCTGAAAAGGTCCTCGGTCTACATTTCTTCAGCCCGGTCCCGGTGATGAAGCTCGTGGAGGTCGTGCGCACCATTGCCACTGATGACGAGACTGTCGAGACAGCGCAGACATTCGTCCAGTCAATTGGCAAGACCGCTGTGGTCTGCAAGGACGTTCCTGGATTCATCGTCAACCGACTGTACTTGCCCTATACGATCGTGGCTATCCGGGCACTCGAATCTGGTCTGGCAAGCAAGGAAGACATAGACAAGGGCGTGGTTCTGGGCTTGAACTACCCGATGGGCCCGTTTACCCTAATGGACTTCGTCGGCCTCGATATTCACTACCACGCCTGCATGGCTGTGTACGAGGAAACGAAGGATCCAGCCTACTTCCCTCCGCCACTGCTCAAGAAGATGATTGCCCTGGGCCATCTGGGAAGGAAAACGGGTAAGGGATTCTACGACTACACCAAGCGGGAGTGATTCACCCGAACCGAGCAAGCTTGCCCAAGAAGGCGGCAGTTAGGAGAAAGAACATGACAGGAATCGTATCGTATGGAGGCTACATCCCGCTGCACCGGTTGAGCCGGGCAGAGATAGCCAAAGCCTGGGGCACAAACGCGCCGCGAGGAGAAAAGGCGGTAGCCAGCCACGATGAAGACAGTTTGACGATGTCCGTAGCCGCGGCAAGAAACTGTCTCAAAGGAATAGATCCCAAGAGTGTCGGAGCACTCTATTTCGCTTCTACCACCTCACCCTACCGGGAAAAGCAGGCAGCGGCTACTGTTGCCGCCGTGCTGGGTATGAATAGGGAGGCCTTCACCGCCGATTTCTCCGGTTCCCTGCGAGCCGGAACGAATGCAATAAAGGCCGCGATGGACGCAACAAACAGTAAGTCTGCCAACAGCGTTCTGGTCTGTGCAGCTGAATGTCGTCTAGGTATGCCCAACGGAAGCAACGAGATGTCTTTTGGCGATGGAGCTGCTGCTGTCCTCATAGGTAACACGGGTGTTGCCGCCACGATCGATGCCGACTATTCAGTGTGCGATGAGATCATAGACGTGTACCGCTCAGACAAGGATGCCTTTGTTCATTCCTGGGAGAGCCGCTTCGTGCGCGACGATGGTCACGGCAGAGTGCTTCCGGAGGCAGTCTCAGCCGCTCTGAAGAAATGCGGCTTGAGTCCCAAAGACTTCAGCAAGGCAGTGCTCTATGCCCCCGACTCGCGCCAGCTAGCCGCGGTGGCCAGAAAGCTGGGATTCGAGATGGAGACTCAGGTGCAAGACACCTTTTATTCCGAAATTGGGGACACTGGCACAGCCCAAACCCTCATATCACTGGTAGCCGCACTGGAGAACGCCAAAGCCGGGGACAGGCTGCTTCTTGCCAGCTATGGCAACGGAGCCGATGTCATGGTTATGAGCGCTGGCGAAGAGATAGAGAAGCTCAAGCCAAAACGGAGCATCAGGGACTACCTGGACACGAAATTGATGATTCCCACCTACCAGAGATATCTTCGCTGGCGCGGTCTTGTCCCAGTCGAGCCTCCAGCAACCGCCCCGATGGAGCAACCTTCGCCGGTGGCCCTCTGGAGGGACAACCTCAGCGGACTGATGCTGCGCGGCGTTAAGTGCAAGAAATGCGGCACCGCCCAGTATCCAGCTCAGCGGGTATGCATGATATGCAGAGCGAGAGACCAGTTCGAGGAGTACTCCTTCGCAGACAAGCTGGGAACGATAGCGACCTTCAGCCATGACAACCTTGGCATCAGCGCTGACCCCCCGAATACCATAGCGGCAGTTGATTTCCCCGAGGGGGGCAGGATAACGTGTGACATGACCGACCGGGACCCCGCAGAAGTCAAGATAGGCATGCCGGTGGAGATGACCTTCAGGCAACTCAGGTATATAGGTGGCTTCTACACCTACTGGTGGAAATGCCGGCCGTCAAGATAACCTAAATAAGGGAAACGCGAGGAAGAGAGAAATGGAAAGCATTATAGATAAGGTCGCCATAATCGGGATGGGTTGTACCAAATTCGGAGAAAACTGGGACAGAAGCACCGACGACATGATTATCGACGCTGCCTACGAAGCCTACGAAGATGCGGGCATAGAACCCAAGGACATAGGGGCCGCATGGGTAGGAACCTATGTCACGGACGTCACCGGACAGATGCTGGCCCGGCCCCTCAAGCTGGACTATATACCTGTGACCAGGGTGGAGAATGCCTGTGCCACCGGCTCAGATGCTCTCAGAAATGCCTGCTACGCCGTGGCTTGCGGGGCATGTGACATCGCGCTGGCCCTGGGAGTTGAGAAACTGAAGGACTCGGGATACAGCGGGCTACCGGATTTTGAGCTTTTCAGGCGGCAACTGAATACGTACAGGACCAGGACATATAGTCCTCCAGGACACTTCGCCATGATGGCAACCAAGTATTTCGAGAAATACGGCTTGGGTCCTGATGAGGGCAAGCGGGTGATTGGTCAGATTGCGGTAAAGAATCATCACAACGGCTCCCTTGCCCCCAAAGCACACTTCCACAACGAGATCACTGTCGAGCAGGTAGTGAAGGCTCCGATAATTGCCTGGCCACTTGGCCTGTACGACTGCTGCGGCGTCAGCGACGGAGCAGCCGCCGCCATTGTGACGCGCGCTGACCTGGCGAAGAACTTCAGAAGCGACCCCGTCTATGTGAAGTCTCTGCAAATCAGCGTGGGCCCGTTTGAGGGCTATATGAACCCCGCCTATGATTGGGTCCACGTGGAGGAAACCGTCAGGGCAGGCAAGGCAGCCTACGCCGAGGCAGGTATACGGAATCCACGCGAAGAGATAAGCTTGGCCGAGGTGCACGACTGCTTCTCTATTACCGAACTGGTCATAATGGAGGACCTTCAGTTCAGCCCCAGGGGGAAAGCACCCGAAGACGTCGCCGCCGGTTCCTTCACCCTGGAAGGAGACCTGCCAGTCAATACAGACGGCGGGCTGAAATGCTTTGGCCATCCCATCGGTGCCAGCGGGCTCAGGATGATGTACGAGGTGTACAAACAGCTTCAACAGAAGGCTGGGCCACGTCAGATAAAGAACCCCACGCTTGGGTTGACGCACAACCTTGGTGGTACACCGGCAGGAGCCAGCGTCAGCGTTATCATCGTCGGCAACGAGAAATCGTAGTAGAGAAGGTGCCCTTCGTCCACCCACCCAGCCGTCCACCTGACGAGGGAGAGGAGTGAGCAGAGATGTGGCGCAGAGGATCTTGGAGATTCTACTTCGGGCTTCCTCCCTATGGCTTCTACTTCCACAAGGCAAGACCCAGCCCGAGCAAAGAGGAATACCTCAGCATGCTCGAGGAGTATAAGAAGAATCTGGAGGACGAAGCAGAGGTGGTGAAAAAGGAAATCGAGGAGATCAAGAGTGAGCCTTAGGCCTTCTCACTTTGATTTCTGTCTCACATGTGACCTATAATGTAATTGTTATGGAAAAAGGCACCTTCAAGACAAAGACCGGACTTGCTCAGATGCTGAAAGGCGGGGTCATTATGGACGTAGTAACCCCGGAGCAAGCCAGAATCGCCCAAGACGCTGGTGCTTGCGCGGTCATGGCGCTGGAGCGAGTACCATCCGACATTCGTGCCGCCGGTGGGGTGGCTCGCATGGCTGACCCGTCAGTAATTGTAGCCATAATGGATACCGTGACCATACCAGTGATGGCGAAATGCCGTATTGGACACTTCGTCGAAGCCCAAGTGCTGGAGGCGCTGGGCATCGACTTCATCGATGAATCCGAGGTACTCACCCCTGCCGATGAAAGCCACCACGTTTGGAAGCACGATTTCAAGATACCCTTTGTCTGTGGTTGCCGTGACCTGGGCGAAGCGTTGCGTCGAATCAGCGAAGGGGCGGCCATGATTAGAACAAAGGGTGAGGCCGGCACGGGAAACATCGTTGAAGCCGTGAGGCATATGCGGGCGGTGCAGGATGGTATTCGCAAGGTCCAGGCCCTGCCCGAAGAGGAACTGGCGGCAGAGGCGAAGGCCCTTGGTGCCCCCCTCGACCTGGTACTACAGGTACACAAGGCGGGGAACTTGCCTGTAGTGAACTTCGCCGCTGGTGGTGTGGCCACGCCCGCTGATGCCGCTCTCATGATGCAACTGGGTGCTGATGGCGTTTTTGTCGGCTCGGGCATATTCAAGTCCAGCGACCCCCCGGCTAGAGCACAGGCTGTTGTCAAAGCGACCACTCATTATCAAGACCCGTCCATCATTGCCGAGGTATCCAAGGGGTTGGGGGCGGCTATGCCTGGTCTGGATATCAAAGACATACCCCAGCAGGAGCTGTTGGCCACCAGGGGCTGGTAAAAGGTACCCTTGCAGAAACTGATCACCGATGAACTGACTGCCCTGCTTGATGTTCTGCCACCTCACATCCGTGAGCCCCTCTACCTCCAATCCAATTGCACCGAGCTACTCGAGATAGTCCTGGACCTAGGACGCCCTCCTGAAGCCCGCTTCCCCCACGGGGAGTTGATGCTCGGCTCGCAAGAAGTTGATCGGTCTGACATCGACTATGTAGTGTCACGCATCGGCGAAGTCACTGGCGACAACCGTGCTGGAATCGAACGGACTCTTCACCGCATCTCAACCGTACGCAATAGAAGTGGGCGCATTATTGGCCTGACTTGCCGCGTCGGTAGAGCCGTATTTGGCACGGTGAGAATGATTCGGGATCTGGTTGAATCGGGTAAGAACATCTTGCTACTGGGTCGGCCAGGCGTGGGCAAGACAACAATGCTGCGGGAAGTGGCTCGGGTGATAGCTGACGATCTCAAGAAACGTGTCATCGTCATCGATACCTCCAATGAGATCGCCGGAGACGGAGACATCCCTCATCCCGCCATCGGGCACGCACGCCGAATGCAGGTAGCTGCCCCCGCCATGCAGCACGCGGTAATGATTGAAGCAGTAGAGAACCATATGCCTGAGGTCATCATCATAGATGAAATAGGCACTGAACTCGAAGCGCAGGCAGCTCGGACTATCGCGGAGCGCGGGGTACAACTGGTAGGCACAGCCCACGGGAACACTCTGGCTAATCTGATTATGAACCCCACGCTGTCGGATCTCGTTGGTGGCATTCAGACGGTTACTCTGGGTGATATAGAAGCCAGGCGGCGGCACACGCAGAAATCCGTCCTTGAGCGCAAGGCGCCACCCACCTTTGATGTCATAGTTGAGTTAATGGACTACTACAAGGTAACCGTTCATCCCAATGTGCTTGATGCCGTAGACGCCGCCTTGCATCAGCAACCGATCCAGGCCGAGATTCGATGGATGGATGAGACCGGGGAGATAAGAAAGCAGGGAGCAGTGTCTCCACCCATGTCAGAAAGCAACCACACCGTTGTCTTAAACGAGGCGAAGGACACCCAGAAGCAAGCGTTGAGATTCTACCTTTTCGGCGTCAACCGCTCGCGCCTAGAACAGGTTGCCAGACAGGAACAAACGAACTTGAGATTCGCTGCCCACCTTGGGCAAGCCGATATCCTCCTCACCACACGAAGCTACTACCGCCGCAAGTCTCAGAAGATCAGAGATGCCGAAGCGCTCGGGATACCAATCTATGTGCTCAAGGTCAACGACGCCGCTCAAATGAGGCAATGCCTGGATACAATCTACCCCGCTGCTTCCCAGTCTGCCTACATCCACCACCTACAACAACTCCTAGCCGGGCAACATGACCGCAACCTCGACAACCGTAGCCGGACGAAAGGGAATGACGCCACAATGGGAGGACATAAGTAGTCCATTGGGCCTGTTTATTACATTTGAAGGTGGAGAGGGCTGCGGGAAAAGCACTCAGGCGCGCATTCTGTGGAGCAAGCTGGGCCAGCAGGGTATCCCAGCAGTTCTTACTCGCGAGCCAGGAGGCACCAGCCTGGGTACCGAGATAAGGAAATCGCTCAAGCGGGTGCGCCAGACCTCCATTTCACCCGAGGCCGAGTTGCTCCTCTTTGTCGCCTCCAGAGCCCAACTGTTAGCTGAAGTGGTCCGCCCTGCCCTGGAGGAAGGCAAGACTGTGGTGTGTGACCGTTTCAGCTACTCCACTCTCGCCTATCAGGGCTACGGACGAGGTCTCACTCTGGATACGATAGAGACAGTCAATAGCCTGGCAACACAGAACCTGAAGCCCGACATTGTGATCCTGCTGGACCTCCCGCCTGAAGAAGGATTGTCACGAAAGGGGAATCTGAAAGATATCTTTGAGCTGCAGGACCTGTCATTCCATCGCCGGGTCAGGGAAGGATATCTCGAAGCAGCCACAAGCGAGCCGGGCCGTTGGCTGGTAGTCGACGCCCGGTTTCCCAAGGCGAAGATTGCAGGGATCATCTGGGAAAAAGTAAGCTGGCTATTGCAGCGTGCCCGCTAGCCTCGAAGAGCGAACCCAGCACTACAACCCCCCTACGTCACAGTTCAGCTAGTGCGATATACTTATGCCATATCCATGACCAAGAGTATGATAGCCGTGGCGTTGAGCGGAGGGGTGGATTCCGCCGTTGCCGCCTCGTTGCTCAAGGACGCTGGCCATGAAGTCGAAGGAATACACATGCAGCTCTGGGACTCGCCTACGTCCCAGTACCAGCAACGCCAGGCCGAAGCTCTTTGCAGCAGCCTGGGTATCCCCTTCCAGTCAGTAGACCTGAGAGGGGAATTTGACCGCCGCGTCGTCGAATATTTCTGCCAGGAATACCAGAGAGGCCGGACTCCCAATCCCTGCGTCACCTGCAACCGGCACATCAAGTTCGGCATCCTTCTCGACAGGGTCCTATCCGCAGGAGCAGACTATCTGGCCACGGGGCATTATGCCAGAGTGGAGCACTCGAATGATGGGTATCGCCTGCTCAAGGCAATAGATGCGAGCAAAGACCAGTCCTATTTCCTCCATACTCTGACTCAGGAGAGGCTGGCGCATATCCTTTTCCCTCTGGGCAACCATCTCAAGCATGAGGTCGAGGCGATAGCAGCCAGAAAAGGATTCCCTGTAGCCAGGCCCAGCCGCGATATCTGCTTCATTTCCCAGAGAAACTGCCGCGCTTTCCTGAAGCACCATTCCACAGGTTCTCCCGGGGAGATCGTGGATACCCGGGGAGAAGTACTGGGTCACCACCAAGGGACGGGATGTTGCACTATCGGGCAGAGGCACGGCCTAGGAGTAGCCACAGGCAGGCCCCTCTACGTCACCGGGATAGAGCCTGAGCGCAATAGGATTGTGCTCGGCAGCGAACAGCAGCTCTACAGCCAGACAGTTGCCGTCGCAGAGCTTGGCTGGGTAGCGGGCAAGCCTCCGCTCGCACATGGCTCCATGGCCGGCAAGATACGCTACAGGTCTCGAGAGGCAGAAGCCAGTCTGTTAATAGGGCGAGACCACACCGAGGCCCGCTTCGCTAGGCCGCAGCGGGCGGTTACCCCGGGCCAAGCTATCGTATTCTACAGAGGAGACGAAGTACTGGGAGGAGGCGTAATCGAAAGCTCAGAGCCACTAGGTGAAAATGAAAAGAGGAAATAGGTCAGAGCCTCCCAATCTTGACCAAGAAAACGAGCTCAGGCTTCAGGGATATGAACTCATCGCCGGCATTGACGAAGCAGGAAGGGGAGCCCTCGCGGGGCCCGTGGTGGCAGCCGCCGTCATTCTGCCCAGTCGCGACCACCCCACCTGGCTCGGGCTTGTTCGGGACAGCAAGCAGCTAAGCCCAGGGAAACGTCAGCTCCTCTTCGACTTGATCAGCAAAGAGGCGGTGGCTGTGGGTGTGGGCAGCATCGGGGCTCAAGTGATTGATTCCATAAACATCCTCGAAGCAACCAAGGTGGCCATGACCAGGGCTGTGGAAAACCTGCACAGACGGCCAAGTTTCCTCCTGATCGACAGCATCACTCTACCCCAATGCCCGACGCCGCAGAGAGGCATAAACGGAGGCGACAGACGGTGCACCTCGATCGCCTGCGCCTCCATTGTAGCCAAGGTCACCAGGGACCATATCATGGAGGAGTTCGGCGAAGCCTACCCCGGCTACGGATTCGCCCGACACAAGGGATACGGTACGTGGGGGCATATCCTCAGCCTCGAGCGGCAGGGCCCATCACCAGTTCACCGCCTCTCTTTTGCCCCGGTGAGGAGGCTTGGCGCCAGCCAGTTCCCCTGTCGCAGTGAAGAGAAATAACCGAGAAGATGACCTGAGATGCGCATGGAGCGTCAAGAGATAGGAAGACTGGGAGAGAAACTGGCTCTCAGACACCTAAAAAAGAGGGGGTACCGCATCCTCGACAGGAACTTCCGCTGCCGCAGAGGGGAAATCGACATCGTGGCAACACAGAAGGACTACCTCGTATTTGTCGAGGTCCGCACCAAGACTACTGCGGCCTTCGGTACTCCAGAAGAATCCATAACGCAAACAAAGAAAGAGCATCTTATTGCCACGGCGTTGACCTACATCAGCGAGCGTCAGAAGCTACCGCCACTATGGCGAATAGACGTTGTAGCCATAGAGCTCGACCAGAAAGGCAAAAGCAAACGCATCGAGATCATAGAGAATGCCGTAGGCGGCTCCTAGGACTGCTATAATACGTCTGCAAGCAACTAGAAGGAGGGTCCCCGTGAAAGTATTTATCTCATACAGATTCCCGGAGGCAGCGCTGGCAAGAATCAAAGAGAAGTTCGATGTGTCGGTAAACCAGGAGGAGAGACTGTTGTCCAAGGAGGAGCTCTCAGCCAGGGTGGCCGACGTGGATGCTCTGGTCTGTTTGGGCAACAGGGTGGACAGGGACGTGATAGACGCAGGCAAGAAGCTCAAGATAGTAGCCAACTACGGCGTGGGGTATAACAACATAGACGCGGAATACGCCGCCAAGAAACAGGTGATGGTAACAAACACGCCAGGAGTCCTGACGGAGACCACTGCCGACCTCACCTGGGCCATTCTTATGGCGATTGCCAGAAGGATAGTAGAGGCCGACCGTTTCACCAAGTCAGGGAGGTTTGCCGGATTCGACCCCTACAGGCTTCTGGGCACGGATGTTCACGGAAAGACCCTGGGTATTGTGGGGCTCGGCCGGATCGGTCAGGCGGTGGCCAAGAGGTCTCTGGGCTTCGATATGAAGGTGCTGTATTTCGCTGTGCGGCGGAAAGACCAAGAGACAGAACAGCGCTACGGGGCGACATACGTTGCCCTGGATACCCTGCTGAGGGAGTCTGACTTCGTCACACTGCACGTGCCCCTGATGGACTCGACCCATCACCTCATCGGCAAGGACAAACTTGCCTTGATGAAGCCAACAGCCTTCCTCATCAACGCCTCTCGAGGAGCGGTGGTTGACGAGCAAGCGCTGGTTCAGGTTCTCAAGGAGAGAAAGATCGCCGGAGCGGCACTGGACGTCTACGAGAAGGAGCCGCAGCTGTCTCCCGGCTTGTCTGAGCTGGATAACGTTGTTCTGATTCCGCATCTGGGCAGCGCCACCCAGCAGACGCGGAATGCGATGGCAGAGATAGTTGCGAACAACGTCATCGCCGCATTGCAGGGCGAACCCCCTCCAAATCTTGTCAACTAGCGGGGACTCCTGCTGGATCGGGGGAATCTAGGGCCGTCAGGCTGTCTTTGTCTTTGCCTCTGCTTCCAATCCCAGTTCCTTGATGGCCGTCTGCCTCATCTTGAACTTCTGAATCTTGCCGGTGACGGTCATGGGGAAGTCGGCGACGAACTTGACGTACCTGGGAATCTTGTAGTGAGCGATCCCTCCCTTGCAGAATTCCCTTATCTCCTCCGTGGTAGCGCTCTCCCCTTCCTTCAACTGAATCCAGGCCTGCAATTCCTCGCCGTACTTCTTGTCCGGGACACCAATCACCTGGGCGTTCTTGACCTTGGGATGGGTGAAGAGGAACTCTTCAATTTCCCTGGGATAGATGTTCTCTCCTCCCCGGATGACCATTTCCTTTGCCCTTCCGGTGATCCTACAATAACCTCTTTCATCCATGGTGGCCAGGTCGCCGCTGTGCAACCAGCCTGCCTTGTCAATCACTTCAGCCGTGCCCTGGGGGTTGTTGTAGTAGCCTCTCATGATATTGTACCCTCTATAGCAGATCTCGCCCTGTTCACCACACGGCACAACCCTCCCGGTATTTCCATCAACTATCTTTATCTCAACGAATGGCAAAGGCGGGCCCACAGTTGAAGTGCGGTCCTCCAGTGAGGCATCGGCCGGAGTCTGAGTCGCCACCGGAGAGGCTTCCGTTTCCCCGTATGCTATGGCTATTTCGCTGGCATGCATGAGGTCAATGACCTTCCTCATCACCTCCACAGGACAGGGCGCACCAGCCATAAGGCCAGTTCTCAAGCTGCTCAGGTCAAATTGCCCCAATTGAGGATGCTCCAGTTCAGCAATGAACATGGTGGGCACGCCATGAAGCGCAGTGCATCTCTCCTTCTCCACTGCCTGCAACGTAGCCAGAGGATCGAAGCTCTCAGAAGGAAGAACCATAGTAGCGCCGTGAGTGACGCAGGCAAGGTTCGACAGCACCATGCCGAAGCAATGGTAGAAAGGAACCGGGATACACAGCCTGTCGTTATCAGCAAGTCTCAGTCCCTCACCGACGAAATACCCATTATTGAGGATGTTGTGATGGGTGAGAGATGCCCCCTTGGGCAGGCCCGTGGTGCCCGAGGTATACTGGATATTTATCACGTCATCAAAATCAAGATGCCGCTGCCTTTGCATCAGCTCTTCCTCCGAGACCTCTTCGCCCAGCCTCATGAACTCCGACCACGTGAACATCCCGGGATGTGAGCTATCGCCGATAAGCACGACGTTTCTCAGGGTAGGCAAGCTCTTCGCGTTGAGCCGTCCCGGCTTCGAGTCCTTGATTTCGGGGCAGACTTCACCGAACATGGCGATGTAGTCAGAGGTCTTGAAGCGCTCGATAAGCACCAAGCTGCCTGACTCCGAGTCCGCCAAAGCGTGTTCAAGCTCGTGTGCTCGATAAGCGGGATTGATGTTGACCAGCACCGCGCCAATCATAGCTGTGGAGAACTGCACTATCACCCATTCGGGATAGTTGGTGGCCCAGATCCCCACCCGATCCCCGCTCTCGACCCCCAGTCCCATGAAGCTCCTGGCCGCCCTCCTGCAAATGTCCCTGAATTCCCGGTAGGTCCACCTCCGGCCACTCGGCACATCGACCAGAGCTTCGTCGTCCGGGAATCGCGCCGTCGTCTGGTCAAGAAGGTCAGGAATCGTCAGGCCCAGCAGGGGAGTTTTCGAGCCGGTGTAGGCATAGCTTGGCTTCCCTGAGTCAGTCACGTTCCCACCTCCTTTCAACTCACACAAGTCGACACAGCCAGGGCAGCCAGAGCCTGCCACCAGCCTGGCGACAATCCTCAGTTCACGTAAGACCGAAGCGCCTCAGGCACCAATACCGTGCCATCGGGTTGCTGGTAGTTCTCAAGGACGGCAATAAGGACACGTGGTAGGGCCAGGCCTGACCCGTTGAGCGTATGAACAAAACGCGGTCTGGCCCCCGGCTCGGGGCGATACCGGATATTGGCTCTCCTCGCTTGAAAGTCGCCGCAATTGCTACAGGAGCTAACCTCGAGCCACTCCCCACACCCCGGAGCCCACATTTCAATGTCATATGTCTTGCAGGCAGCAAATCCCAGGTCGCCGGTGCAAAGCTGGACCACGCGATAGGGTATCGCCAACTTACGGCAAACATCCTCAGCAGCAAGCAGCAACTTCTCCAGTTCCTCATCGGATGTCTCCGGCTCAGTGAACTTGTACAGTTCCACCTTGTCAAACTGGTGACCTCTCTTGATACCGCGGGTGTCCTTCCCTGCAGCCAACTTCTCCCGACGGAAGCACGCGCTGTAGGCAACATAGTAAAGAGGCAGTTCCCTGGCATCCAGTATCTCGTCACGATGGAGGTTGGTCAAAGGGACTTCTGCTGTAGGTATGAACCAGAAATCGTCCTCGTCGTCATGGTAGAGGTTGTCAGCGAATTTGGGCAGATTACCTGAGCCTATCATACACTCGCGCTTCACCATGAACGGAAGATAGACTTCCTTGTGACCATGCTCCTTGACATGCAGATCGAGCATGAAAGAAATGAGTGCCCGCTGGAGACGTGATCCCAGCCCTTTGAGCACGTAGAATCTGCTTCCCGACAGCTTCGCACCTGCGGCAAAATCTATGATACCCAGCTTCTCACCCAGTTCCCAGTGCGGCAGCGGCTCGAAGGAGAAGCTCTTGGGCTCACCCCACGTGTGCACGATGATATTGTCGCTCGAATCTTCTCCCAGGGGCACGCTCGGGTGGGGGATATTTGGTAGTCCCAGCAACAAGGTGTCAAGGTTAGCCTTGGCCTCCCTGGTCTCCTGCTGTAGTGACGAGACTTCCTCGCCCAACTGGCGCATCTCGGCAATAAGCTCAGGCGGTCTCTCTTTGGCCCTGCCCAGTTGCCTGCTCGTCTCATTGTGCCGAGCCCGCAGTTCCTCCATCCGACGCAGTACCTTCAGATACTGCCCGTCAGCCCGAAGAATAGCTCCCAGAGCAGAGGTCTCCCCTCTTTTCTCCATTGCCTCACGGAAAAGATCCGGGGCTTCACGAATGAGCTTGATATCAATCATCTGGCTTCACCTTCAACTGGGGAAATAGTATAACTTCGCGAAGTGATTGCTGGCCGGTGAGCAGCATCACCAGGCGGTCGATCCCCACTCCCAGGCCACCAGTGGGCGGCATGCCATATTCCAGCGCCTGGAGGAAGTCCTCGTCAGCAATCTCGACCTCCTCATCCCCGACTCGCTCCCTTAGCTGCTGCTGAAACCTCTCCCTTTGTTCCACGGGGTCATTGAGCTCGGTGAAAGCATTGGCAACTTCAATTCCGTTGACGAAGGCCTCAAACCTCTCCGCCAGACGCTCATCGTCCCTTTTCCTCTTGGCCAAAGGCGACATATCCACAGGGTAATCAAGAAGAAAGGTCGGCCGAATGAGATCTGGCTCGACGAAAGAAGACAGCAGTTCATCTATGAGCCTCCCTCTGCCCTTGGCCGCATCGACCTCCATGCCCGCCTCCCCCATTCGTGACCGCAGGGAAGCGGTATCAGGGTAGTCTTCGAAGTCGATGTCACAATAGCTCTTGATAGTCTGGCGCAGATAGCGTCTTTGCCAGGGAGGAGCAAGGTCGATTTCCTTTCCTCCGCAGACGATCATGGTGCTGCCCGTAATCTCACGAGCAACACTGGAGACCATCTCTTCGACCAGATTCATCATGTCATTGTAGTCGGCATAGGCCTGATAGCACTCCAGCAGTGTGAACTCGGGATTATGTCTTACCGAAATTCCTTCGTTGCGGAAGACACGTCCTATCTCGTAGACCCTGTCAAAGCCACCCACCACGAGCTTCTTGAGAGGAAGCTCGAGTGCAATGCGCAGGTAAAGGTCTTCATCCAGCGCGTTGTGATGGGTGACAAAGGGACGCGCCAGAGCTCCTCCTGCCTGCGATTGGAGCACCGGCGTCTCCACCTCCACAAACCCCCGCGCGTTGAGGAAACTCCTGACTGCGGCAGTAATCCTGCTGCGCACGCGGAACATGCTCCTGGCTTCCTCGCTGGCTATCAGATCAAGATACCTCTGCCGGTAGCGTTTCTCCACATCAGCCAGTCCATGCCATTTCTCCGGCAGGGGGCGGAGAGACTTGCACAGCATGGTGAAGTCGGACGCCTCAAGGGTGATTTCTCCAGCCCTCGTTCGGAAGAGCTTGCCCTCCACCCCTATTACGTCACCGATATCGATCTCCTGAAGGAACTCATAGCTCTCGTCGCCCAGAAGGTCACGCCGAAAACAGAGCTGTATCTTGCCCGACCCATCGCGGATATCGAGAAAGGCCATCTTGCCCATCCTGCGCTTGGCCACAACACGACCGGCAAGGGACATAGACTGCGGGTTCTCCCCCTGTCGCCCAAAGAGCGCTACGGCATCCGCGCTGGTATGACTGGGGTAATAGGAGTGCGGGTAGGGATTCACTCCTTTGGAGCGAATCCTTTTCAGGCTGTTCAAGCGCTGCTCGGTTACGCGCTCCAACCTTGAAGTCACAGGTTACTTTCCCAGGATATCCCTGGCCCTTGTAGCCAAATGCTCGGGCACCATTATCTTCACCTCGCCCAAGCCATCTACGGTAAGCCCATAGACCAAGCCAGCACTCTCATAGCTCAAGAGGACCGGGATGCCCTCGCTTTCCAACCTCCCCTGTATTACTTGTGCCTCTATCTGCTGGGCAGTACGGACGGTAACGAATTGGTCTTTCGCAGACATGTGCCCCAGCCTTCGCTATTCTAACAGAAACCTATCTCCCATCCAAAGCGGCACGCCTCTCCCGGAAACGGACTATCGCCGTTACAGCTTGACAATGACACATCCTTATGTTGAACTTAGCCGCAGGCGACTCAAGAGAGGAGGAGGGCAAATCGAGAGATGAAAGTAGCTGCAGTTCAGGCGGCGCCTGCGTACCCAATAGACAAACAGGCTTCTCTGGATAAGGTATGCGCGCTCATTGCAGAGGCAGGGAGGGAAGGGGCAAGATTGGTTGTATTGCCTGAGACTTTCCTGCCCGCTTATCCGAACTGGTCCATCGATCTGAGCAACCCTCGAGAATGGACTAGAAACCTTCTCCAATTGACGAGAAACTCAGTCCAGGTCCCCGGAGATGACCTCGGCAGGGTCGCCGAAGCGGTACAGAAGGCGGGGGCGTATGTCTGCCTGGGCGTAAACGAATGCGTTCCCCGATACGAGGGGATGTTGTTCAACTCGCTGGTCTTTTTCGCTCCCGACGGTCGCATAATTGGAAAACACCGCAAGCTCACGCCATCGAACCGCGAAAGGTGCTTCTGGGCCAGGGGCGATGGAACGACTCTCCGGGTATACGATACGCAAGTCGGCAGAGTAGGCGGGCTCATTTGCTACGAACATCTCCAGCCACTGTGGAAATACATGCTCGGCTGCCAGGGTGAACAGATACACTGCGCCTGCTGGCCGGGATGGCCAAGCTTTCCAAGCGGAAGAAGCAACAAATCCATCATTGATGTGGCCTCACGAGCGTACGCCCTGGAGAACCAGTGCTTCGTGGTAGTGTCCTCGATCTATGCAGCACCGGAGTTGGCAGCCAAAGCCAACCTGGGAAACGCCAGCTGGACCTTCTTCGGCGGAAGCGGCATCATCAACCCGGAAGGCGAATACATATCCGGCCCGGTCTACGACAGAGAGACGATTGTCTACGGAGAAATAGACCTGGAGCAGATTGTGCTGAGAAAGGCTGCCGTGGACGTGAGTGGCAAAGACAACCGGTGGGACATCATGCGTGTCGAGACAAACGCGCAACCTTATGTGCCATTCACCGGGACATTCGGCACCCGGTTATGGGAGGAAATGCAGGGTGAGGTGTCCCCTCAGGCCGACGACCACCAAGCCGGGATTCCAGAGCTCCTGGCCAGGGTAAGAGAACTCGAGGGAAAGACCGGGCTTGCCAGAGAGAACCCAGCCCCCGAGAACGACTAGCTCACCTGCCCGCAGGTCCTGCCGCAGCCCCAATATCCTGCCACAAAGGCCGCAATCGGTGCCCGACCCACTCCCTTCCTTCCACCAGCAGAGCCTTGACCCTAAGGGGCGCAGAATATAGAATCTGCTTGCCGCCCAAAGATCCCGATGCCGGACACAATTTCTGAAGGAGGGAAGGTGATTTGTATGCACTAGGAAGACATCTGCTGCTGGAACTGAAGGACTGTAACGAAGAACTGTTGGATGACCTGGACTTCATAAGAGAATGTCTCAATGAAGCTGCTGTTAGATGCGGGGCTAGCGTAGTGGGTGAATCCTTCTATCATTTCTCTCCCCGTGGAGTAAGCGGCGTGGTTAACATCGCGGAGTCACACATCTCCATACATACCTGGCCCGAGTACGGATACGCTGCCGTCGACGTATTCACCTGCGGAGATACGGTGACCCCTGAAGAGGCCGCCAAGACCATAGCAGACAGGCTGGAGGCTGGGAATCATTCCCTGGTTGAGCTGCGGAGGGGGATGTTGGAGGAGAGCCAGGTCAGCAGCGGGACGAAATGAGCGAAGACGACCCGCACAAACACAAGTGGTTTCATGACCACCTCACCCCCAATCTCACGCTGTTGCACAGCATCAGAGAGGTGACATATTCCGGGCAGAGCAAGTTCCAGTCCATAGACATCATCAACACCAACAGTTTTGGCGTCTGTCTAGTTCTCGATGGAAAGATTCAATCCAGCGAGCACGATGAGTTCATCTACCACGAAGCCCTGGTGCATCCTGCCATGCTCACCCACCCCGAGCCAGAGAAGGTGCTTATCGCCGGCGGTGGAGAAGGCGCAACCCTGAGAGAGGTTCTAGCACACAGGTCGGTGAAAAAGGTGACCATGGTTGATCTCGACAAGGAAGTGGTGGATATCTGCCGCCGATTCCTGCCCTCATTTCACCAGAACTCCTTCGACGACCCCCGTCTAGGGCTTCAGTTCGCGGACGCCAGGGACTTCCTGGAGAAGAATAAGGACAGCTTTGACATCATCATTCTTGACCTGCCCGACCCCATAGCTGAGGGACCGGCCCGCTTGCTATACACCCGGGAGTTCTACCACCTGGTCAAGCAGAGGCTTGACCCTGAAGGCATCATGTCCCTGCAGGCTGAACCAGCCAGCTACCATGATTTGCAGGAGTTTGCCGCCATCGCCAATACCCTGAAAAGCGTTTTCCCCTTAGTCCGTGTCTATCAAACACACATACCTTCGTTCGCCAGCATGTGGGGATTCATCACCGCCTCTGCGA
Organism: Dehalococcoidia bacterium; assembly: GCA_034430415.1. Lineage (GTDB taxonomy): Bacteria > Chloroflexota > Dehalococcoidia > GIF9 > AB-539-J10 > JADFUZ01. The sequence continues at coordinate 42,593 of DAOUEN010000093.1, forward strand.
AACTGGATCCCGCGGGACTGGCAGCCGAGGAAATTGACAGTCGCGTCGCGGCAAGGTTGTCAAGAGAACTCAAGTCATACGATGGACACACCCACGTAGCCATGTTCAACATCCCCAAGCACATTCGGCAACGGATGGCCGCAACAGAAAGAGTCAGCACCGACCAAGACCCGATCTCCGCCTACTAGATAGCCGGGCTCGCTTCGGAATACTGTTCCCCATGCTATAATTCCATCGAACCCCCATGGATATCCTGGCTTCTCTCAATCCCACCCAGAAAGAAGCTGTGGAAGCAATCGAAGGACCGGTGCTCATCCTAGCCGGCCCGGGAAGCGGCAAGACCAGAGTAATCACCCATCGAATTGCCTACCTGATCAAAGTCTGCGGCGTCAGCCCGCACCGCATCATGGCGGTCACCTTCACCAACAAGGCCGCCCGCGAAATGAAAGAAAGGGTGGACCAACTCCTGGGGCAGGTAAGTGACGAGTTGACTCTAGGAACCTTCCATGCTATCTGCAGCCGAATTCTCCGCCGCGAGGGCCAAGCTATGGGAATCAACCCGGGATTTGTCATCTATGACGATGAAGACCAGTTGAACCTGATAAAGCAGAGCCTTCAGGAACTGAACCTCGACCCCAAGCAGTACGCTCCCCGTGCTCTGCAATCAGCCATTAGCGCCGCCAAGAGCAGACTGGTCACTCCACAGGACTATGCCCGGATGATCAGCAGCTACTTCGAAGAGATAGTGCAACGAATATACCAGCGATACCAACAGTTGCTGGCTCAGAGCACGGCGGTTGACTTCGACGACCTGCTGATGAAGGCAGTTCAGCTATTGGATGGTCATCCCGAAGTCCTGAGCCGATACCAGTCACGCTTCCTTCATGTCCTGGTCGACGAGTTCCAGGACACCAATATCGTCCAGTACCAGCTCATGAAGCAACTGGCAGGACGCTATCGCAACATCTGCGTCGTCGGCGACCCCGACCAGTCTATCTATTCCTGGCGATCTGCCGATTTGCGCAACATCCTGACCTTCGACAAGGACTACCCTGAAGCCAGAATAGTGCTGCTGGGACAGAACTACCGCTCCACCAAGACCATCCTGGAGTTGGCTTCGGATGTCATCTCGGGGAACACGCTGCGCAAGCCCAAAGAGCTATGGACTGAGAACGAGGTCGGCAGCCCGGTCACCATCATTGAGAGCTACAGCGAAGAAGAAGAAGGCCAGTCTGTAGCTGCTGAGATCGAAAGGCTGGTCAGTCAGGACCAGATGTCACTCAGGGATTGTGCTGTGATGTACCGGGTCAACGCCCAGTCACGAGTGTTCGAGGAGACCTTCCTCAGATACGGCATGCCCTACCAGCTGGTGGGCGGCACACGCTTCTATCAGAGACGAGAAATCAAGGATGTCGTTGCCTATCTGCGGGTTATTCACAACCCGCACGACAGTGTCAGCCTGGCGCGAATCATAAATGTGCCCGGCAGAGGCATAGGCCAGAGCACGCTTGGCAAGCTGCAGGGCCAGTCGAGAGCTCTCAGTATCTCCCTCTATGAGGCCCTGAAGCAGGCCGTCGAGGATAACGCCAGCCCTTCTCGTGTGGCTCAAGCACTGGCGGCATTCGCCGCCCTTATCGACGAGCTTGCCGCCAAGAGCCACGTATTGAGCCCTGCCGGGCTGGTGGATGAGATTCTGGGAAAAACCAGGTACAGAGAGTATGTCCTGGACCGGGAGGATGGAGAGGAGAGATGGGAGAACATAATGGAACTCAGGAGCGTTGCCAGGGACTACGACGAAGGCAATCCCGAGGATGCCCTCACCAGCCTGCTGGAGAAGATCAGCCTGGTATCGGACATAGACGAGATGGTTGAGAAGGCCGATGCCGTCACTCTCATCACCCTACACCAGGCCAAGGGATTGGAGTTTCCCGCAGTGTTCATCACCGGAATGGAGGAGGGACTCCTGCCTCACCGGAAATCCTTCGGCGATACGGCAGAAATGGAGGAGGAGCGGCGTCTCTGCTATGTCGGCATAACCAGAGCTGAGAAACGACTCTATCTCACTCGCAGCTACCGGCGACGCTTGTTCGGCGGCTCGGGAAACCCGCCTTCCCGCTTTCTCCGAGACATATCGCCACACCTGCTCCGCGCCGAGGACTCCCGGGATGAGGAGAGCTCTGGCCCCCCGGCTACGGTTTACTCCCAGCCCTTGGCTCGTCCCCCGGGCAAGCCCCACCTGAAAATAGGCGACCTTGTTCGCCACAGCAAGTTTGGCGATGGGACAGTGCTGGATTGCCTTGCCGACAGAGGAGACCAGGTAGTAACCGTTTCCTTCGAAGAAGCTGGGGTTAAGAAGCTCCTGCTCAGCATGGCTCCTCTGGAGAAAATCGACGGAGACTGAGATTCCCCTGGCAAAGCATTGACAGAATACACGCAAGCGTGTAAAATGATACTCAAATGGCCATCAGGGTTCTGGCACCCGAGTTAGTCTCCAAGATCGCTGCTGGAGAGGTGATCGAGAGGCCAGCCTCTGTAGCAAAGGAGCTGATTGAGAACGCGCTGGATGCCGGAGCCAGCCAGATCAGCATAGAGACGCAGGGCGGCGGGGTAGATCTGATCAGGGTAGCGGACAACGGAGGAGGAATCCCGGCATCAGAAGTGGAGCTTGCCTTCCGCAGACATGCCACAAGTAAGATCGGCAGTCTGGAGGAACTGGGCTCCATATGCAGCCTTGGCTTCCGGGGTGAAGCTCTGCCCTGCATCGCTGCCGTCGCCGAAGTGGAGGTCCTCACCAGGACAGGACCAGATGCCCTCGGCAGCTACCTGTGCTTGAGGAATGGCGAGGTGGCCCGGAGGGAGAGCCGTGCCAGACCCCAGGGCTGCACCGTCACGGTACGCCGACTCTTTCGCCACGTTCCTGCCCGGCTCAAGTTTCTCAAATCAGGAAACACGGAAAACAGCCATATCGCCAACGTAGTCAGCCAGTACGCCATGGCCTATCCCGAGGTTAGATTCAGCCTGCTTCTTGACGGGCATGTCAGCCTGCGCACGCCGGGCAATGGACTGCTGCGCGATGTCATAAGCCAGACATACGGTCTAGATGTGGCCCAGGAGATGCTGGCCGTGGAGGGAGGCGAGGCAGCCATCAGGGTCAGCGGCCTGGTGAGCCCGCCTTCCCTGGCTCGCTCCAATCGCCGCTATCTCAGCTTCTTCATCAACCGGAGGTGGGTACACAGCCCCTTGCTCTTCAGGGCAGCCGAGGAGGCCTATCACGGCCTGCTTATGGAGAGGAGACATCCCATAGCGGTAATCAATGTGTCACTGCCTCCCGAGGAGATAGACGTCAATGTTCACCCCGCCAAAGCCGAGGTCAGGTTTTCCCGTGAACAGGCGGTCTTCTCCAGTGTGGCAGAGGCAGTGAAGGGAGCGCTACACCAGGCGCCTGTGGCTGCCACCAAGGTCATGTCTTTCCCTGCCAGTTCATTCCAGCAGCAGAGCGCCTGGACAGTGAGGGAGAGAGAGACAACCTTTGTTGCCCCACTGCCTGCCCCCAGCCTGCCGGCTCTGCGAGTGATGGGACAACTTGCCAGCACATACATCATTGGCGAAGGGCCTGAAGGCCTCTACCTGGTTGACCAGCACGCTGCGCATGAGCGCGTCCTCTATGAAGAGATCCAGGCGCAGTGGTCGCGCCACAAGATCGAAGTGCAGGGATTGCTCCATGCCACGACCATAGAGCTCAGCCCGAGGGAAGAACAAATATGGCAGGCCAACAAGGAGAACCTGGCCCAGTTCGGTTTCGCCATTGAGCCCTTCGGCGGTCGTAGCTATTTGCTACGGTCGGTGCCTGCGGCGCTAGCCGGCACAGACATAGTTGAGGCGCTGAGAATATTGCTCGAGGCCATAGCAGGCACGGAGAACACGACCCCGCTGGAGGAGAAGATAATCCAATCGCTGGCCTGTCACGCCGCCGTCAGAGCAGGACAGCGGCTGAGCAATGGAGAGATGGCGGAACTGATGCAGCGCCTGGAACAAGCCAGGCAACCGCGCACCTGCCCTCACGGCAGGCCCACCATGATTCACCTGAGTTCACGTCAACTCGAGAAGGAGTTCGGCAGAACAGGCTAGACCTGACCCCTTGAGGCCCTGAACTCGTGGTAACGCATGAACCGGTCTATAGCCCTGGCAGCGCCTTCTATTGAGTGGTAGGCAGCAATGCCAGCCTCATAGAACTTCTTCCGCGCTTCGAGCATCCATTGATAATGCCCGTCATAGACCGCCATCTGAATCACCGCCACCACGGGCTTGGCTAACACCTGATGAGACTCGATGACATCCTGCGCAAGCGAGCCCCAGGTTTCCGTGTGCTGCTGGGCCGGCGGCGAGATCAGCCCCAGCGAGAAGTGGATTATGCTCAGGTCAGTGCCGTCATAACCATCCAGTAGCTTGAGAATGTCGGAATACCCCACCTTCCAGGCCTCGGCAGAGAGATCTATGGGATTGTTCAGTATCGTACCCGCCTCGTTTCCCAGCAGACTACCTGCTTTCTCGCCTATCTCCCGAGGAAAACGGGGCACCTTGAGTCCAGCACTGACACAGGCATCGCTGGCCAGAACAGTGACTCCCCCACCTATGCCAAGAACACCGACCCTTCTCCCCGAAGGCAACGGCAGATAGGAGAAAGTCACTGCCATGTCCAGCAGTTCCTCCAGGCTGTTCACCCTTACGGCGCCGACCTGGTGCAAGAACCCATCCCACACCCTGTCCGACCCCGCCAGAGCGCCAGTATGGGAACTCACCGCTCTTGATCCGGAGTCGCTAACCCCTGCCTTGAGCACCACGACCGGTTTGCAGTCAGCAGCTTCCCTCAACGCCCGCTTGAACCGCTGTCCATCTTTGGTCCCCTCGATATAGGCCAGGATCACGCCTGTATCGGGATCGGAGGCCATGTACTCGAGCAGATCGCTCTCGCTGACATCACTGGCGTTGCCATAGGAGACCACCTTGCTGAAGCGAATCCCCCGCAGGCCTCCCTCCCGAACCAGGTAGATGGCATTGCCTCCGCTCTGACAGATCAGGCCGACCCGGCCGCTCTCCCTGGCGGAGTCAGGGATAAAGGACAGGCCCGACTTGGGACAATACACCCCCATACAATTGGGCCCAATCACCCGCATGCCGCTCTCTTTGGCTATAGCGCAGATCTCCTTCTCCAGCTCCTCTCCCTCCTCGCCGAACTCGGAGAAGCCGGAGGTGAAGAAATGTATGGCCTTCACTCCCTTGGCGGCGCAGTCCTTAACCAGTTCCAGCGCGCCAGTCACCGGAATCGACGAGATCACATAGTCAACCGGCCCGGGGATCGCCCTGATGCCCGGGTATATCTTCAAGCCCCAGATCTCCCCGCCCTTTGGGTTCACCGGGTAGATGTTCCCCTGGAAACCGTTGTTCAACAGAGATATAACGTAGTTCGTCCCTCCGACCTGCGTCCTCTGCTTCTGGGTGGAGACGCCCACTACCGCCACCGACCTTGGGTTGAAGACTTCTTCCAGACCCGACCTGTTCATTTATCTCCCTCTGTCCTGCCGTTTCCGGTCAAGCTGCGGGCAACGGCCCCATTTGAGACCCGACCCGGCGCCGGTTGCTGGGACTACCACAGCCTACCCCCAAAACCCGCTATTTTACTCCCCCGCTACTCCATACGGCAAGCTCGGGGCGAAACCAGGCAGCATGTGACCCCGGGGTTGCCTGTGATGCCGCATAGGAACTGGTGAGAATAGAGCCAACTTGCGGCCGCCTCCGTACGCGCACTTGCAATATGTGAGTCAGGTGCTAAAATCTGTTGTCTTCAGCTCGTATTCTGAAGGGAGAGAGAACATGGTCAGAGCAGCGATTGTAGGAGCCACCGGCATCGTGGGCCAGCAATTCCTCGTCGCCCTGAGAAAACACCCGTGGATTGAAGTGGCTGCCCTTGCCGCCTCCGAGAGGTCAGCAGGCCGCAGCTACAGGGAGGCTATAACCGACCCTTCATCGGGGGCATTGCGTTGGTTCTGCGAGGAAGCACCGGTAGAAGAGGTCATGGGGATGCCAGTTCAGAACGCCGCGGAGCTGAACCTTGCCGCCGTGGACGTTGTGTTCTCCGCCATAGAGTCCGGCCCGGCCAGGACGCTCGAACCCAGGTTCGCGGCTGAGAGGCCCGTCATCAGCACGGCTTCCGCCTTCCGCTACGAGGATGATGTGCCGATTCTGATACCCGGCATCAACTCGGAGCACGCCAGGCTCCTTGAAGTACAGAAGAGGTCGCGGGGATGGAGGGGTTTTATTACTCCCATTCCCAACTGCACCACCAGCGGCCTGGCCATCTCGCTAAAGCCAATCTATGACACCTTCGGCCTCAACTCTGTCATCATGACCTCCATGCAGGCCATGTCAGGGGCAGGCCGAAGTCCCGGGGTGCTGGGCCTGGACATCTTGGACAACGTCATTCCCTTCATCCCGGGAGAAGAGGAAAAGGTACAGCGCGAGACACAGAAGATTCTGGGAACCCTTACGGGCAATTCCATAGACCCGGCCAGCTTCGAGGTAAGCTGCACCTGCACCCGCGTCGACGTCAGAGAAGGACATACCGAATCGGTCTTCGCCTCCACCGGGAAAGCCTGCCAGATAGACGATGTCATCAGGGTGATGCGGGGGTATGTCGGCTCATCGAACGAAGCCGGGCTTCCCTCGACTCCAGAGCACTTGATAGTCGTCCACGAAGACCCATTCCGGCCTCAGCCCCGCCTTGACCGCGGCACCGAAGATGGCATGGCCACCACGGTTGGCCGAATCAGGAGAGATAGCGTCCTGCAAAACGGTATCAAGTACCTTCTGGTGTCCCACAATACCAAGATGGGAGCGGCCAGAGGGGCGGTCCTGGTGGCCGAACTCCTCATCAGGGACGGATACATCTCTTAGGCAGGCAGGCCCGCCTGTCCTGCTTTCCGCCGCCATCCTGGGGAGACTACCCGAGGCGAGCCTGATGACCAGAAAGAGGTAGCCTATCCAGGGTTTTTCCACATATCCAGCACAGTACAGCCCCTGTGGGCCGCGATAGAGGCCTCTCAGCGCATTCCAGCGCAATAGGCCCTCCCCCACACTCGACCCCGGAGGCGTTCGCGGACGGCAGCTCAATTCCCACCCCATAGCCAATGGACGCGCCGATGCCTGCATAGTAGAATATCCTGCCGAGGCGTCGTTCGGCACATCAAGACCAGGCTGGCGCCTGAGACCGG
>DAOUEN010000094.1:0-8011 GCA_034430415.1 Dehalococcoidia bacterium
ATGCTCCTGCAGATCCACGATGAACTGATATTCGAGGTGCCCGACGATGAAGTGGAGCAGATGACTTCACTGGTGGGCGAACTGATGCCCCGGGCTCTGAAGCTTTCCGTGCCCCTGAAGGTAGACATCAAGATCGGCAACAACTGGGGGGACATGCGCCAGACGACTACAGCATCCTGACCGTCGGTAACTCGCGCTCCGAATCAGCACTCCTCCCGAAGATAAGCGTCGATATCAGCGGCAGCCCGCTTCCCCGCCCCCATAGCGCTGATTACTGTGGCTGCTCCAGTAGCCATATCGCCACCACACCAGATTCTGTCCCTGCTGGTTCTGCCCGTGACTTCATCCGCTCTTACCGTGCCCCACCGGGTAAGCTCCAGACCTTCGGTGGTCGAGGGAATAATGGGATTGGGCCTTGTCCCCAGGGCAACAATCGCTGTGTCGACGTCAATGAAGTGCTCTGTGCCGGGTTTCTGGATCGGCCTTCGCCTACCACTGTCATCGGGCTCGCCGAGCTCCATATCATAGCACTCCACGGCTCGCACTCTTCCCTGCTCATCACCCATGAAGCTCTTGGGATTGGTCAAGAGCCTGAAGACGATCCCTTCTTCCTCGGCATTCTCCCTTTCCTCGAGCCTGGCCGGCATCTCGACTTTGGAGCGGCGATAGATGACATATACCTCCTCAGCTCCCAGGCGAAGGGCACATCTGGAGGCATCCATGGCCACATTCCCTCCACCGAACACTGCTACTCTTCTGCCTCTCTTCACCGGCGTGTCCCATCGGGGGAAGAGATAGGCCTTCATCAAGTTCGTTCGAGTAAGGAACTCATTCGCTGAGTAGATGTTGTTCAGGTTCTCACCGGGGATATTCAGGAACATTGGCGCCCCGGCCCCCGGAGCCAGAAAGACGGCATCATAGCCGCTCTCCAGCAGTTCATCCACGGTGGCTATCTTGCCGATGACATAGTCAAGCTTGATCTCCACGCCCAGTGATCTGACGTAATCAACTTCTCCCTGAACGATCTGCTTTGGCAACCTGAATTCAGGTATTCCATACATAAGCACGCCGCCGGCAACATGAAGTGCTTCAAAGATCGTAACCTCGTGTCCCATTTTGGCCAGGTCAGCAGCACAGGTTAACCCCGCCGGCCCGGAACCAACCACAGCTACCTTCCTGCCACCGGCCACGCAGTCCGCTTCCTGCTTCGCAGCAATCTCCGGGTGGGCCCGCTCCCAATCAGCCACATACCTCTCCAGACGTCCAATGGCGATCGGAGCACCTTTCTTGGCCAGAGCACAACGTTGCTCACACTGCGTCTCCTGAGGACAGACACGACCGCAAACGCCGGGAAGGCTGTTCTTGTTCTTCAGTATTCTCACCGCCTCAACCATATTCCGATCGCGCACTGCTTCTATGAATTCGGGTATATCCACATTGACCGGGCAACCATCCTTACACGTCGGCTTGGGACACTGAAGACAGCGGTTGGCTTCCTCAATGGCTTCTTCCTCACCGTATCCCAGCGCCACTTCGCTGAAGTTCTTTTTTCGTGCCGCCGGTTTCTGCTTGGGTATAGGCACCCGGTTCAGGTCCACCTTCTTAGGCATGGTTCTTACCTCCTGAGCAACCTGATTCCCACAACCCCGATGCTTCCTTCTCTTCCTCCAGATAAGCCCGTTGACGGCTCATTAGCAGGTCCCAGTCAACTTCATGCCCGTCGAAATCCGGACCATCGACACAGACGAACTTGGTCTCTTTACCCACGGACACCCGGCAGCACCCGCACATACCGGTGCCGTCAACCATTATGGGATTGAGGCTGACAATGGTCTTCACACCAAAAGGCTTGGTGGTCAGAGAGGAGAACTTCATCATCACCGTGGGCCCAATGGCAATGACTCTGTCGATTCCCGTGCTCTCCAGAAGCTCTTTCAACGGCTCGGTGACCAGCCCCTTACGCTTATACGAACCATCGTCCGTGGTGACGATAAGCTCATCGCTGACGCTGCTTAGTCTATCCTCCCAGAAGACGAGGTCCCTGGTTCGGAACCCCATGATGGAGACTACCCTGTTTCCCGCCTCCCGCATAGCCCGAGCGATAGGCACGATAGTGGCAATGGCAAATCCTCCAGCAACACAGGCCACCGTACCAAATTTCTCAACCTCCGTTGGACGCCCCAACGGGCCGACAAAGTCCAGAATGCCGCCGCCGGTATTCACACGGTTCAGCTTCCTGGTGGTAGCGCCCACCTCCATAAACACCACCGTCACGCTGCCCTCTTTCACATCCCAATCCGCAATGGTCAGCGGAATCCGCTCTCCCCTTTCGTCACTCCTCACGATGACGAATTGCCCCGCCTGAGCCTTCGCGGCCACTTCAGGGGCTTCAACCCTGAACAGATGGATTTCTGGAGTAAGGTCCTCTCTGGCCAGCACCCTGTACATACATAACCTCCCTCAGCTAGTCGGGAACGAGAATGCCGCAATTATATCGCATCACGAATTGAAACTGGAAGGTCTTTGTCCTACACTACCTCGACAATGCCTGAGTTGCCCGAGGTAGAGACAATCAAGCACCAGCTGTCGCCACAGATAGTGGGGCAGAGCTTCACCAGCGTCATTGTCTTTGACTGCAAGATAGTCTCCGGAATGTCGACGGCGGAACTCCGCCAGCAACTGATCGGGCAGATGGTGTGTGAAGTTGCCCGCAGGGGAAAGTACCTCTTCTTCAATCTGGAAGGTGGGTGGTCGCTCGTCATACACCTCAGAATGACCGGCACCCTACTGCTCAACCCTGAAGCCCTCGACCGCCATGTCCGGGCAGTCTTCGGCTTCTCCAACGGCATTAGGCTAGCTTTCAAGGACCAGCGGCGGCTGGGCCTCATACGTCTGGTGGAAGACGCCGAGGCGGTGGCTGCCAAGCTGGGCCCTGAGCCTTTGGAGCAGAGCTTCACTCCCCGGCTCCTGGCAGAGCTACTGAAGAAACGCCACATTCCGATAAAGGCTGCGCTCCTTGACCAGAGTATCATCGCCGGGATTGGCAACATGTACGCCGATGAGGCCCTCTTTGCCGCCCGAATACATCCGCTACGAAAAGCGGACGCGCTGTCAACCCGGGAGATAGCAACTTTATGTCATGCTATCCGCCACGTCCTCCAGAAAGCTGTAACAGCTGAGGGCGCCAGCGTCAACACCTATGTCACTCCTCAGGGCCACCTGGGCTCAGCCCAGTTCCATTTCAAGGTTGCCCATAAGCTGGGCGAGCCTTGCCCTGGCTGCGGCAGGCCGATCATGCGGATTTCGGTGCGGAGCAGGGGCAGCTATTTCTGCCCCGGTTGCCAGCCATTCACATCCTAGCCTTGCGAGACTCTTGAGAGACACCACTCCGATCCTGCTTCCAGTTAGCAAAGCACCATGCGGCTTGACCCAGTAGTACTCCTCCTCCACACTTGAATCACAACACTTGCCTCAAGTACGCCCGGAGTGCGATACTGTAGCCGGTTCCACTGCTCCAACAGGACACTCGAAAGACCCGTAGGTCCATAGTCATGGAGTCTCTACAACAGTTGCGGGAAATATGTCAGAACAAACCGTGCGACGACCCTGCTCAGGACGATTGGTTCAGCCGTATCATACTCAGGAGAGTCTCCATATATCTCACCGTGCTCTTGCTCAAAGCCGGCCTTTCGGCCAACAAGGTCACTGCACTCAGCCTCTTGCCATGTATTGGCGCTGGAATCCTGCTCGCCTTTCCACAACCTGAGTACTGGCTCCTGGCCTGGGGTCTGCTGTTTGTCCACGAAATCCTCGACTGCTGCGATGGAGAAACAGCCAGATACAACGGCCCAACTTCGCTCATCGGGCGGCACAACGATACGATGGCGTTTGTGTTCTGCTACCCGCTGCTGCGCGTGTGCATGTGTTTCGGGATATATCAGGCGCTACAGGATACCGTGGTCTTCATACTTGGCTTAGTCCTGGTTATTGGCTGGATTGTATACTGGGTCTCGCCCCCTGTCTGCCGCAGCATCCTCTATCGGAACGGATTCCTGCGCCACGACTTGGGGAAGGCTAGGCCTGCGGAGACCTCCTCGGTTCTGCTTCGCAGAGTGCTACGCCGCGCACGAGCCCTTGTTGACCACACGGCTTTCTTCTTCGCCCTGCCCCTAACCTCACTGTTAGACATGCTTGTTCCTCCTCTCCCAGTCACTTCACTGTACCTCAATTTCAGATTCATATATCTTGCCCTGCTTGCTTTAGCCCTGGTGTTTGGCGCAGTTCTGGGGATATACGACGTCAACAAGCACGGCGTCCGACTGCACGGTTGGTGAGACCGCCCGAGGAATAGAATGAAGCCGCCAGATACACCAGACTTGTCTTTCATCAACACACTCTACGGCGGCTACTGGAACTACGACCTCACGGACTTCCGCTATATGATCAACCCGTACTTCCCGCCGCAGGAGATGCTGGACACAATCGCAGCTAGCGTTGGAGTGTTGTCCAGGAGCTATCCGTCAACAAATAGACACATATCAAAGCTGTTTTCAGATTACTTGAACCTCGGCGTGGACGAGGTTGTTATCGCCAACGGAGCTAGCGAACTGACTTCCAGCATCGGGCGTCTATTCATCAAGAATATGGCCATTCCGGTTCCTACTTTCGACGAATACATCAATAGACTGAGATTCCAGGGCAAGCCCACAAGTCTCTATGAGACAAAGAGGGAGGAGGACTTCAAACTCGACCTGGATTCCTACATCCAGTTCGCTCAGGATTCCGGCTCGAACGCAGCTCTGTTCGTCAGGCCGAACAACCCCACGGGAAACCTGATCCCCAAGGCTGAGATGGAGCGTGCCTTGCCAGAACTGACCGGCCTTGACCTGGTCCTGGTGGACGAATCTTTCATAGAGTTCAGCACCACGGAAGGGGGTGCTTCCGTTCTGGAGTCTGTCCGAGATTATGACAATCTCATCATTGTGAAGAGCTTGAGCAAGGTCTATGGAATACCCGGGCTCAGGCTCGGGTGCGCCATATGTGCCAATTCCAGAAGAGCAGACATGCTGCGCGAAGAACTGCCAATTTGGAGTGTCAATTCGTTTGCCCAACGCTTCGTTGAACTGCTTGGAGGCTACCGAGAGGAGTTCAGGGAATCCTGCAGGAAGACTGCCAGGGCTACGGCAGGGCTCCATGCAGAGCTATCGCAACTGGAGTGCCTCCGGCCATATGCCACTGAGGCCAACTTCGTGCTCTGCGAGCTCGCCGGTAACGCCAGATCCGGAGACCTGTTGGCGTTCCTTTTCGAGAAATCCCGGCTACTCATATATGACTGCAGCACCAAGATAGGCCTAGACTCCCGCTTCATCAGGATAAGCTCGCGAACCGAAGAGGAAAACGCTGAGTTGATCGCAGCCATAAGAGCCTGGGAGGCGACGAAAAGGTGAAAGCAGTTGTTCTGGCGGCAGGGATGGGCACCAGGTTGCGCCCCCTGACCGACAGCACTCCCAAGTGTCTCGTCAAAGTGAACGGGAAGCCCCTCCTGCACAATGCTCTGGAGCACCTGGGCGCCAACGGAATTGACACGGCTGTGATAGTCATCGGCCACCTGGGCGAGACGGTCAGGGAATCCCTTGGAGAGCAGTTCCAGAACATACGGCTTGTCTACGTGGAGAACCGGCTATTCGACACGACCAACAATGCCTATTCGTTGTGGTTGGCCAGGGGCCATCTGAGCGACGATATCCTGCTGCTGGAGGACGACATATTCTTCGAAGGGGAGCTTATCGACCGCGTCTGCAGGCACAGCTACCCCAACGTTGTGGTCGCCGATGAATACCGGGATTTCATGGAAGGGACGCGGGTCAACGTGGACGACGACACTGTGACCGAGTTCGTTCTGAAAGAGAACGGGAGCCAGGTCGTCCTCCACAATCGCGGGCTGAAGACAGTGAACATATACCGGTTCTCCAGGCAGTTCATGGAGACTCACCTTATCCCCTGCCTGGAACAGGTAATCGCCGAGGGCCACCACGACGTGTTCTACGAGTTCGCGCTGGCCAGAGTAGTCAAGTCGGCCTCCGTTCGCCTCATAGCTCTGCCGGCTGCGGGTCTGAAGTGGTTTGAGATCGACACTCCCGAAGACCTGCAATATACCGAGCAGCTATTCGCGAAGCAGGAACGTTACTCCGACTGTCCTGCCCAAGACAGGCACAGAGCTCAACAAGCCTCACGAGCGAAACAGGACTGGGACCTGAGAGCCACCCAGGATGCTGTTTCCGCCACGGCACCTCACCACTTCACCGAGCGCCACTCCCCACCGTGGTCGCTTTCAGACTACTTCGAGCACGGCAGACAGCAGTCCTACACCCTCACCTGTGACAACTTCAAGGAACTGGCTCTCGAGCCGGCCGGGAAACGCATGCTGGAGATCGGATGCGGCATCGGGCGTCTCTTCCCCGGCTTCACCGAGATGTTTGCCGAGGTCTGGGGAGTGGACGTGTCCCAGGAGATGATAGACCGGGCAGCAGGGCTGCATACCGGCCCAAATGTCACACTCATGCCGAACAACGGCTACGACCTGGCAGGCATACCCGACGACCATTTCGATCTCGTTTTCAGCTACAACGCCCTGCGACATGTGCCTCAAAGATGGATGGCTTTCAGCTACCTGGCAGAGACATACAGGGTACTCAGGTCCGGCGGCACTTTCCAGTTACACTTCAGGACGGATAGAACGCCCCTCCGCGAGCATATCTACTGGCACCTTCCACACCCGCTCCGAACACCGGCTCAAATACTGCTCCGGCTTCTCCTGCTCTACCCACTGCGGCATCTTCCCCTGCGCCCTACCCAGGTCCCCGGAGAGGCAGCATCGTGGGTGGGCACCGGCTTCACCCCGACCGAAATAGAATCGGAGTTGGTTCGCCTGGGCTTTGTCCACGTCAAGACCTGGTTCGACAAGGGCTATCCCGACCGGACCAAGTTCTGGGCCGTCGGCAAGAAGCCCTGACATCCGGGGCGCGCTCACGGCAGCTCCGATCTCCCTGGTCCAGGGCTACACGCCAATTGATATCCCGGATCCAGAAGCGGGCTGAGCTGGGCGCCAGCGTCGACACCTATGTCACTCCTCAGGGGCGCCTGGGCTCAGCCCAGTTTCACTTCGAGGTTGTCCACAAGCTCGGCGAGCTCAGCCCTGGCTGCGGCAGGCCGATCATGAGGATTTCGGTGCGGAGCAGGGGCAGCTACTTCTGCCCCGGTTGCCAGCCACTCACATCCTAGCCTTGCGAGACTCTTGACGGGCGCCGCGCCAACTGCCAATATCTCGCGAGGCGGAGTGAACCGACAGCCTTGGCGCGGACCGGATAACCAGGATGAGTGAACAGCCAGTCAAGACCTACCCCACCCTCGGGTGTTGTGGCATAGACTGTGGACTGTGCCCCAGATACTACACGGTGGGCAGCTCACGGTGCCTGGGATGCTGCGGGCCCGATTTCTTCGCCAAACACCCGTCGTGCTCGTTCATCACTTGCTGTGTGAAAAGAAAGGGGCTTGAGGCGTGCGCCCAATGTGACGACTTTCCGTGCCCCAAGTTCGACGGTTGGACAGAGGACAGGGAGGATGTCTATGACTCTTTCGTGACTCACAGAAAGGCTATGCCCAATCTTGTTTTTGTCCGGGAGCGCGGTATAGAGGAATTCATCAGACAGCAAGAGCGACGGATTGAACTGCTCAAGGCAATGCTACTGGCCTTTGATGATGGAAGAGCCAAGAGCTTCTATTGCACTGCTGCCGCCCTGCTTCCGATAGCTGACCTGGAGGTATCCCTGGATAGAGCCAGGCAGCGAACAGGGTCGGCCGAACTCGGTTCGGATGACATGAGGGCCAGGGCTGGAGTACTCAGAGGCCTTCTTGACGAATGCGCCACCAGAAGAGAAATTGAACTGAGGTTGATAAAAAGGAGCAAAAGTCAGGCAGGGAACTAGTCCTCGCCGGGCATTAGCTCCAGCCC
>DAOUEN010000095.1:0-2494 GCA_034430415.1 Dehalococcoidia bacterium
CCAATGTTTCAAGCCTGAATTCCACCTGCCTTCCGGCCTCGAAGCCGCACCTGATAGCACGGAGGACCGCAGGGGACTCCACAGTGTAGCTCTTCGGGGCTCCGGGGGAACCAGGGCAATAGACACAGCTACCGGGACAGGGGAACGGCTTGGCCATAACCGCCACCGGCGTTACACCTGAGATAGTCCTGGTCGCTTTTCTCATCCTGCCTCTTGACACAGAGAGTCTCTGCCCACCACACATCTCACTCAGAGTCACCCCAAGACGCCACCCGCCACAGCCAGTCGATCACAGTGTGCTATAGTCTATCAGGGCGTATCTTATGACAACAAACAGAGATACCTTTGACCGGATAGCAGCAAGCTGGTATCGAGTGAGACACTGGCCGCTGCTGAGAGAAGAGATTGAACAACTGGCTCACAGGTGGTCAGGAGGCAGCCTGCTCAACATCGGCTGCGCCCATGGCGCCGACTTCCTGCCCTTCCGGCAGAGCTTTGGTCCCCACGGACCGGATGCCTCTCCGAAGATGCCGAAGCAAGCCCAAGGATACTCCACCAGGTTTGAGCTCTGGGGGATGGACTTCTCCCCTAGAATGTTGGAGCAAGCCCAACGGTACTCGGCCAAGTTCGGCTTTTATGTCAACCTGGTGGTCGCCGACATGCTGGCGTTGCCCTTTGGCGACAGCACCTTTGATTTTGCCGTCGCGGTAGCCACCTATCACCACATAAAGGGCAAGAGCGAGAGGACAACGGCAGTGAACGAGCTAGTGCGGGTATTGAAGCCCGGGGGTGAAGCCTTTCTATCAGTGTGGAACCGGGCACAGCCAAGGTTCTGGCTGAGATCCCAGGAGCAACTGGTGCCGTGGAGCTTAGGAGGCAAAACAGTTTACCGGTATTACCATCTCTTCTCCTATGGTGAGATAAGAAGGCTCCTGGCAGAGGCTGGGTTTGAAATCATCAACATAGGACCGGAGAGATCCTACCGGTTGCCTCTAAGGAGCTTCTCTCGCAACATCTGCGCACTGGTCAGGAAGCAGTCAGCAGGTCAGTGAGTGGATAGTCCTTGACATCTCCCGGGCGCTTCCCAGCGCAGCAAGCCTGCTCTAGGTCAGATTCCTGGCCGCAGCTATAGTTGCGGTTGCTTGCCAGATGCAGTCTGGCTCGCCTCCGGTTTCGCCGGAAGGCCTGCCTCTATGAGGCCAACGAGAACCCCCACAAGGTTGGGGTCAAACTGCTTGCCCGCTTCCTGCCTGAGCTGTTCCAGCACCTGGTCCTCCTCCAGAGCCTCACGATAGGGTCGAGCAGAAGTCATGGCGGCAAAGGCATCGGCCACAGCCAGGATACGCGAAACCAAGGGAATCACTTCGCCGCTGAGGCCCTCGGGGTAGCCGGTGCCATCCCACCTCTCATGGTGGTACAGAATACCACTCACGCAGGAAGCCAGACTGGGCACGTTGCCGACGATGTTAGCTCCCAACCTGGGATGTGATTTGATTGCCTTCCACTCCTCATCGTCAAGTTTTCCCTTCTTGTTGAGTATCCTGTCAGGAACGCCAATCTTGCCAATATCGTGAAGCAAAGCAGCGGTGCTCACTCTGGACACCTCGTCAGGTGATAGACCAATGGCCTCAGCCAGAGCCACAGCGTGTGTGTTGACTCTTCTGGAATGGCCGTAGGTGTAGTGGTCCCTGGCATCCACCGCTGCGGACAGGGCATATACAGCGCTCAAGCCACTCTTCCTGGCATCGGTGGCAACAGCGGGAGTTGGATCAGTCAGGATTCTAGAGGAGAGATAGGTGCGGTTGCCGCCGGTGTTCTTGGCATAGTAGAGAGCAGTATCGGCTGTATCAAGCAACTCACCCGACATTACTCCATCAGAAGGATAGCTGGCCAGACCGATGCTACAGGTCACCCCAAGCTGGCTGGCTTCCATCTCGGCAACAACGCTCTCACGAATTCGCTCAGCTACCACACGGGCATCATCCATGGACGTCTGCGGCAGAATGACCACAATCTCATCCCCGCCGTAGCGAAAAGCCTGGTCAGAATCCCTGATCGAGTTCCTAACAATGGCCCCAATCCGTCTCAGGAGCTGGTCGCCGGATGGGTGTCCGTACATGTCGTTGTAGGCCTTGAAGGAATCGAGGTCCAGCATGAGCAGGGAGAACTCATTGGCGTATCTCGCATGGCGCCCAATCTCCTCCTTGAGCCTTTCCTCAAAATGGCGGCGGTTGAACAGTCCGGTAAGCTCGTCAACACGACCTCTCTGCTCCGCTTTGTCGTAAAGGTGAGCATTCTCAATAGGAGTTGCGATCTGCAGAGCTAGGTTCTCCAGCAGCCGTACGTCCTTTTCACTGTACAGGTCGGGACGGGAACTACCTACGTGCAGGGTGCCTATGACTTCGCCCCGTACAACCAACGGCAAGGCCACTTTGCAGCGGACTCCCTCCCCCCTGAAGTACTCTGCCGTGGCGAACCTGCTGCCCTTCTCCAG
>DAOUEN010000096.1:0-18143 GCA_034430415.1 Dehalococcoidia bacterium
GCCCCCCAGGGCGTGCTGTATCAGGTGCATCGGCCGGTAGCCGGTACCGCCGCCCAGCGATATGAACGGTGAGCAGGCGACGCTGCTGGCCCACGACAGGTCGGTACGCGCCTCAATGTCGTCCAGCTTCGCCAGCGCCTGGGGCAGGGCATTCACCACCACCTTCATGAGGGTTTCCCTTATCCCATCCGTCAGCGGGGCCCGCTCCGGGGCGGTGATGTAGTTCTCGGCCACGTGGAGGAATATGTCAACTCCTCCCTTCGCCGTGCCCCCGGTCGGAACGGTGAGGGTCAGCTCCGGATCCACGATGGACACGTCAGGAAAGTAGGCGGGAATGGCGATGGCGCGTTTCTCATGTGTTTCCCGGTCGGTGAGCACCGCGAAGTTATTGGCTTCCGAGCCGGTAGCCGCCATGGTCGGCACCATCATCAGGGCGACCGTGGGCTTCACCACTTTGCCGTCCGCCACGAGCATGTGATAGTCCCACACCGGCCTGCCGCCGGAGACCGACAGCCGGACGCCTTTGGCGGCATCCATGGCGCTGCCGCCTCCAAGAGCGATTATCAGGTCGATTCCCTTCTCGCGAGCCATCTCCACCCCCTCATTCACGGTGGAGGTGCGCGGGTTGGGCGTCACCTTGTCCAGCAGAAAGACCTCGACCCCATTGTCCTGTAGATCCTTCGTCGCCCTGTCCAGCAGCCCTGACTTGCGCGCGCTGCTGCCGCCGGTCACCAGCAGGGCCCGCTTGCCCAGTCCGCTGGCCTCTCTCCCCAGCTTCGATACGGTGCCCGCTCCAAAGATGATTCTGGTCGGTAGATAGAAAGTAGTTGCCATTGTCTCCCTCCTCTAACAAATTGTGATTGCTGCCCCCATCATAATACAGCTTCAGGGCAAAATCAATAAACACGGAGACCGGCTCCGAGGCAGCCGGCGACGACATCAGGCTCGAGCCTCCGCAGCCGGGAAAGCACACCTGTGCCTCCGGGCATTGTATAATGGCGGGACACCCGAGGCGGTGCAATTCGGTGGCTGGTCTCCAGGCAAAGATGCGCAAACCAGGAGGTGGTATGGTCACGCAAGGCAAGCGGAGTAACAGGGTAGAGGTTCCTCAGCGAGCCTGGTGGGGAGACACCGACGCGGTGCTGGACTTCCCGGATGATTGGGAGGTGACGGTCTATCCCATGAACGGCCACGACGCCCCAGCGCTGACCGAAGACGGGTTCAGACAGGCCTTCGCCAATCCTATCGGCAGCAGGCCGATACGCGAGCTGGCTCGGGGGAAGAAGAATGTGGTCGTTCTATTCGACGACATGAGCCGGCCAACCAGGACCTACCAGATCATCCCCTACGTCTTGGAGGAGTTGGCCACGGCCGGCGTGGACGACGAGAACATCCAGTTCATCTGCGCCACGGGTACTCATGGGGCATTGACGGGCTTCGAGTTCGCCAAGAAGCTGGGTGCGGACGTTGTGGCCCGGTTCAATGTCTACAACCACAACGTCTACGAGAACTGTACCTATGTGGGGACCACCGGCCGGGGGACTCCTGTCTCGTTGAACGCGGAGTTCATGAAGGCAGACCTCAAGATAGGCATTGGAGCCATCTTGCCGCACCTCAACTGCGGCTTCGGCGGTGGCGGCAAGCTGATCCTTCCGGGCATAGCCTCGCTGGAGACCATCCTGCACAATCATGGACCGGTCAGGACTAGAAGTAAGGAGACCGGCATTGATGACAACACCGGCATGGGCAGGTATGAGCACAACGCACAACTCCTCGACACACTGGAGGCCTGCAAGCTGTCGGGGCTGCACATCAAGGTCGATGCCATCGTGAATATCCACCGGGACACAACAGCCCTCTTCGTAGGCGAGCCCGAGGCAGTGTTCTATGCCGGGGCAAAGGTGGGAGGCACTCACTACCAGACTCCTTTGCCCGACAAGCCGGATGTCGTGGTGGCCAACTGTCATTCCAAGATAAACGAGATTCCGGTTGCCAAGACCGTGGGGCAGGCTCTCCTGCCGGAAGAAGGAGGCACCTTAGTTCTGATCACAAACAACCCCGAGGGAGAGGTTGTTCACTACCTGCGGCGCAAGTTCGGGAACCACACGACCGGTCAGGGCTATCGAGCGCCCACACTGTCGCCCAAGGTCAAGAAGTTCATTCTTCAGATGCCGGTGAAGAACAAGACAAGCGTCGACTGGCTTGCACCGGCAGAGTCCGTCACATGGGCGTCCACGTGGGGAGACGTAATGGCTGCGCTCAGGGAAGAGTACCCTGACGGGGCCAAGGTGGCCGTCATCCCAGACGCCACCATCCAGTTGTTTGATGTGATTGCCACACTGCACTACCTGTGAAATAAATGAAGGAGGTTACACCGAATGAAAGGAAAGATAGCTGTAGGACCGGGTGACGGGATTGGACCTGAGATCATCGCCGAGGGAGTCAAGGTACTTCAAGCGGTGGCCAAGAACTACGGCCATGAGTTTACGCTGGACTACTTCGACATTGGCGGGGCCAGCATCGACAAGTTCGGTGAACCGTTGACCGAGGAGAAC
The DNA here is from genome assembly GCA_034430415.1 of Dehalococcoidia bacterium. Taxonomy (GTDB): domain Bacteria; phylum Chloroflexota; class Dehalococcoidia; order GIF9; family AB-539-J10; genus JADFUZ01. The sequence continues at coordinate 2,556 of DAOUEN010000096.1, forward strand.
ATCCAACTCTTACGAAGCAGCGACGCGTTTCTCCACGGCTCTGTCGGCGGTCCAAAGTGGGACTACCCCGGGTCGAAGGCATATACGAACACGGCCGGACTCCGAATCAGGAAGGACTTCGATGTGTACGCGAACCTGAGGCCGGTCAAGGTCTACCCGAGCATGGAAGGATGCTCGCCACTCAAGTCCGAGGCAGCTAGGGGCGTTGATCTGATTGTGGTGCGAGAGAACACCGGGGGCGCCTACTTCGGCCAGCCCAAGAAGCAGTGGAAGGACGGCGGAGTGCGCTGGGCCGTGGACACCATGATCTACAGCGAGCCTGAGATAGAGCGCATACTTCGCGTCGGTTTCGAATTGGCAAGGTCACGGCGCGAGAAGCTCGCATCGGTGGAGAAACAGAATGTCACGGAGACGGGTAAGCTCTGGCGAGCAATGGCCATAGAGATAAGCAAAGAGTACCCCGACGTGGAGCTCGAACACGTGCTTGCTGATGCGTGCGCGGCCTGGCTCTTGCGGAATCCCGCGAAGTTCGACGTGCTCGTAATGGGCAACCTGTTTGGCGACATAATCAGTGACGAGGCTGCGACGATATCGGGTTCGCTTGGCATGGGTGGGTCCGCGCAACTTGCCGGTCTGCCAACTGGCAACGAGCGTGCCTGGGGGTTCTACGAGTCTGCTCATGGGTCTGCTCCCGACATCGCGGGCCAGGGAATCGCCAATCCGATCGCCACCATCCTCAGCGTTGCATACATGCTCGAGTACACCTACCACCTCAAGGAGGAGGCAAGAGCCATCGACGAGGCGATTGCAGGAGTCGTCCAGACAGTCCGGACTCCCGACATTATGGAGCCGGGCAAGCGGCGTGTCGGATCGAAGGAGATGGGAGACCTGATAGTGGAGGAGATTGAGAAGTCGTAGGGAGTCCGGCGCTGTCGCTTCGGCGCAAAGACATTGCAGGACGCCGTTCCAGGAGGGGGTGCTTGCCGACAAGGCCATAAGCCGCGCGGAGCAACGGGTAGGCTTGCCTCCGGGCATTGTATAATGACAGCAGCCGGCGAGACGCCGCAGGAGGTGTTGCCATGGTGAGAGAGAAATCCACCCAGTCCATCGAGCGGAACCTGGCTATGGAGCTGGTCCGCGTTACTGAGGCGGCTGCCCTGTCCGCCGGCCGCTACATGGGCATGGGCGACAAGAACCTGGTGGACCAGGCTGCCGTCGACGCCATGCGGTCCGCCCTGGGACGCATCAGCATGGACGGCGTGGTGGTCATCGGCGAGGGCGAAAAGGACGAGGCTCCCATGCTCTACCTGGGAGAGCGCATCGGAGACGGCTCCGCCTGGAAGGTAGACGTGGCGGTCGACCCCATTGACGGCACCACCTCAGTCGCCAGGGGCCTGCCGGGGGCCATCTCAGTGGTGGCGCTTTCCACCCGCGGTTCGATGAGCTTTCCCCAACACGTGATGTACATGGACAAGATCGTGGTGGGGAGCGACGCCAGAGATGCCATCGACATCAATGTGCCCGTGGCCGTCAATCTGAAGAACATCGCTGCCGCTATGAACAGGGAGGTCCAGGACGTGACGGTGGTAGTGCTCGACCGGCCGCGCCACGAGCGGTTGCTGGGCCAAATCCGGGCCGCCGGCGCCCGCATCCGCCTCATCTCCGACGGCGATGTCTCAGCCAGCATACAGGCCGCCATGCCGGAGTCCGGAGTGGACGTGCTCATGGGCATCGGCGGGACACCCGAGGCGGTGCTCTCGGCAGCCGCCATGCACTGTATCAGAGGCGCCATCCAGTGCAAGCCCTGGCCCCGCGATGAGCGAGAACGCGCCGCCGCCCTGGCGGCAGGCGTGGACCTGGACAAAGTCTATACCGGCGAGGACCTGGTGACCAACGAGGACGTGTTCTTCGCCGCCACCGGCGTCAGCAGCGGGGAACTGCTGAAGGGGGTGCGCTACTTCGGCGGAGGCGCCTGGACCCAGTCCCTGGTGATGCGGTCGCGCTCCGGCACCATCAGGTGGATGGACTCCACCCACGACTTCAAGCGCCTGGACAAGCTCCGCTTCGCCGACGGGGCGGCGGGCAAAGGCCCCGCTGACAGCTAGAAGGCTCCTTCACGGGCAAGTCCGCAGCGGCCAGACCGCACAAGCTCCCCTTGCAGGATGGATCGGATACGGACAGGTCGTCTTCTCAGCGGCTCTACCTGCGCTTCAACGTCCTCACGGCCCCGAGGATGAAGTTGAACCTGGGCACCAGCTCCCTGTACCTCTGATAATCGTCGCCGAGCTTGGCAATGGAGGACTTCTCTTCCTCAAATGCGCTGATATCGTACGTCACAATGGCAATCGCTCCCAGAACGGCAACGAGCCAGTGCTGTGCGATCAAGGCCAGCGCCACACCCATCAGTATGCCGGCGAGAAACTGGGGGTGGCGCACGATGGCGTACACGCCGCGGTCAACGAGCACGGTTGTCTGCATGAAGCTCTTCCGCTGCGGAACTCCGCCCCACTTCTTGAGGTGGTATATCGGGAGCCATCCGAAAACGGCGGAGAGGCACAGGACGCCCCACCCCACGTTCCTGACGGTATCGTTGCCCGGCTCGGCATAGAGCAGGAAGGCCAGGACTATCTGTCCCACGGCGGCAATCGTCAGGACCGTCAGCAAGACAATGATCCTCTTATCCTTCATGGTCACACTCCCTTAGCAGTCCCGCAAATGCCCGGCCAAGGCCGGGGCGAAGCGGCTCAGAAACTTCAGGCCGGGCAAGCTACAGCTCCCGGGCCCCTACTGCCGAGCCCGGAAAAGAGGGGGCCAACCCGCCAGCATCTTCTGACGTCACAACGTCATCACTTGGTTCAGTTGCCGCTCTTCCTGCGCCTCCCGGCTTCAATCTCGCGCAAAGTCCTCTCATCAGTGCCGAAGTGATGTGCTATCTCGTGACGCACCACCTCGGTTATCTTCCTCTCAGTCTCCTCGTCGGAATGACACATAGCCTCTATGGGCTTCTGGAAGATGCTTATTCTGTCAGGCAGGACCATTCCGTAGCGCGCGCCGCGCCTGATCTGCGGCACGCCTTCGTAAAGGCCCAGCAGTTGGCCCTGATGTCTGATCCCCAGTTTCTTGAGTTGACTCTGGGTGGGCCAGCTTTCCACAGTCACGTCAACGTTTTCCAGGCTGGCGCGGAACTCGGCAGGCAGCCTCTCCACGGCTCTGACTACGAGGTCCTCGAAGCTCTCTCTCCTCATGTCACGTCCATTGGCACGCTTGACCCCCACTATTCTATCCTATTTCCCCCACATATGCCCTCAGGAACCGGCGAGCGATGGCATCTCCATCCTGGCCACACGTCCCCTGCTGGTAAGCTCCCCGGTACCGCTGAGACAAGTCCGGGCCCTACCGGGACCCGGAGCTGAAGCGTCACCAATGATGCGAACAAGTGCACTACGTTGACTTCTGCGAGATACATGCATAGAATCCTTCAGAAGACATGACTGTCCAGCGAAAGGGGGAATGAGTGTCTGAGATAAGGCAGGACCCTACAACCGAGGAGTGGGTCATCATGGCCAGGGAGAGGGCCAAAAGGCCGCACCGTTTTTCCAGTCGGCAGGCCAGGCCCGAGCTGCCCGTCTTCTCGCCTTCATGTCCCTTCTGCCCCGGCAATGAGGCCATGACGCCGTCCGGAACCCTCTCATACACGGACGAAGGGAGCGGGCGCTGGCAGGTGAGGGCCTTCGCCAACCGCTTCCCGGCGCTGACACCCGGTGGCAGCACCGTGAGAAGAGAGGAGTCCGGGTTCTTCGTGGACATGGACGGTACAGGGATACACGAGGTGATTGTGGAAACCCCGGCACACAACCAGGCTCTCGCCCTGCAGGAAGACGCCGGTGTGAAGCATGTCCTCAGTGCCTATCACGAGCGATACAACGCCGTCAGCCAGATACCCTTCGTGAGGCTGGTCATAATCTTCAAGAATCAGGGAGCCTCGGCGGGCACCTCGCTGGAGCATCCCCATTCTCAACTGGTGGCCACGCCCGTGGTTCCCAAGCACATCAGAATGAAATGCGAGGTGGCCATCCGCCACTACGACAGTACCGGGCGCTGTATCTACGCCGACATGAGAGACCACGAGCTCAGAGCAGGCACCCGGGTGGTTATGGAGACAGAAGCATTCGCCGTGTTCCATCCTTTCGCCTCCCACCACCCCTTCGAGGCCTGGATTATGCCGAAGACACATCAAGCCTGCTTCGGCAATGCTTCGGCAGAGGACCTGGAGAGGCTGGCGCCCGTCCTGCGGACGACCCTGCTCAAGCTGTACCGGGGGCTCAACAACCCCGATTTCAACTATGTCATCGACACCGCACCCATAGGGGAGGAGAACAAGGACTACTACCTGTGGCACCTGAGGATAATCCCCCGGCTCACCGAGACGGCGGGATTCGAGATCGGGTCCGGCATCAACATCAATACCGCCCTGCCTGAAGAGACAGCCCGGTTCATGCGGGAGTTGAAGGTCTAGTAGCAACCCGGAACGGTGAGAAGCCAAGGAGGTACGCAGCCATGCAGCATCACAGGATCATCCAGCTCGGACAATATGAGCGCTTCGTGGGGAGGGACACCGTCGAGCGCATCAAGAAGAAGGCCAGGCAGCTCCAGGACCTGCATGTGGTGAACGTGAACTCGACATACTACGGCGGCGGCGTCTCACAGCTTCTGTCGTCGTTGACGCTCCTGATGAACGGCCTGGGCATCAGGACGGGTTGGAGGGCCATCCATGGACCTCCCGACTTCTTCAGCCTGACCAAGAAGATTCACAACGCCCTGCAGGGCGGCGAGGCGCACCTTACCCCCAGGAAGATGGAGCTCTACGAGCAGGTCGTCTACGAGAACGCCCTCCGCAACCACCTGGACCACGACGTGGTGATTATCCACGATCCCCAGCCCCTCCCCATGATAGGGCACTACAGGAAGAGAGGGGCCTGGATCTGGCGCTGTCACATCGACCTGTCCCGCCCCAACCAGGCGTTCTGGGACTACCTGGTCCCGTTCGTCGAGAAATACGATGCGGTCATCCTCAGCAGCAGAGACTACAAGCAGCAGCTCGAGACGCCGCAGCTGTTCTTCATGCCGGCCATAGACCCCTTCATGATTACCAACCGGGAGCTGAGCGAGGACGAGATAGATGAGCGGCTCAGCCACTACGACATCCCCACCGACCTCCCGCTGGTGGTGCAGATCTCCCGCTTCGACCGCTGGAAAGACCCCGAAGGCGTCATCAAGGCCTTCAAGCTGGCGAGAGAGGAGGTGGACTGCACCCTGGTGCTGCTGGGCAACGTGGCTACCGACGACCCGGAAGGCGCAGAGGTGTATGAGTCCCTGCTGTGTTCTCAAGAGGAACGCATTATCATCCTCAGCCGCCAGGACGGGGCGCTGGTGAATGCCCTGCAGCGCCGGGCAGCCGTGGTCCTGCAGAAATCGACCCGCGAGGGCTTCGGGCTGACGGTCGCCGAGGCCATGTGGAAGGGGACCCCGGTCATCGGAGGGAACGTGGGGGGCATCCGCTACCAGATAGAGGACGGCGTTAACGGTTTCCTGGTCTCTTCCATCGAGGAGGCAGCAGAGAGGATCGTGCGATTGGTCAAAGACAGGGATCTGCGGGAGCAGATGGGACAAAAGGCCAGGGAGAAGGTGAGACAGCATTTCCTGCTGACGCGCTACCTGGAGCAGTACCTCGACCTGTTCAACTCTCTCGAGGCAGATTTCAGCGTGAAAGGCGCCCTCAAGGCCTACGGGTAGAAGGGCAACGGGAATTTGGATCAGGGGCCAGCGTGGGCCAACGACAGGGTGACGATGAATGCCCATTCCGGGACTCATACGGATGCATTGCAGCACTACTTCCCCACTGCCCGCAACCTCAGAATGCGGGAAAGATGGACCCTCACGGCTCACACAGGCGAGCCGGGGTTCTTGACAAGCCTTGAAGAGCACAATAGAATCCGCTATCGCCCCGGTGCAACCCGGCGCTCCAAGACATTCCAGCCCTGGCGAAACTCGCGGGAGCAGTCTCGATGGAGCACAACGCTATGAAGGAGGGTTACATGACGCTTTTCCCCTGCCTATTCGAGCCCGGAGCGATCGGCAAGCTACAGCTCAAGAACAGGATAGTGATGCCGCCCATGTATACAGGCCTGTGCGGGGAGGACGGAAGGGTCAGCGACCGGCTGACCGACTACTACGCGGAGCGAGCTCGCGGAGGATGCGGCCTGGTCATAGTGGAGGCGTCTTACACGCGTCCGGAAGGATACGCGGGGCACATCTCCATCAACGACGACAGCTTGATTCCAGGCCTCAAACGGCTCGCTCGAGCCATCCAGGATGGCGGGGCGAGGGCTGCCATCCAGGTCAACGCGCACCGGGGCAGGGGCGATGAGGGCGACCCGGCCTCGGCCTCCGAGGGCGTCCATCCCAAGAGCGGCGCCCGGGCGCGGGCATTCACCACAGAGGACATAGCCGACCTGAAGCGCCAGTATGCCGACGGGGCCAGGCGCGCCATGAAGGCCGGGTTCGACTGCGTGATGATACATGGAGCTCACGGGTACATTATCTCGGAGTTCCTATCGCCCCTGACGAACAGGCGGACCGATGGCTACGGCGGCGACCTGCGCCGGAGGGCAAGGCTGGCGGTGGAGATAACGGAGGAGGTGAGGCAAAGCACAGCGGCCGACTACCCCGTCATTTTCAGGCTCATGGCGGACGACAGAATACCCGGGGGATACGGGGTGGAGGATGCGGCGGCCGTAGCCCGGCTTCTGGAGGATGCCGGGGCGAACGCCATCGACACCGCATCAGGAGCAGCCGAGACCTATGGATGGGTCGTACCCTACATCTACGCCCCGCCGGCATGCAACAGCGACCTGTCCCAGGCAATCCGAAGGGCCGTGAGCATCCCGGTGAGCGTCCCCGGACGCATCACTACTCCCCACATCGCCGAGCAGGTCCTGGCGGCGGGCAAGGCGGACTTCGTCTGCATGGGGAGGGCGCTGATCGCGGACCCCGACCTTCCGGCCAAGGCGGCTGCGGGACGGGAGAGCGATATCCGGCAGTGCATCGCCTGCGGCCGCTGCATGAAAGCCATCCTCGGCCGCAACGGCTGGGGCACCCTCGAGTGCGCCGTGAACCCCGCCCTCGGCAGAGAGAGGTGGTTTCGGGAGGCGATGAAGCCGGCTGCCACGGCAAGGCGCGTGCTGGTCATCGGCGGAGGTCCGGCGGGCATGGAAGCCGCCGTGATAGCCGCTCAGCGCGGGCACGATGTCACCCTGTGGGAGAGGACGGATAGGCTGGGAGGGCAGCTCAACCTGGCGGCGGCGTGCCCGAGCAAAGGCGAGACCAGGAGCTTCATCGACTATTTGTCGAACCAGTTGCGCGGCCTGCCGGTGAAAGTCGAGCTGGGCAAGGACGCCACGCCCGCATCGGTGGCGCGCTTCGGGCCGGACGTGGCCGTGTTGGCCGTGGGCGCCAGGCCGCTTATCCCCGGAATCAAGGGCCGGCAGCCCGGCCAGGTGGTACTGTTCCCGGACATTCTGTCCGGACTTGTTTCAGCGGGGAAGAAAGTGGTCGTTGTGGGAGGCGGACTGGTCGGCTGCGAGACAGCCGAGTTCCTGGCGGAACGGGGCAGGCAGGTCGCCATCGTGGAGCTCCTGGACCGGCTGGCGGTGGACCTTTTCTACACGTACAGCGATTGGGTAGCGAGCGTGCTGAAGGACAGGGGCGTGGAAGCGTTTGTGGGCGTGCAAGAAGAGGAGTTCACCGAGGACGGTCTGGCAATAATCGACAGGGAAGGACACCGCCAGCTACTGGAGGCCGATACCGTGGTGATGGCGACAGGGATGCTGGCCGACCACTCGCTGGCCCAGGACCTCGAACGCATCGTGGCAGAGATTCACGAGGTCGGCGACTGTGCCGAAGCGCGCCAGCTCCTGGAAGCTGTGCACGAGGGTTCCAGGGCGGCCCTGGAGATCTAGCTACCCCCGAAGGCTTGTCCGCGCTGGGCCAGGACCCGCCGGTGCAGTCGGGGCCGATACCTCCGGAAAGCGAGGCTCTTAGCGGCCAGCCCGGCTAGAGCTTGCCCATCTCGTCGAGAAGCTTGATCACCCGCAGCGACTCGGCCATGCCGGTGGTACCGTTCATAACTACCACCACCGAGATGGTCTCCAGTATCTCTTCTCTACTGGCTCCGGCTTCCATCGCCCGCATGGTCTGGCCCAAAATACAGTTGGCGCATCCAGCCCGCAGGGCTATTCCCAGGGCCATTAACCGCTTCGTCTTCCTGGAGAGCGCTCCGTCCTTGTAGGCTTCCTCCCAGACAGCAGACTCGGGGACCATCAGGTCGGGGAACACTTCCTTGAACCTGGACAGTAGCCTGGTACGCTCATCATTGAGTCCCAGTTGGCTATCCATGCTGTTACCTCCTTGTCTGTCTCCGTATGTCCCCGGCTCGACCTCAGGGCAACTTGGTCAGGAAGTAGTACATCCCGCCGCTGACCAGGAGCGTCTGTCCGGTGACATAGCACGACGCATCGGAAGCCAGGAACGCCGCCACCTTGCCGAAATCCTCGGGGTTGCCGTAGCGACCCAGGGGTATGATTCTGTCCTGCGCCGCACGCACTTCTTCGCGCCCCTTGTACAGCTCATCGGTAATGGGAGTCTTCGCATGGCCGGGGGCTATGCAGTTGACCCGTATATTATGCTTGCCGTAGAGCGCCCCGAGGGTAGTCGTCATATTGACGACGCCGGCCTTGGCTGCTCCGTAGGCCAGGGACGTCTCGTAGGGGACCATCGCGGCCAGCGAGGCGATGTTGACTATGCTGCCCGGCCTCCCTTCCTTCACCCAGTACTGTATCAATGCCCTGCTGCACAGGAACGAGGAGGTGAGGTTGAACTTCAGCATAGCCTCCCAGTAGGCCAGGTCCATTTCCTCGAGGGGTACCATTCTGGGCTTGCCTACCACTCCTCCGACGTTGTTCACCAGTATGTCCACTCCGCCAAAGGCTTCCAGCGCCGCCGTCAGCATATCGGCTACGCCCTGTTCATCGGTGACGTCCGTACGGACGGCGACGGCTTTTCTGCCCATTCCGGTGACCATCCCGGCTGTCTCCTGGGCCGTCTTGGGGTCGATCTCGGCGATCACTACGTCGGCCCCCGCCCTGGCGAAGACCCGGGCTATACCCTGTCCCACGCCGCGGCCCGAGCCGGTGACAATCGCCACTTTGTCCTGCAGGCTGCAAATGTTCTCCTCAGGTGACATGAAAACCGTCCTCCTCTTGCGATTGATCTGGACCGCGGCTAGGCGGTCCGCTTTCAGACAGCCGCTTGCTTCTTCCGGAGGGCATTGAGTTCATCAAGCAGGTTCTCTTCGAAGATGACTTCAACCGCCCACCTGGCGCCGTTGCCTACTACTTCGGGGCTGACGGTGCTATGACTGCCTAGCTCCTCTGCCTTCTCGTATTCGTCCCGGTCGACCATCCAGAACGGCCGCCCGTACACATTGGTCATGATATCCCGGCATATCACCGTCCCGTACTTGTCGATGAACTTCTTGTGCAGGGCGCGTCCTATCTCAAAGCACCTGAACCGGTCGCGTTCTTCAACCACGAAGTTCTCCGGCCCCCGGCCCTTGAGCAGGCCGATGATGAGCAGGCCGCCGGTATAGGCGCCACAGCCGGAATCGCAGAACAAGGCCCCTCCACCCCCGAGGGCGGTGGACGCCTTGAACACCCCGTCGTCCCTCAGCCCCAGCGCCTCCAGCAGCGCCGCCGTCGAGGTCTGGCTGCAGCAACGCTTGCTCTGCTGGTACTGGTAGCCCAGCTCATACGCCTTCTGGGCCAGTCTTTCCTTGTCTCCAGGTTTGATGTCGGCTACGTTCATATCTCCTCCTTTATAGCTCCCTCCGGTTCTGGAAGGGCTGCAAAAAGGGCAGCGCTGCCGGAATTGCACTGCCGCACCACGGTCGCCCGCCCGTCACGAGGCGCGCTGCCTCCGTCAGGCAGGTCTGCTACAGAACTGTAGCATATTTCTCCATGGATTTCTTGCGAAGAGCACGACCGGTCTCAGATAATATGCCGCACGAATGGTGTGGTCCTCGCTGAGGTTGACCGGGCTAGACTGCCAGGCTGAAGGCAAGACTGAGGGTTCTGTGATTTGTACTCCAGACAGAAGTTGCCTAATTCCATTGGCTAATATATCATGCTGCGGTACCAGTGGAGATAGTCAGCGGTGACAAGTCGAGGGATATTGTTGACGGCTCTTCTGATCCCGTGCCTGCTTTTGGTGACTACCTCGTGTGTATCTTTAGAAGAACTTGATTCAAGTCTAGATTCAGATGGTGACGGGTGGTCCGATGTCCAGGAGGAGATCGCGGGGACGGATCCAAACAACGTAGACACTGATAATGACGGCTATTGGGATCCCTTAGACCCCAATCCTCTTGACCCGGATATCCCAGGAAGTGATTGGCCGGCGGAACCGGCAACTAGCCCTACAACTACCCCAACTCCGACGCCTGATGTATCAGCCAGCTCTGAAAATGAGGCCCCAACTGTCGCTGCAGAGCAGATGGCACTAGGGGAGTTTCGTGAAGTTCAGGCTGCGGTAAAGTTTATGATGAGAAATAACGAACTGGCGTCGTTGGCAAATCCTGTCACAGCTCCTACTAACGATATGCGTCGTTTTCCGGATACCAGTACGAGACATGGCGCTGTCGGTATGGGCTATGTACTGTATTGCCACGATTCTAATGGCGATGGCAAACCTGACATCAACTACATCCGTTTGAGCGAGGCAAAGGGTACATATACTTGCGACGAATACGGCAATGTGACCCAGCTAACCACAGGATACGAGTGAATTGCGGCACTTTCTTTCTCAACTCCCGATCTTCAGGCTAGACACTCCAGCGTAAGGAAGGCAATTGCCAGCGCTGCCGCTCGAGACCTGAGGGCAAGGAGGCCCGCCCGGTCTCTCACGTACCACGGTCGATCTTTATCCTGCCTTCCCGCACCAGCTCGTCGCATATGTCCGACACCAGCTCAAGGTCGATACTGAGCTCCTTGGCTATCTCGGAGTAGTACAGTCGGTCCCCTGCGCTGAACAGTGCGGCTATGCGGTTCTTCGCCTCGTCCCTGCTCATGCCGGGAAGGGCAGCGGCATCCTCCCTGCGGACGCCGCTCTCGAGCTTCTCCAGCCTTTCCTCCAGCGCCTCAATTCGTCGCAGGAGCGAGACACTCTGGCTGATGGCCGCCTCAGCTCTCCTGGCCGCTTCGGCCGCTGTGTTGTCCGCTGCCGCCGCGGCTTCTCCTGCCTGCCTGGCAGCCTTCCTGACTGCCCTGGCTGCTTCGGCCGCCGCCTTGATGTCCCCGTCCATCTTCTCCAGAACCTCAGGAAGCAGCCTCGCCAGCGTGAGAAGATGTTGGTCCATCTCTGCTCTGTCCGGCGTCTCAAAATACGGGTCATCCATAGCAGACCTACCCTGTTGCCCAGCACTCTGAGTCTATAACGCTGTGCCGCGCCAACGCTCCCGCGGGCGCTGTCCCGCACCCGTAATTGTGTACCACAAATGCCGTCTTTTCAAGACGGCCGCCCGGTGCCCAGTCCAGCCCGGCTAGAGCTTGCCCTGCTCGTCCAGAAACTTGAGCACCCTCAGTGACTCGGCGGTGCCGGTGGAACCACTCATGGCCACCACCACCGAGATGGTCTCCAGGAACTCCTCCCTGGTGGCTCCGGCCTCCAGGGCCCGCATGGACTGGGCCAGAATGCAGTTGGTGCATCCGGCGCGCAGGCCTATTGCCAGGGCCATCAGCCGTTTTGTCTTCCTGGAGAGGGCTCCGTCCTTGTAGGCTTCCTCCCACACGGCAATCTCGGGGGCCGACAGGGCAGGGAGCACTTCCTTGAACTTCTCGAATAGCTGCATTCGCTCATTGTTCAGTTGCACTTGATTCTCCATGACCTTACCTCCTTATTGGCCTTCAATTGTAGCACTCCTTGAGCCGGGGTTGGCCGTAGGGGAGATGGCTGTGTGGGCCTCAGAAAGCGGTAGGCGACGGCCTCACTGCTCCGCCCGTATGTTTGGACTTGCGGAGCCCTTCCACATGGCAGCTCGGTGGGCGTATAATGAGGATGGGAGGGCCAGGAAGACGAGGAAGGCGCCGGCACTCACCACAGATTGGCTAGTCGCTCTCGCGGTAGTAGTGGCCGTTGTGGCCACGACGGGGCAGCCGACCTTTACGCCCACCACAACCCCTGCGGGTGAATCGTCCCAAGAGGAGAGCGGAATCATGTTTCCCGACGATGAGAGCAGCGAAGTGCCGCTGACGTCGGAGCAGGAGCGTGTGGGCGAGGTGGCCCTGCGCCTGGAGGAGATGCCGGAAGGCTGGTCCGTCTCCTCGCGGACCCTGGGACTTCGCTGTGCCTGCATGGAGGACCTGGCCTGCCGCACCACGCAAATCGCCGTCTCCTTTCAATACGGGGAAAACGCGGGCGGGGAGGACAAGCTCGAGCTGTCGAATACGGTATACCTCTGCTGGGACAAGGGGGTGGCGGAGGCCTGCGTCAGCGGAGACCTGGCCGAGGGTGTCGAGGGTATCACCATAGTGGAGGTCGAACTGGGAGACAAGGCATACTGCGAGTTTCACCATGAGGGCGAGGGCGGGTCCCTCCAGGAAGCCGACCTGCTGTTCCGCCAGGGACAGTTCTATGCGCGCTTCCGCTACTGGGGAGCGCCGCTCCGCGACATGAGCCAGGCCGAGGCGCTGGCGTTTCTGCTGCCGCCGGCGGAGAAGGTGTGCGAGCGGATGACGTGACCTGGAAGTCTCAACGCAAAGCGCTGGACTTCATCAAACATGGTATGAGTCTCCTATCTGAACAAACCAGTCCCCGGGGTCTCTCAAGAACTCCACGGACACGTGAGGTGATCTTGAGTAGACAACAAAGCGCTCGCTCTTCAGGAAAGGAACAAAACCACTGTCCCTGAAGGACTTGATGAGCGTTCCGTCTGCGATCATGTGGCCGTAGACCACATCGGCTTTCTCTCGCTCACAGTGTTGTACAGCTTCCGAAATGAGGCACCGAGATATCCGGGGCGATTGAGTGAGAATGTCACATATGGCGCCCAGCCTTATGTGCTCCCGCTGCATGCACCGCAGCACCAAATACCCACAGATTTCTCCTCCTTTCTCAGCGATGTATATCGAGTAGTCTATACCTGAAGCAGCAGCATATCTCCAGTTGAGGTATTCCTTGTTTCTGACCACCATTATCTCGTACTGGCTGGAAACCCTGGCCCAGAACTCATTGATACGCTCGTCAAAGGACGAAACCCGACTGATGGTCAATCCGGCCACAACAGGGGCTGCTTTGGCCCAATAGAATACTCTGTATAGAATGCTGCCAACGATCGCCCCGAACCTTGCCAGGACTCTACTGCCAATCCGCAATCGAATAGCGTTCCCCCAATTGAGCGGTCGAAAAACAGCGCGCGTGGTGGCAACATCAAAGACGTAACCGGTATTACTGTCGACTGCATGTGCAGCCTTGTTGGGAAACCCAATGGTGACATACACTCCTTCGCGTTCAGTTTCATCGAATGCTCGTCTCTGAAAGCTCAAGGCTATACTCTGACGCCTGTATTCAGGATGAGTCATTCGGCCCGCGGGTTGACAGGCTCTTACGATTTGATCTCCCACCTTGAGCAGCATGAAGCTGAGCGAATGGTGTCCTACTATTTTGCCATCATCCTCTGCCAGCAGTATCCTCGCCGGTCGGACGGGATTTCCCTTATGCATCCATCGCCACCACCTCATCCACTGCTCCCGATCATATTGCCTTGACGGATGTACGACTTTCTGGAGTTCAAGAATCTGACTCTCATCCCCCGGCTCATATTCTCTTAGCGACCAACGTTGTCCCATAATTGAATCTCCCCGTAGCCGGGCCCATCCTAGAACTGTACACCCCTGGCACGCAGCCGCGCCTTTTCGTGATCGCTGAGCCCCAGTCTGTCACCCAGTCCGGACAGGTAACATGCCAGCGTCCACCGGCTCCATTCCGGTCCAACCCAGATCCTTCTAAGCTTGAACAGGTCCGTATTGGCGGTGTTCAGCTCCGGGATTGTTGTCGCCGCGCTGGCATATCCCGCCCTTTTCACCATACTAACGTGTTTGTCCCGGAATCCATCATGCGGGTACGAGAAGTGCCTGACGCCGACGCCGAGCTTGGCCTCCAGGTCCCTTTTCGACCCGCTTATCTCTTCCCACGCGTCGTCGTCGCCGGTCATACTCAGGCAGGGATGGCTCTTGCTGTGAGACCCAACCGTTACCAATCCACTGCGTATCATCCGGTCAATCTCCTGCAATGACAAGGCAGTCCTGCCCTGAGGACTGTACTGGAGTTGAGCCACGGCTCTGGAGATCTCCTCGTTCTTCTGCCTTTCGGGGATCGACAGGTAGTAGCTGCGATCACGGACCACAGGACCTTTGACCTTGGCGGCGGCTGCCATGGCTCTCATACCATCGACAGTGTCCGGCCAGAGTTCTCCGTCGGTTCCCACCACGCCAGACACCAGATACAGAGTGACGGCTGCGTTGTATCTCTGTATTGCCGGCAGGAGATCCACGTTAGACCTGAAGCCGTCGTCAAACGTGATGACAACCGAGTCCGAGATGTCTTTGCCCGCCTCAATACGTTCACATAGAGTGTCGAGGGAGACTATGCTCCAGCGGCTGGAGATGAACTCGAGGTGTTTCTCGAATCGCCGGGGCCCTACTTCGTGATAGTACAGGACCACGGCTCCTTCCTCTTTCCAATACCGTACAGTGCGAAACCCACTGAGGACCCTGGCGCCGGCATAAACACAGCAGCAGCCAGCATTCTCCGAGCGACTCACTGTAAGCACTCGACCGAGCGGCGTACGCGCAACTGCGCGGGACAAATCAGCCGCCCATCTAGTTGCTGATTTGACCAGCGCCCCCATCATAGGCCCTACTTCTCACGATACAGTTCACTTCCCGGCCATTGTCCGTTCTCGCAGGTTCCCCAGTATCTCTTCCCACTGCTCCGTTGCCCTTTGCAGGGATATGCCTTTGGCAGTCTCCAGAGCGTTGTGCGACAGCTTGCGGGAAAGCTGCTCGTCTTCCAGGAGGCGATCGATGGCAACGGCAAACCCCTCGTAGTCATCGTATCTCTGGACGACCAGGCAATTGAAGCCATCACGGGCTGTGTCCGTGATGTCGCCGCAGTTGGTGACAACCGACGGGAGACCGAGCGCGATAGCTTCCAGGAAGACACTAGGGAATCCCTCCCGCTCTGATGTCAAGGCGAAAACCCGGGAGCTACTGTAGTAATACACAACATCCTGCTGAAAGCCGACGAAGTCTACGTTGTCGTCAAGCCCTAACTCGTGGGCCAGCTCTAGAAGCTCGGTCTTACATGGACCATCACCCACAATACAGACTCTGACACCGCTGCGGCTTCGCTTCAGCACCGACGTTGCCTGTAGCAATACCTCAACATGCTTGACAGGCACAAGCCTTCCCACTGAGA
>DAOUEN010000097.1:0-5493 GCA_034430415.1 Dehalococcoidia bacterium
CCGGTATCGGCATCGACCCCGTGGATCAGGGAAAGGTCTTCGACGAGTTCTATCAGGTCCACAGTGGTCCCAAGGACAAGACGCCTGGTACCGGATTGGGATTGCCCTTGAGCAGACACTTTGTCGAGATGCACGGGGGCAGAATCTGGGTGGAAAGCGAAGGCAAAGACAGGGGAAGCCGCTTCATCTTTTCCCTGCCTGTTCAAGAAGCCAATCGCGCTCAGGAAGCAGCACCATGAATCTAACGGCCGGGAACGTCTGGTAAGGTGGGCATTGCCGATGGTGGTGACCTAATGGAAAAACTCGTACTGATTGTTGAAGATGATCCCAGGAACCTCACTCTGTTTCGGGACTTGCTACAAAAGTTTGGATATGCGACCATCGAGGCAGGGAATGGCAGGGAAGGCGTTGACCTGGCGAGGAGCGACAAGCCCAATCTTATCCTGATGGATATTCAATTGCCCGTCATGGATGGCCTTGAGGCCACGAGGATTCTCAAGTCGGATGCCGATACCAGGAGCATCCCTATCCTGGCTCTGACCTCGTACGCAATGAAAGGAGACAGCGAGAGAATAATGCAGGCAGGTTGTGACGGCTACCTTGCCAAGCCCGTTGATGTACGGGAATTTCTTGCCACAGTGGCCCGGTACTTCTGAACACAGAGAAGATGAGTATATTGGCACAAGGAGGTTAAGATCGGTGAAGAAGAAAGCTCGGATTCTGGCTGTCGACGATGATGAAAAGATTCTGCGTGTAATAGAGGCTCTCCTTACCCCCCATGGCTACGAAGTGGTCTTTGCCCACGACGGACGGCAGGCAATAACAGCAATGGCCAGCGCTAAACCGGATCTTGTGCTTATGGACATTTTCATGCCTGAGATGGATGGATACACCGCCTTGACCGCTATTAGAAAAGATGTTGCCACCCGGGAAGTGCCTGTCGTTGTGGTTACCGCAGTAGGCCAGGAGCTTAACAGGAAGCTTGCCGAGAGCCTGGGTGCTGCCGGCTACATAACCAAGCCGTTCAAGTCGGCGGAACTCGTGGAGACAATCAACCGCCTCTTGCCGACTTCGTAACGGCTCCTTCGTCGCGGAGTAAGGCCTGCCGGGCCGCAGCTTTGGGGGCAACCGCCGCATATACCCTGGCTAGCGCAGCTTCTTGTTGAACCAGTCGATTATCTCCTGGGTGATGTCGCCTATCGTATCGTCGGTTATCTCAAACAGTGACCTGGAATCGAATTGCGCCATGGCGCTCCCCTTCCTGGAGAGAACAGTAGCGCCGGATACCTCCAGTGGCCCTTGTCGCCGCCTCTCGGAGATTTCGTACATGAAGGGCTCTACCTCCGCCTCTTGTCCTTCACCCCAGGCGACGTTTCTGAGAATGCCGTAGATGAGCGCGGGTTTCTCGCTGAACTTGCGCGTGGCTATTGAGAAGAGGACGAAGGGCACCACGCCCTCGGACAGGGGACTCGACTCTGTTTCGGCAAAAGCAGTGTAGCAGTATCGCTTGAGGACCACTCTCTCTGAGTCGCTGAGTGGACCGTAGCGTTGCAGGAATCTTGAGTCGCCTGAGCTCCACAAACCGGCCGACTGCTTGAGACCTACCTGCTCCGCCACGTCCTCGGATATCCTCTGCCAGGCAATGGCCGCCAGGTCGTAGATTCTCTTGGTGGCCTCGAATGCGTCGGCGGCCGTCTTGTTTGCCTGCTCAATCTGCCCGTCTGTCACCATGGTCACCTCCTTGTTCCGGGACGCTGATAGCCTTGTAGCGAATAGACTGCCGTCGTAGCCGGCCGGCCAGGTCTCCAAAGAGCTGGAGACCCGGTATGGACAAAGGTGCTATCTTCCGTTCAGAGTCGGTTCGAAAGTCAGCACAATCGGGTAGACTGCCAATCCTGGGTATGAGCTTACAAGCATGCTCGGCGACGCTCACCTCATTCGGGTCGTCCGCTTTGAACTTCCTCACCGGGTAGAACCCCTGTTCGTCCATCATCTCCTTGAGTCCCTCCAGGAGGCAGGATCTGCTGCCGGTATCCTTCCAGCCGCGCTATTTGCCGGCAGATGCGGGTAAGCGCTGCGCCTGTTCACCTAAACCTATAACGGTTGTCGGCCTCAAGCGGATTAGTCCTGCAGTGAGATAGTTCTTGCAGCGCTCGAAGAATCTGGCCAGAAACCTCTCGACGGGTGCATCCTTAATCTCTGCCCTGGAACCATCATAACACACGCAGGAAGCTCTTGAACTTGGGCTGGCGTCCGCCGCCCTGCCGGTCTTGAGAAACCCCCGCGGGCAGCAAATCTCCGTCCGCAGGCGCCACTGACATTGGGGGCAGGTCACAGCTAGCACGCAACAAGAGCTGAGCGCAGGGGTCGATTTCACCAAGGATGCGGTTGGAGCTGTCTCACCATGGCAGGTTCGATTTGTCGGAAAGCGGTTGAAGCACTACAATGTGGCTATCTCAACGCTTGAACGCAACAGGAATGCTCTGAGAGCGGCCAAACGAGCCATGATGCATCCTCTATTGCTTATAGTGATAGGAGGACTGCTGACCGGCCTGGTGCTGGAACCATACGTGATGTAGAGAAGGAGGCAAGAGATGGCTGAGAAAGAGAGGTTTACCGTATCGGGAAGCGACCTTGTGGACAAAGTCAAGGAGCTGGTGCATCAGGGAAACATCAGGAGAGTCCGCTTGATACATGAGGGCAGGGCCCTGGTGGATATCCCGCTGACTATCGGTGCTCCCGCAGTTGCGGTGGCGGTGCTGGCGGTCCCGGTGCTCGCTGCGGTCGGGGCAATCGCCGCCCTGGTCACAGAATGCACGGTCGAAGTCGAAAAGGTGGCAGACACAGACAAGGACAAAAGCGGACCGGGATGAACGCGATACCCCCTGGCGAAGGCACGGGATTAGAAGCTAGCCGCGGGCCAGGATAAATACAACGATACCGGCTATCAGAGCGACAACCCCTAGGGCGATCAGCCCAATCGTCAGCTTCCTTTCCCTTTCACTCATTTCAGACCACGGTTTTCGCTTTCTTCCGATAGCGATACCGCAGGCCAGACCGATAACGTAACCTACGAAGAAGCCAGCGTCACCCATTGCAGCACCTCATACTATTGACATTCCATCTCGGAGGATACATGAATTTCCGACCTGCTCCCACTATACTCTGGCACTTGCTGACTCAGAGCGCTGAGCCTCCGCCCGGTCAACGCTGTTTTGCCAGCAGCACGAACACGAGCACCACCCCGGCAACAAGCGCCCCGATAATCACAATAGCCACTATGACAGGGGTGTCCAGATCGCCGGCAGAACCCGATATCTTCCCAAAGAAAGCCGATATGCGGCCCGTAAAAGACTGGCCGCCGGAAGGCTGCGCACTCGCCAGCACTATTATCGGGTCGACAACGTTCATAGTGACTTCAATGGCGCTGTCGCCGGCCACCGTTGTGGGGAGCAGCGTCCAGAAGGCATCGCCAACCTTGTAAACCTTGACATTGGCGGGATCAGAGATACCGGTGAAACGCAGGGTGAAGCTGCCGCTGCCCTGCGGGGTAACGACATAGGCCCGCTCCACGGTGAAGCCACTGGCCATCTCGCCCAGCCCCTGAACAGGATACGAACCAACGGAAACGGATGCTACCTGCGGGGACAGCCTCACCAGCTCCACGTTGGGCAGGCCTCCGATGTTGAACAGGGCGAAATTGGCGACGACGTTCAGGTTGAAGGACATGGTCACAGTAACCGGATTGTCGCTCCCGAGGACGCCGCCGGACCAGCTGCCGAACACGTATCCCGGGGAAGGGGTGGCCGTCAGCTGGACTGCGGTGCCGTCGGCATAGCCTCCCGAGGGCTGGGGCACACTCAGCCCGACCGTGCCCCCGTTCGAAGGGCTGGCGCTGGTGGTAAGAGTGTAGAGACCCGACGCTGAGGTACCGGAGATTTTCAGAGTCACCTCTACAGTCTCCGTCTTCTTGCTGGCGTCGGGGTCATGAATGGTGATCTCGGCATCGTATTCGCCCTCGTCCAGGCCTGAAATATCCACGGAAACGTTAACGTTGCGCTTCTGGCCGGTGCCGGTGGACTTGCCTTCATCGGGGTCCAGGCTGAGCCAGTCTTGATCGCTCTCCACCGACCAGTCGAGCGTGCCGTCCCCGGAGTTCCATATTCTCAGCGTCTTGCCCTGTGGGCCTGCTCCACCTTCATGAGCGGTAAAGGCAAAGCTGGAGGGGCTGAAGTCTATGGTGGGCTCTTCCTCTTCCTCTGTGACCTCCAGGTCCACGGTAACTGTCTCCGGGCTGTTAACCGCCTCAGTGGCATTAATGCTAATGGTAGCTTCATAGCTGCCCGCATCCAGGTCGGAGATATCCACGGACAGGGTGACGTCGTCATGCTCTCCGGTGGAGGTCCCGTCCTCGGGATCGAGGTCGAGCCAGTCTTCTTCGCTTTCCACTTCCACCGACCAGGTAATCGTGCCCGGGCCCGAGTTCCATATCTCCAGAGTTTCCTCGTCCGGATCGGCTCCGTCCACAGTGGCTGTGAATTCGAAGCTGTCCTCGCTGACGGAGATTGTGGGATCGGTGACGACGTCGAACTGCGCTGGCTTGATGTTAAAGTCCTCGATGTCGTCGTTGACATCGCCCACCGCGTACACGTAGTGGACTCCCTTGATGGTGGTGGGCACGTTGAAGGTGACGGTGGTGTCCCACATGCCGTACTTCTCGTCGTCCTCCTCCATCTCTATGTCCATCTCGTCCACCACAAGCGTGTAGTAGCCGGGGTCGTCCAGTTCTGACGGGGCCGGCTCGCCGGTCGCATTGAAGAACCGTATCGATAGCTTAGACTCATCTTCGTCCCATCCGTGTCCTGTCACCTCCACCTCGGTCCCTATAAGGCCTTCCTCTTCGTCCAGCTCTATGTACGGATATACGGTGAACTCCAGGGTGTCGTCGACGACTTCGTCGGGGTCGTCTTCGTCGCAGATCAGGATTTGATGCACTCCCGAGCAGCATTCGGGTATTTCGAAGTCATAGTCAAACTCGTAGTAGTCCCCGCCGTCGTAATCATATTCCACCGTCTCCATGGGCCAGTCTGCCTCGTCCTCGGCGAATAGCTCGAAGAAGACATACATATCCTCGCCGTGCTCGGAGTCCCACTCACCGGATATCGTTATCTCATCGCCCACGTATCCCTCATCGTCGTCAATGCTGCCATCAGAGACGTCGAAGCTTCCGTCGGCCTCGACGGGTGTGGTCGTGGTGAGGACCAGCGAGACGGACAGGACCAGAATGGTAAAGAGGGGAATGCCTCTTGGCAGACGGTTGCGCCCATGGCGTGTCATTTCTACGCTGCCACCCTATTGCCGTCCAACTGTGCGATTTGGACTGACAAAGTGTAGTATAGCTTTGGAGGCTCACGCCGTCAATGTCGCGTGGATTCGCCAGGCGATGTGAGGGCCCCTACGGCCTCGCGGTTTGTCTTTGCCCTGGGGCAGCCC
>DAOUEN010000098.1:0-22042 GCA_034430415.1 Dehalococcoidia bacterium
TCGCGGTGGGAGAGACTCTGGCCCACCTGGAGTATCTCGAGAGTGAAGGAAGCATACGTCGAAGCATTGAGAATGGCATAATAGTGTTCTCCCTGCATTGAACAAGGGGTAGAGCAGAGCAGAAGGAGAGGAAAATGGCATTGATGACACCGGAACAATTCGAAGAGAGTCTGAAGAAACTCAAACCTCGCATCTTCATGAACGGGAAGAGAGTTGACAGCATCCTCAAGAACAAGAACACCAGGACGGTCGTGGAGGCGAACAAGGCAAGCTATGCCTGGGCACTGGATCCCAGGTACAGGCATATCATGACCGCCCACTCACCGCTCATCAACGACGTGGTGAACCGCTACACTTATGTCAGCGCCAGCAACGAAGATTTGGTCAAGAAGGCCGAAGCCGGAACCTTCACCTCTGAGATGCTGGGGACATGTATATATCGCTGCGTGGGATATGACGTATTTCATTCCCTGGCCAGCACTACCTGGGAGATGGACAAAGAGCTGGGCACGAACTATCGTCCCCGCTTCATGGAATATCTGAAGATGGTGCAGACAAAAGACCTCTCTGTGGCTGGCGCCCTCACCGAGCCGCGAGGAAGTCGAAGCGAAAGGGTAGCAGATTGGTCGAACCCCTATCTTTCTTTGAAAGTCGTCGATAAGAATAAGGATGGCATTATCGTGAAGGGAGCCAAAATCAACATCAGCGGCGCCTTCGCCAGCCATGAGTTGGTGGTCTTGCCTCAGTCAGCCCATACCAAGGGCGAAGAGGATTATGCAGTGGCCTTCGCCACACCCCCGGATGCCAAAGGAATCACGTTCGTGTGCCAGTACACTCCCTATTCCGCGGAGAGAGAAATGTCGGACGACATCGAAGAGCTTGGAAATCCTCTCTACGGCCAGCGCGAGACATCCATGATTATCTTCGACAACGTCTTTGTTCCCTGGGAACGCGTCTTTCACTGCGGTGAGTACCCCTATTCAGTCAAACTGGTGACCCGCTTTGCCAGGACACACCGCATGACCTGCGGCGGAACCTGCAAGGTCGGCTTCATGAACCAGATCATCGGGAGCGCAAAACTGATCCAGGAATACAAGGGTCTGGAGAAAGCAACCCACATCAACGAGCAACTGGCGGAGATGGTGGCACTGCGGGAAACCTGCCGCTCGTGCGGCCTGGCCGCCGCCCACAAGGGCTGTGAAGAGCCAGTCGGGTCAGGCGTGTTTCTGCCGGACGAGCTGATGGGCAACGTTTCCAAGCTGAATGTCGCCAACGCCTTCTGGAGGATAATGGCACTGGCTGGCGACATAGGAGGAGGGTTGATCGTCACGCTGCCATCCCTGAAAGAGCTGAAGAACCCCGAAGTCAAGGATTACATCAACCAGTTCTATAGCTTCGGCTCCGATGAACCCACGGAGAATATCCTGAAAGTGCACAAGCACCTGCAGAACTGGACAGCAGGGCTTCACGGCGTGGGTACCTGGCACGGCGCCGGGCCCATACAGGCTCAAAAGATAATGCTCCAGCGGGTCATCAACTACGACCATGAGAAAGAGTTGGTCAAGAGGACGCTGAATCTCAAAGAGAAGGACAAATAGCGCAAGCACCACGCCGTCACCGTTTCCGCGCCGCCACCATGTCCTCCATAATGTGGGCCACCTGAGGGCAATAGCCATGGCTCTCCGAGATTGGTGAGACATTCAGGTACAAGCAGCGAAATCTATCACCTGCCGGAGTTCAGTGTGAGAACCAGGGTCTACGGCGAGGATAACGACAGGGACCTCCTGTTCCTGCTCGGGTGGGGCGACAGGCTGGATAACCACGGCTTCACCTGGTTGGTGGACCTGACGACGAGCGCCGGCTTCAGGACACATGTGTTGGAGTTCCCCGACAGCGTGAGGGACTTCGACCGGGAATACGTGCAACCCGTCAAGAGCTATCAGGCGGCGCTGGGCGACCACATCGTCATCGGATACAGCCTGGGAGGGCTGATTGCCGCCTACCTCAGCGCGCAGCGGAAGACCATCTACCTCAGCCCCTTCTGGGGCATGTTCGGCCATAAGCTTATGAAGACAAGACTGGCGCTGGTGCGGAGAATAGGACTCAATATCCCCCTGCTACCCATCGATTACGGCAGGGAGGAGATCGGCGACATAGCAACGGAGGCGGACTGGGAATCCGTGCCCAAGAGGGCCACTCCCGTGTGGCTGCGCGAGATACTGAAGGCTCAGGAGAACATGCCGCCGATTCAGCAGAGCAGTGTGGTCTTCTGTTCCCTGAAGGACACCATTGTCAGCCTGAAGGCAATCGGAGAGAGAGCCGGCAACGTGATACTCTACGACGGTCACCACGAGCTGTATTCATCATCCAACAGGGAGCTGTACCGGGAAGAGCTGCTCAATGCCTTGCTGGAGTGATTTGGAGAATCGGCGTAGACCGATTTTACCGGGGAGACCCAAGGACAACAGGGAGGGATACCCACTTGAGCGAACCTTTGGATAAAACTGAGACACCAGGGGACGCCCGCTACGAGTTGGCCATAACCGCAGAAGAGGCAGGGCAGGGGACTGCCAGGATACTCTCCCGGCAGGGCAAGAAGCTGCGGGTGACAATACCGCCGGGCGTGACGGATGGCGCGACAGTGAGACTGACCAATGCGCTCCAGGTCACCGACGGGCGTCCGGGAGACATACTCATCCGGATCAAGGTTAAGGTCCACGAGGAGACCGCGCCCGGGAGCGTCATCGAAGTCAACGACGGGAGCTTCGAGGAGGAAGTCCTCCACAGCGCTCTGCCCGTCGTGGTGGACTTCTGGGCGCCCTGGTGCGGCCCCTGCCGTATGGTCGCTCCGGTAACGGAGAAGCTGGCCGGAGAGTATTCAGGCCGGGTCAAGTTCTGCAAGATAAACGTGGATGAGAACCAGCTGGCAGCCTCCAAGTACCAGGCAATGAGCATACCCCTGCTGCTATTCTTCAGGGACGGCAGGGTAGTAGAAAAGAGCGTCGGCGCGGTCCCCGAATCTCAGCTCAGGCCCAAAGTAGAGTCGCTGCTCTGACCGGCGCAGCGCCCGGGTATCCCCGGGCCAGGAATGCCTGCTCACGCGGCAGATAGAACGGCGCAGCGACGGGAGTCCACACCCATCAGGAAGCCAGGAGCCGTAGTATGAAACTGGCGATAATCAGCGCCAGACCGGTGCAGGCCACAAACGGGACCTGCATCTGCCTCGACGCCGTCAACCTCTCGGAATCCTCCTTGCCGGAGAAGTAGCCGGGATGCAGCGCCCGCGACACCCTGACCAGTTGCCGGTACCACTGCGACAGCTCCTTCTGATAGAGGACGTTTACCTGCCGGCTTATGAGTTGCAGGACCTGGCTGACATACCACAGGACTATGAGCACCATTGCTACCGGCATTGAGCAGACTACGACCACGGACAGCACCACCCTGAGCACAAGCCACAGCACGAACGTCATATAGTCCACCAGCAGCGACTCGCGCAGGAACTCCGGCTTCCGAAACAGGCTGTTGACAGGGCGGTAGAAGGGGAGCAGCAGGAAGCTGAGAGAGTGCTGGCTCCTCCCTATGACCTCAAAGACAACCAGAATCACGCCTGTATACAGGAGAATTACATCTGTCATTTAGCACCCGCACCCTCGGGGCAGCATCTCAGCGTATTCTAGCCCCTCAGCGCGGCAAATCTCAATAGTCCCTCAGGATACCAGGGTGGAAGCGTGCCCTTACCATCGCCGCTCAGATATGCCGCTGCCTTTGATAGCCAGCCCGAGGAGTGCTACAATCGAGCGAGCGGAGCTTCTGTGACAGGCCCCGGGCGCGCTCCGAGGCTAAGCGATGGCGGAGACAAAGCGACAGCACGAAATCAGTTCCACGAGGAGGAAGCGATGAGAGTTCCTGTAATCTGCGTAAGCGGCAGCCCTCATGATCTGGGATTTCAACACGGGAGTCAGGCCAGGAAGGCTATTGAGGATAACGTTCGCTTCTACATGAATGTATGGAAACACCTGGGCGGCTCCGAGCGGGACAGAATCCTCAAGGAGGTCCCGGCGTTCGTTCCCTACATTGAGAAGCATGACCCCGAGCTGGTGGAAGAGCTGAAAGGGGTGGCCGAGGGCTCCGGTCTGAGCTTCGAGGACATCGTTGCCCTGAACGCCAGGACGGAGGTGACCTTCGCCTGCCTTTCAATCGCTATGCAGCAGGCTGCCACAGGAGGGTGCACGTCCTTTGCCCTGACCCCGATGGTGACTCAGAACCATCACATGTATGTCGGACAGAACTGGGACTGGCGCGCCGAGGCGGAGAACTCCTGCATCATCCTCAGAATCAAGCAGCAGGGGAAGCCCCAGATCATAATGCACACCGAGGCCGGCACCATAGGTCACCGAGGGTTCAACTCTGCAGGGATAGGAGTATGCATCAACTTCATCCGCTGCGAAGCCGACTCCTTCCGGCCGGGTTTACCCTTCCTCATCAAGCTCCGCGGCATCCTCAACTCCACCAGCCTGCCGGATTGCCTGAGGATGCTCATGGGCTTCGTCGGGCCCAACTCGATGAACATAATGCTGGCGCACCGTGACGGAGAGGCGGTTGACATCGAGTTGACGCCGGACGACCTGCTGTTTCTTCACCCGCGGGGCGGCATTCTCACGCATGCCAACCATTTCGAATCCCCCAAACTGCGCAGCAAGGACACCGGCAAAGCAGCGCTGCCGGACACGGTGCTCCGCAGCGATCGAGCCTCCCGGCTTTTCAACGAAAGGAAGGGCAGGCTGGGATGGGACAGCATCAAAGACGTCCTCAAGGATCATTTCGGCTATCCCAATTCGATCTGCCGTCATCCCGATGAGCGTTTCCCGCGCATCGAACAATGGGAGACACTCTCATCGCTGATCATCGATCTGACGGAAGGAAAGATGCTGTATACCGAAGGGCCTCCCTGTTCTCACCCCTACAGGCTCATCGCTATGGGGAAAGCGAAGTAGGACAGGCCCGGCGCAGCCGCCCGCTACGCTGAGCGAAGTGCCGGCCAGGATACTCTATCCTTTCACGGTCAGGCCGCCGTCAACGACCAGCGTGGTAGCCGTTATATACCTGGCCTCATCGGAAGCCAGGAACAGGGCGGCGTAGGCAGTATCCCAGGCGTCACCCTGGTGCCCCATGGGACACGAAGCGTCTCTCTGGCGCATCACCTCGTCGGCATCTCCATCGTAGGCATCTCCGAGCGTTGCCATAACCATTGGCGTCTTCATGGTGCCCGGCATTACAGCATTCGCCCGAATTCCCTTTGCGGCATAGCGCAGCGCTACCTCACGGGTGAGAGCATTCACCCCGGCCTTCGAGGCAGCGTAGGAGATGGCGGGATACGCCATCTGCCTGATCGCAGCGTCAGCGGAGATATTCACTATGGCCCCGCTACCCTGCCTTTCCATATAGGGAAGCACGTACTTGCAGGTCAGGAACATGCTCTTCAGATTCACCGCCATAACCCGATCCCAGTCCTCCTCACTCGTCTCAACTGCTCCACCGTGAACCACGATCCCCACGTTGTTGTGCAGAATGTCAATCCGGCCGAAGATCTCAATGCACTTCTCCACCATCCTTCTGCAATCGTCCGCCCTGCTCACATCAGCTTCAAAGACGGCGCACTCTCCGCCTTCTTCCCGAATTGTGCGCTCCGTCTCCCGGGCCGCCTCAATCCTGCTATCCACGACCATGACCCGGGCTCCTTCCCTGGCGTAGAGAATGGCTGCGGCTCTGCCGTTTCCCACGCCGGGAGCGATGGAGCCGGCTCCGGTCACGATAGCCACCTTTCCCTTGACCCTGTCACCCATAGCTCACACCTCCTTTCTCCGGTGTAGCCACCCGGCCTCGAGGCTGAACACCCGGAGTCTAGATACTCATGTTCAACTTGACGGACAGCTTGTCCAGCATATCCCGAGTCATGGACGTCAGGTCATACTCCGGCTGCCATCCCCACTGCTGGCGAGCAGCGCTGTCATCCATCCTGTTGGGCCATGAATCGGCAATCGCCTGACGCACCGGGTCGACATGATAGTCCATGACGAGATCAGGAATGTGCTTCTTGATTTCGTCGGCGATGTGCTCCGGCGCAAAGCTCATTGATGAGACGTTGAAGGCGTTCCTGAATGTCCAGTTGGCCGGGTCTGCCTCCATGATATCGACCATCGCCTTCAACGCGTCGGGCATATACATCATATCCAGGTAGGTGCCCTGCTTCAGGAAACAGGTGTATCTCCTGTGCTTGATCGCCTCGTAGTAGATCTCTACGGCGTAGTCAGTGGTTCCGCCTCCAGGCAGGGTCACGTTGGAAATGAGGCCCGGGAAACGAACGCCGCGGGTATCCACGCCGAACTTCTTATAGTAGTAGTCACAGAGTAGCTCACCGGTAACCTTGGTCACGCCATACATGGTATTGGGACGCTGCACCGTCTCCTGGGGCGTGTTGTCGTGCGGAGTGGTGGGACCAAAAGCGCCTATAGAGCTGGGGGTGAACACGGCGCACCCGCTTTCACGAGCGACCTCCAGGACATTGTGCAGGCCGTTGACATTCACGTCCCAGGCCAGGTGTGGATTGGCTTCCGCCACCGCCGAAAGCAGAGCTGCCAGATGGTAGATAGTATCCACCCGGTACTTCCTTACCACCTCCTTCACCGTCTCAATGTCAGTGCAGTCTATGAAGTGAAACGGCCCTGAATTGAACAGTGTCTCGCCAGGCTTTGTCCTGTGGCCTGTGGCTATCACATTGTCATTCCCGTATCTCTCCCGCAAAAACAACGCCAGCTCCGAGCCAACCTGTCCGCAGGCTCCCGTTATCAAGATCTTCTTCACGAACTTACCTCCTTTGTCGCCGAGTCGCCAGCGCCAACGCTGCTGTTCCCGCCATTATATCCCAACGGCCTGAGTTCGGGATATGGTTCTACCCCCTTCCTCCCGCTGGCATCCCATAGCCGTGCCGGACTTCAGTATCCCGGGAACCCCCACCTATGACCATTTCACCACCTCGAATAGTACCTTCGGGTGATTCACAATTGAAGCTGCGAATGTATACTTGGGCATACACAAGCCGTACAGGCATACAACAGGAGAATGGGGAGAACAGCATGGCAGTAAGAATCAACGGAGGAAGCTACTACTGGACCGCCGAAGCCTGTCAGTTGGCGGGGATAAGCAAGAATACTTTTCTTCGCTGGGTCCGGCAGGGCTCGTTTCCCGATGTGAAACACAGGGATAGAAGGGGCTGGAGACTGTTTGCCGAAGAAGACCTGGAGAGGCTAAAGGCCGAGGCAAACCAGATAAAGCCAGGCGCATAGTCACAGCATAGGACGTGGAGTAGAGGAAGTGGAACCGGTTGAAATAGCAGAAGCCGGGGCAGAAGCCCCAACAGGCATCTACGCCAGCCACGCCCGGTTCGTGCCATGCGTGAAGTCCGCAGGCCAGCGGGACTGGCGCGATCTCAGGATGAGCCTCCTCTCCGAGATCGACAGGACGGTACGCTCGGCCTCCGGACCGGCAGACCTCGATGAACATGTCTCGCAGATGATCCAGCGCGCGCTCAGGTGCTCCGCCTGCGCCGTGCTCCTGCTGGACGAGAGCAAGAAGGAACTGCTCTTCGAACTCACCAACGGCAAGAGACATAGCCCCGCCGAGCACGTAAGGCTGGACGCTGGTTCCGGCATTGTCGGTTGGGTTGCCCGGAACGGCAGACCGCTCATCATCAACGACACCAGCAAAGACCGGCGCTTCAACAAGGACATCGATCAGCTGGCGGGGTATTCCAGCAAGTCGGTCATGTGCGTCCCCCTCATCGTACGTGGCAAGACTATAGGAGTCCTCGAGGTACTGGACAGACTGGATGGGAGCGATTTCGCCGAAGAGGACCTGGAAGCCCTGCTGGCGGTGGGCTCGATCGCAGGTATGGCAATCGACAACACCTGGCTGCACCGGTCCGTCGAGGAAGGATACAAGAGCACCATCAGGGCGCTCGCGGCCGCCGTCGATGCCAAAGACCGGTACACCTGCGGGCATTCACGGAGAGTGATGGAGTATGCCCTGGCGGCGGGAAAGGCGCTCTCGCTCCCCGAGGAGGAACTCGAGGTCCTCGAGTATGGCGCTACCCTTCACGACATAGGCAAGATCGGCATTCCAGACAGCATACTGGCGAAACCTGGCCCTCTCAGGACCGAGGAGCGGAAGATCATCCGCCAGCACCCCCTGATAGGAGCCAGCATCATCGAGGGTATTCCCTTTCTGAAGGAAGCAAGAAGGCTCGTCGTCCACCATCACGAGAGATATGATGGAAGCGGATATCCGCACGGGCTGCAGGGCGAAGAGATACCCGTTGTCACCAGGTTGCTGGCCGTGGCGGATGTCTTCGACACCTTGACCACCAACCGTTCATACCGCTCTCCCCTGGGCAACCGAGAGGCACTGGATGAACTGGTGAGGTGCTCGGGGTCCCAGTTCTGCCCGGCCGCTGTGGATGCCTTCATCAGCGGCTTTCGCCGCCGGGCTGGAGAGAGTTCGCGGCCAAGCCCGGCTGTTCGTCTCCAACGGCACCCGAGATAGCTATCGCGGCCCCCCGCAGGGCGCAAAAACGAGAGCCGTCAGGACCACCCGGAACCACTAGTCATACCACCCCAGCTCTTCGACCGCTTTCTCCATGACATAGACGTTATACGGAGGCGCCTTCGGAGGGAAGCCGCACCCGGACATCAGTATGAACCCG
The DNA here is from genome assembly GCA_034430415.1 of Dehalococcoidia bacterium. GTDB lineage: Bacteria > Chloroflexota > Dehalococcoidia > GIF9 > AB-539-J10 > JADFUZ01. The sequence goes on from DAOUEN010000098.1 coordinate 8,762, forward strand.
CAGGGAGCATGCTTGGCCTTCTCTATGGCCGTGGACAGGTCGACCTCGTGTCCGAAGGTAACGATACCCGGATCCCCCATCGGCACCCGGGCCCAGTAAGGCAGATTGGAATTCTGCTCCCCACATATGTGACACATTACGTGCCTTATGCCCATATCCAGTATCTTCCGGTGAAACTCCACGGTGTAGGGCAGCACGAACTCCTCAAAATGCTTCGGCGAGATTATCTGATTGGCTGCCGACGGCTCGGCCGTATAGGCAATAATGTCCGGGCCGAAGGTGTCCACCCAGTACTGCGTGACCTCAACGACGTGATCCGTGGCCAGGCGGAGAAGCCTGTGGGCCAATTCTGGCTTTCTCAGCATCCAGCGGCACATCCTCTGTATGCCAGGGATATTTGCCGCTGTGGTGAAGACTCCTCCCGCAGTCGGAGTGGTTACCCAGACACCTGCCTTCTCCGCGGCTCTGGAAAAGCTCATTGCTATGGGAATAGCCCCAGCGGTCCTAACGTCAGGGAGTTCCATCTTCCACACGTCCTCCTCGGTCTCCACTGGGAAGCGGACCGCCGATGGAGCCATTTGGAACTCACCGCTGGGGAACTTCGTCTCTCCTCCGAACTCCCACACTCCGTATGTGCCATAGGCGTAATACGGGAAACCATCAAAGCCGTACTGTTCCTGCGTCAGCAGCTGGTCCTCCAGGTTCATCTCGCTGTCTGAATAGGAGCTGCCTATGCTATGGCCCAGGTTTACGGCAGCGAATGAACGAACTCCCAGAGGGAAGAAAGGAACCCTGTCCGGCTTACGGCCGGACAGCAGAGTGGTCACCCGGTCTCCCGGCCTGCTCTTGCTCTGCACCCTCCCGCTAGATGGCTTCATCATCTCCTCGCTTCCGGGTTTGCGGCTACGCACTTCCAAGCTAAGTCCAGCTTCCCGTGCCCGGCGGAACTCAACCCGTCCGTCCGTACAAGGAGCACCCGAAGCAGGCGCCGCAGGCTCGATACAGCATATAGCCGGGAGACTTCGCGGGCAGGCTCCCACCCACTACTCATACCACCCCAGCTCTTCGACCGCTTTCTCCATGACATAGACGTTGTACGGAGGCGCCTTCGGCGGGAAGCCGCACCCGGACATCAGTATGAACCCGCAGGGAGCATGCTTGGCCTTCTCTATGGCCGCCCGGCACAGCTCGTAGACCTCCTGGGGAGTCCCGCTCTGGGTGACTGCCGGCTCGATGTTGCCGGCTATGATGCACCTGTCGCCGAAGTACTCTATGGCCGTGGACAGGTCGACCTCGTGTCCGAAGGTAACGATACCCGGATCCCCCATCGGCACCCGGGCCCAGTGGGGCAGATTGAAGTTCTGCTCTCCACATATGTGACACATTACGTGCCTTATGCCCGTATCCAGTATCTTCCGGTGAAACTCCACGGTGTAGGGCAGCACGAACTCCTCAAAGTGCTTCGGCGAGATTATCTGATTGGCTGCCGACGGTTCGCTGGTGAAGCCGATGATGTCCGGGCCGAAGGTCTCCACCCAGTACTGCGTGACCTCGACGAGGTGGTCCGTGGCCATGCGCAGAAGCCTGTGCGCCAATTCCGGCTTCCTCAGCATCCACCGGCACATCCTCTGTATGCCAGGGATATTTGCCGCTGTGGTGAAGACTCCCGCCGTGGGAGTTGTTACCCAGACACCTGCCTTCTCCGCGGCCCTGGAAAACGTCATTGCCCTGGGAATCGCACCGGCCGTCCTGGGGTCGGGCGGTTCCAGCTTCCACACGTCCTCCTCCGTCTCCACCGCGAAGCGCACCGCTGACGGAGCCATTTGGAACTCGCCGCTGGGGAACATCACCTCACCCCCAAACTCCCACGCTCCGTATGCGCCGTAGGCGTAGAACGGGAACCCGTCGAAACCGTACTGTTCCTGCGTCAGTAGCTGGTCCTGCAAGCTCATCTCGCTCTCCGAATAGGAGCTGCCTATGCTATGGCCCAGGTTTACGGCAGCAAACCCCCGGAACCCCAGAGGGAAGAAAGGAACCCTGTCCGGCCTGCGGCCGGCCAACAGCGCGGTCACCCGGCCTCCCAGGCTGCTCTTATTGCGCACTCTCCTGCCAGATGGCTTCATCATTTCCTCGTTTCCTGGTCTGCGGCTACACTCACCTGCATCATCCGGCGGGAAGGCAGCCGTCCGAACCCAGCATCTCTACACGTACGGTACCATGGGGTAGTGGCCGCGGGCTACGTCTATGCGCCCCAGCTCGGCCCCACCTTCCCACAGCTGGATGATCTTACAGTCTCGCAGGTATTTCTCTATGTTGTATTCCTTCATATAGCCATAGGAACCGGTAAGCTGCATGGCCTTGTTGCACACGTCGATAGCCACGTCGCAGGCACGTACTTTGGCCCCGGTAGCTCTGGCGATCTGGGCGTCGTCGTAGGGAGCTCCGTACACCTTGCGGTTGTTGAACATGGTAGCGACAGACAGATAGTAGAACCTGGCGCTCTCAACACCGATGATCATGTCCGCCAGCATGGCGGCCTGAAGGCTATGCTGCCTGACCTGCTTGCCGCCATAGTACCTGTTCCCGGTGAACTCGAGGGCGATGTCCAGCGCAGCCTGAGCAGCACCAACAGCAAACGCCGCACTGGAGAGCCGCCCCCACGACAGGAAGTTGCGGAAGCTCTGATGATCCCTTCCCGGCTCCGACGAGGCCCGGTACTCCCTGGGTACTCTCACGTCGTCAAGATAAATGCTGGCATTCACGTCAGTGTATCTCATGCCCATCTTGTTCTCCGGCTTACTGAAGGAAAGACCGGGAGTTTCTGCCGGGACATAAATCAGCGCTATGCCTTCCTCCCTCAGCTCTGGATCGGTGGTGCAGGTCACCAGATAGGCATCGGCAACGCTGGCGCCGCTGGGGAATTGCTTGGCCCCATTTATGACCCACTCATCCCCCTCGAGCTTCGCAATGGTGTGTATCTCCTTCCCCCGGTACTCCGCACTCTCGATATTGCAGCCGCCTTCAGGCTCAGTCATCCCCTGGCAGGCCTCATGAAACTCATCCATACAGAAACGAGGGCACAGGTCGTTAATCACCCTGTCGTTGTGAGAACGCATTGCCGGGCCAAATACCCACGGCGGAATGCTCAGAGTCATGGCTATTCCACAGTCACCGCGAGAGATCTCCTCATATCCCACCATCAGTGAGACCGCATTGGCGCGCATGCCACCCATCGATTCCGGCAGGCCTCTCTTATGCAGACCCAGCCTTGCCAGACCATCCAGGACATGGTGAACCAGCTTGCGGTCCTCATCCTCATCCAACTGCTGCCTCACCGGCATCATCTCCTTCTCCACGAACTCGCGGATCGTCGCCACCATCATTTTGTCTTCTTCGCTGAGAAAATCGCCGTATTCCTGCATTGCTACCTCCTTCTGTCATTCCAGGCGACAGATGGCTTCGGACCGTCACCACAATCCAGCCACCCAGTCACCCAGGACAAAAGAATACGCTTTGGCAGCCAAGTCGTCAATAGGATGGTACGTCACTTGAGGGCGACTGTAGGTTGCTACAGCGTATCGGAGTTGACCGTGCCGTGGGAATCGGGCTATAATCCGGGGCTCAATGAAAGGAGGCTCGCTATATGAGCGTACATGAAACTGAGGTCCTGATTATTGGCGGCGGGATACTTGGTGCGGCCACGGCCAGAGAGCTATCGAAGTACAAGATTGACACCACTCTGGTTGAGAAAGAGGTAGATTGGGGTTGGGGAAGCACGAAGGCCAACATCGGCCTGGTGTGTCAGGGGGGTGACGCCCTCGAGTTCAGACCGGAATATCACAGAAGCAAGCTTGTCTGGGACAGCATCCCCATGATGGAGCCCCTTTGCCAGGAGCTGGAGGTGCCGTTCAAAAGAGTGGGGATGATCGGGGTATACATGAACGAGGAGCAGAGGTCGAAATTCTCCAAGATGCAGTCGAGGGCGGAGAAGGTCGGCATAACCTCTCACCAGTGGATCGACCGCGATACCCTGTTTGACATGGAACCTCGCGTGAGCAGAGACGCACTGGGAGCCCTGTTTGACCCCGTGCCGGCTATCACCGATCCCATAAAGCTGAACATAGCCCTGGCGGAAAACGCCGTGCAGAACGGAGTTCACGCCATGTTGGGTACGGAGATAACTGACATATCCCGAGGAGTGGACGGATTTGAGGCCAGGACCAACAACGGACCCATCAAGGCTAGATTCATCGTCAATGCTGCTGGACTCTATGTGGACAAGATTGCCCGCATGGTGAATGCCGACAATTTCGTGGTCTATCCAGTTAAGGGATACGTAGGCGTCCTGGACAAGAGGATGGGTGACCTAGTCAAACATAATGTGTGGCGTGTGCCTCCCATTCCGGGAGAGATGAATATCATTCAACCTACTGTGGATGGGAATATCATCTTCGGTATCACACTGATGCAGGCCAGGAGAGACGACCTGTCCACGAAAGGAGCAATGGCTGAAGCAGCCCTGACACATGTGCAGGGCATTGTGCCCGAGCTATCGGCAAGGGATGTGATCAAGTACTTTGCTGGCTTCATGATGATGAAGACCTTCGAACTGGGCTGGCATGACTGCGTTGTTGAGCCTTCACCTACCGTGCCGGCATTCATCAATGCCACCATGGGCTATCCGGGCATCAGCGCCTGCCCGGCAACAGGAAAGGAAATCGTGCGGATGCTGGCCGGGCAAGGGCTTGATCTGGTGGAGAATACTGACTTCAATCCCAAGCGTAGGGACATAACCGACTTCAGCGAGCTTTCCGATGAGGAGAAGAGCAAGCTCATTGCCCGGGAGCCAAGATACGGCCACGTGGTCTGCCGTTGTGAAACCGTGACAGAGATGGAAGTCGTCGACGCGATTGGGAGAGGAGCGACTACGATTGACGGAGTCAAATACAGGACCCGGGCCGGCACCGGACGCTGTCAGTCCGGCTTCTGCCGATCCCGCGTAATCAGCATTCTGGCAAGAGAGCTTGGAATCTCCGAGCAGGAAGTTACCATGGCTGGGGGCAAATCCCAGGAGATGCTCTACAGGAGCAAACAGCTATTGGAAGGAGGTAACTAGACTTGCACCAAGAAGTCGATGTGGCAGTCATAGGCGCGGGGCCGGCTGGACTGGCTGCCGCCATAAAGGCGAAGGAGGCCGGAGCGGAGAGCGTGACTATTTTCGAGCGTGCGGAGAATCTGGGTGGCTTGCTGGACCAGTGCATCCACAATGGTTTTGGCTTGCTCTACTTCGGAGAAGACCTTACAGGGCCCGAGTACAGAGACCGTTTCATCGAGAAGGCTATGGACCTGAAGGTAGGAACCGAACTGCAATCCATGGTTCTGGAGCTCCAGGCCGACCGTACCATGAAGGTAGCAAGCAGCGGTAAGGGCTACCTGACCCTCAGGCCCAAGGCGATCGTCCTGGCCATGGGCTGCCGCGAAAGAACCAGGTACGCTATTAACATCCACGGCAGCAGGCCGGCCGGAATCTATACCGCCGGTCAGGCCCAGAGGTTTGTCAACATCCACGGCTTTCTTCCCGGAAGAAGGGTAGTCATTCTCGGCTCAGGGGATATCGGGATGATTATGGCCCGCCGACTGACCCTGGAGGGGGCCAGGGTGGAAGCGGTGGTAGAGGTGCTTCCCTATGTGGGAGGACTCATCAGGAACGAGGTGCAGTGTGTACACGACTTCGACATTCCTCTGTTCCTGAGTCACACGGTAAGTCAGGTCCATGGCTTTCCCCGAGTAGAGGCGGTGACAATAGCCGAGGCGGATGAAAGCTGCAATCCGGTGCCGGGGACAGAGCGCAGGATAGAGTGCGACACCCTGCTGCTTTCCGTCGGGCTTATTCCCGAGAACGAGCTTTCTCTAAAGGCAGGAGTGGAGTTGGATCCCATCGTTGGGGGGCCAGTTGTGGATGAGGCAAGGCAAACCAGCGTGCCCGGCATATTTGCCGGAGGGAACGTAGTCCACGTACATGACATGGTAGACAACGTAACCTGGGAAAGTGAGATCGCCGGGGCCAGCGCTGCCGCGTTTGCCAGTGGAGCCAAGCCGCCGGGAAAGAAGATCAAGATGAAGCCGGGAAGGAACATCAGATACGTTGTGCCTCAGACTATCAGCGGGGAAAGCGATGTGACGCTCTACATGCGAGTCAAGGAGCCGGAACGAACCGTCAGGATCAAAGTCGGCGACGTCCTTACCAGCAAGGTCAAGCTAGCAGTGAAGCCGAGCTCCATGGAGAAGATCGAAATCACTGCCGGCGAGCTAGGCGAGCTGAAGGGCGATGCGAAAGAGATAGTGGTGGAGTGCCTGACGAAGGAGGCCAAGTAGCATGGAAAGCAAGGAGACTGTGATCTGCGTGGGTTGCCCCATGGGTTGTGAGATCACCCTGACGATAGATGACAACGGAGAGGTGAGCAAGATCACCGGCAACAGCTGCAAGGAAGGCAAGACGTACGCCGTAGATGAATACAAGAACCCGGTGAGAGTGTTGACAGCGACCGTTCTCACGGAAGACAGCTGCCAGCCCTTGCTGCCCGTGCGAACCGACAGGCCCATACCGAGGTCGAAATTGACCGAGGCCATGCCTGTACTGGCGAAAGTGAGGGCGAAGCCGGAGCTAGAAGCGGGAGATATCCTCGTGCACAATCTCCTGGGTACCGGCTCCAACGTGGTTGCGACGAGTAGCCTGCCCTGCTAGCGAATGACAGACAGGAGTCCTACGTAGGAAAGGAGTACCCACATGAAAGAAGTAACCGGCCTGGCAACCGAGAGAGAGACGGCCTTCGATCACGAGGGCCACATAAAGAGAATAACTCTAGGCATGGCGCGCAAGATGCTGGAGGCGGCGGTGAGGTACAGCGTGGAAGTAGTCGGATTTCCGTGCAGCATAGCCGTCGTTGACGCAGCCGGTGCAGTCATCGCCGTACACAGAGCCGACGGGGCCCCATCGGGGACCTTGGATATTGCCATCGAGAAGGCATGGTCGGCAGTCGTCATGGGAATGCCGACGCTAATGCTGGGAAGGTTCATCGACCCCAGGGTGGCAACAACAGTCCCGCTGGGGACACACGCGATTGGAATAGCCAACAGGCACAGGGGGCGCCTGTGTGCCATTCACGGGGGAATTCCCATCAGAGAGGTTGGCACAAGCCTTGGCCTCGACATAGTCGGTGGAATTGGCGCCAGTGGCTGTCCCAGCGCCGACGATGACAACACAGTCAGCCAGGCTGGATTCTCTGCCCTTTATGATTAATACCCTGCACGCTTCAGGATGTTGGAGGTTACATATGGACATCACACTTGGTACGGCGAGGGACATGATTCATGCAGCCATGGACGAGGCACAAAGAATGGGCAATGCCTGTAGCATTGCCATCGTTGATAAGAACGGATGGCTGGTTGCCGCCGAGAGGATGGAAGATGCTCTCATCCCGACTCTGGATATTGCCCGGGACAAGGCCTGGACTGCATTTGCCTTCAAGATGCCGAGCTCTGAGATAGGTAGGTTTGGCAATCCGTCAGCGGCGAACGCTGGCTTCAACACGGCAAACTGGAACGATCGGCTGACCACCATTGGCGGCGGCTTGCCCATAAAGGAAGGCGACAGCGTAGTCGGCGGAGTCGGCGTCAGCGGTGGAACCATTGAAGAAGACGTGGCCGTCTGCGAAGTAGCAATAAGGGCAATCGCCGTATCCCGGCCCACCTAAGGGCTGAAGCCCCACCCACGTACGCTAGCCGCCGAGAGCCCTACTCAGATACCCTGGCCGCCGAGCCTGTCTCCCACCTTTAACCCCGCCTGCGCCGCAAACCCTGTGGCTCCCATCTTGGGGGAACGTGCCGGCTGGACTTCCTTGATCAGGACCCCTCCACCTGCGGCAAGCACCACAAGCCCCCGCTCGGTGATATCAACAACCTCGCCCGGCAGGCCTCCCACAGCGTCGGCAAGCAGTTCCGAGTCAAACACCTTGAATCCGGTGCCGCCGAACCTTGCTGTTGCTCCCGGTCGGGGATTCGTTCCCCGAATAAAATTGTAGACCCTGGCCGCCAACTGCCCCCAGTCTATGACCGCATCCTTCTCAGTCAATAGCGGCTCATAGGTGGCCTGTGATTCGTCCTGAGGAATTCGCGGCGCCGTCCCCTTCCTGATCAACTCGATGCTCTCCCCTATTGCCTGTATTCCCAGGGGGAAAAGCTTGTCGAAGTACAGCGAGCCGGCCGTGTCGTCAGGGGAGATCTCTGCTTCCTTCTGCATCAGGATAGGTCCGGTGTCAATCCCCTTGTCGGGCCAGAAGATAGTGATGCCTGTCCTGGTATCGCCGTTGATTATCGCCCAACTGATGGAGCTACCTCCTTTGTGTTTGGGAAGTAGCGACGGGTGCCACTGTATTGTGCCCAACCTGGGGTGGCTCAGGATGGACTCGGGTAGAATGCTGGTCACGTAGGCCATGACGTTCAGATCCGGGCTGAGCTTGACGTAGTCGTCGTAGACCTCCCGGGCCTTCATGTTTTCCGGCTGAAAGGTCGGTATGCCCAGCCGAAGCGCCAGTTCCTTCACCGGGTTTGCTCTTCCCGGAACCTCGGGGGATGTGTAGACCCCCACTACCTCTTCTCCCTCTTTGACCAGCCTTTCGAGGGCCTTCTCACCAAAAGCCGTCTGCCCTATCAGCACAATACGCACGCGTCTCCTCCTTCTTATCGGCCCGCGCAATTCGCCGGCCATATTGTAGGCGACTGGTCCGAAGAAGTCGAGGGTTTCGTTCACGATAATCCTGATTCCTGACACAAATAAGATAAGACCTGAAGGACTTGACTTGCGTCCCCAGCAGTCTGCTATCATTGGTGCGATTTGTCACCACTTCAACCTGGCCCGAGATGCAGTTCTGTGAAAGGAGGAGCCCATTGATATGGAAGACTATGCCTCGGTGAAGCTACGCGGGGAGGTAATAGACGAAGGGTTGTGCTCGTTATGCGGGGGGTGCGCCGCTGGCTGCCCGTACCTGGCCCAGTACAAGGGCGGGATAGTCCAGCTGGACCGCTGCACGCTATCAGAAGGCAACTGCTACCAGTACTGCCCTAGAACCTACACCGACATGGACGCACTCAGCCGGAAGATCTTCGGCCAGCCCTTCAGCAAGGAAGACATGGGAGTGGTCAAGGACGCACTGCTGGCGAGGGCGACAGACACAGCAATCACTCAAAAGGTGGATGATGGGGGCGTGGTGACTGCGCTGCTATCCTTCGCGCTGGCGGAGGGACTCATTGACGCCGCAATCGCCACGGGAATGTCCGGTGACAAAGACGGAGGGAGTTCGCTGGCCAGGAATATCGTATCGGCAATATCGGGCGATGGCTCTCCGGTCGGCTTGCTGGCGCGAAGCAAGGAGGGACTGCTCCAGTGTGCCGGTGCCGACTACCTGACGGCCCGGGTGTTACCCGTCCTCAACAGCGTCCCCAAGGAGAGCAACGAGAAGCTGGGAATAGTGGGCCTGCCCTGCCAGATTGCATCAGTGGCCAAGAGGAAACTGTCCCCGCCGGACAACAGGGTGAGCATTGACAATGTCAAGCTGGTAATCAGCCTGTTCTGCGCCAACAAGAGGTGGCTTGAGCCGGGTGAGAGCAGACAGGCTGCCAACAAGGCATGCAGCTACTGCTGGGACTGGACAGGCGAGTTCGCTGACATCTCTGTCGGTTCAGGACGGGCTAAGTTCAAGGAGTGGAACACCGTTATCGTCCGCACCCAAGCTGGAGCCGACATCATTCAGAGGGCCAGGGAGAAAGGCGCCATCGAGGTGCAACCCCTACCCGAGGAAAGCCTGGCCATTGAGAAGAAGGCGTCGCTGGACAAGAAGAAGAGGGCCATCAAGAACATCCTGGCCAAGAGCGGTGACGGAAAGAACCTTCTCTACTTCGGCATACCCGAGACGCTTGTCGCCAAGCTATCCAGCTAGGCTCAAGCGATCCGAATATCGTTCGAGAACGCAGGTAAGATCAAGGAGGTGAGCAGATAATGGCAGGAATTGATGTGGATGCCCCCGGCAGTGTTGAGCTGCTGATGGGGAACGAGGCTATTGCCCGAGGGGCACTGGAGGCCGGGATTGGATTTACGGCCCAGTATCCCGGGACCCCGGCATCAGAGGTCCTCTCAGTGCTGGCCTCAGTATCCAAGAAGATGAACTTCCATGCCGAGTGGTCTGTAAACGAGATGGTGGCCGCGGAAGCGGCGGCCGGGGCTTCATTCGCCGGTATTCCAGCCCTCTCGGCGATGAAGCAGAACGGAATAAACGTCATCTCAGACTTCCTGGTGAATCTCGGCATGACCGGGGTTGGCACGGGAGGGCTGGTTCTGGTGGTCGGCGACGACCCATCGGCAATTTCCAGCTCCAATGAAGAGGATTCACGGTGGATATGCAAGTGGATGGACATACCCCTGCTGGACGCCAGCACCGCTCAAGAGGCCAAAGACATGGTGAAGTGGGCCTTCGAGGTTTCCCGGGAAGTGGATAATGCCTGTATCGTGAGGGAAACGACCCGCCTGGCGCATACCAGGGGCAGAGTTGTGCTGGGCGAACTGCCCAAGGAACGGAAGAAGGCCTTCTTCCCCGACGTGTGGAACATGTACAACCCCACCAAGAGCAAGTTCACCTCAGGCCCATTCGGAATCCTGCACCATAACTTACAGCAGAGGCTGAAGAAAGCAGTGCCGCTGTTTGAGGCGTCACCTTTCAATTCTTACGTGGGCCCCGAAAAGCCCGAGCTGCTAATCATCACCTCAGGCGTCTGCCATCTCTATTGCGCGGAGGCAGTAGAGCTGCTGAAGGCAGAGGATAGAGTGGGTATCCTCAAGCTGGGCACAGGCTGGCCGCTGCCCGAGAAGCTGATACAGCAGCATCTCGGCCGAACCGACAAGGTTCTGTTTGTTGAAGAAATCGACCCGTTCACCGAAGGAAACGTGATGGAGCTCGCTGCAAGTCTGCCAGCAGGCACACCCCACGTCGACTTCTACGGCAAGAGGACGGGGCACATCACCGCCTGGGGGGCCCTCAACACGGATCTGGTAATCAACGCCATGAGCCAGATACTGGGTACCACATACCAAGCGCTGGATGCCGAGTACGCCAAAGGCCTGGCAGAAGCAGCCAAGATGGTGCCTCCCAGGTCAATAAACCTCTGCCCGGGCTGCCCTCACCGCGCCACCTATTGGGCCATCAAGGACGCCCTCACGCTTGACGGGAGGCACGGGCTGGTTACCGGCGACATCGGTTGCTACTCCCTGGGGTTCATCGGAGCCGGCTTTTTCCAGGAAAGAGCAATGCACTGCATGGGCGCCGGGATAGGAGTAGCCAATGGACTGGGGAATCTAAAGGAGTCCGGCTTTGACCAGCCGGTCCTCGCCATGGCTGGTGACTCCACCTTCTACCACGCGTGCATACCTGCGTTGGTGAACGGCGTGTACAACCGGGCCAATTTCATCTTTGTCATCGTGGACAACTCTGCCACCGCCATGACCGGCTTCCAGCCTCACCCCGGAGTGGGAGTGGCGGCGACGGGAGAAGAAGCGCCAGTCGTGAACATGGAGGCTCTGTGCCGCTCACTGGGAGCCAAGGTGGAGGTATGTGACCCATTTGATCTCAAGAATACCACCGAGACGCTGGTCAGGTTAATGGCTGAGGAAGAAGAGGGCGCCAGGGTGGTGATAATGCGCCGCGTGTGCGAGCTGGTGAGGGGACGGAAGGAAAAGCGCGCTCCCTACAAAATGCGTGTAGACCCCAATATATGCGCCGGCGATGGCTGCGGCTGCAACAGGCTGTGCATCAGGGTTTTCGGCTGCCCGGGACTGATGTGGGATAAGGAGGCCGGCAAGGCAAAGATAGACGAGGCCATCTGCACCGGGTGTGGGCTATGCACCGACATATGCCCGCAGGGGGCTATCATAAAGGAGGCGGCATAAGACATGAAGACCCTAGCGAAAGAGCCACTCAACGTGATAATCGGTGGTGTTGGAGGTCAGGGCAACGTACTGATGGCCCTGCTCGTCGGAAAGGCCCTGGTAAACAAGGGTTACTTCGCCGGTGTTGGTGACACCTACGGAGTCTCTCAACGGGGAGGACCCGTAGCCAGCCATGTCAGGATATCAAAGGAGAGGTCCTACGGGCCGCTAATATCCGCGGGATTCGCCGATGTTGTTCTCGCTCTGGAACCGGCGGAGGCACTCCGGCTGCTGTCCCAGTTTGGCAACCCTAGCACGGTCGTCATAACCAACTCCCGGCCGGTCTACCCGCCAGATGTCAGCAGCGGCAAGGCCAGCTATCCCGAGCTGAGCGAGCTTTTCCAGACCATCGGCCAGTACTCCGCCAAATGCAGAGTGGTTGAGGCTACTGAGGCAGCGCTGAAGATGGGAGACCGCATCTTCACCAACATAATCATGATCGGCTGTCTCATCGGCGCAGACCTCTTGCCCCTGGACAAGGAATCCATGGTGGAGGTGCTGGCGGAGCGTTTTCGTGGCGCGGTGCTGGACAACAACGTCAAGGCCCTGGACAAGGGCATAGAGCTTGTCAGGCAGTAGAGCGGGACACCGCCAGCGACAGCCAACAGGGCCCGCTCCGCTAAGACTGCCCCGCACGGTGGTGTCAGACAGTGGGCTTGCTAGTGGTCATTTCTGCTTCCTCCAGTTTCTGGGTGCGGCCCACGAGCCCACTTATTCACCCCCAGACTCCAATGCACTCCGACCATCCACTGGCTACGTCAACCGTAGAGAGAGTGGTCAAGTAGAAGCCCTCAGTGCTCTCACCACGGTGGGATACCAGATCAACTTCCAGAAAGCCAGGGCGGTTCTCTTCCCAGTCGACAAAAGTTCGGATGGGGATCGAGTTATTGAGCAGGCTCCCCAGCCTGGTGGTGCTAAGGGAACGCCGTCTTCCCGGTTGGCGCCAGGGGCGCAGCAGACGGTCAATGGTAGATGGGATCATCTGGCAGAGTTGATCTGTAACCTCAGCAGCCATGCGGCCGTCACCATGTCTCCTCAGGACCGCTATCAACTCAGGCAGAAAGGGATACAGACGCCGGGAGCACAGGCGGTCCGTGGCTTCCCAGACCACCCTCAGTGCTTCAGCCACAGCAACTCCATACAGCCGGGGCCGTCCACGCCTTCTATTCCTCCTCGGCTGATTCCCGCCACGCAATAGCCGGATAGCCGCCTTGCGATGACAGGCAGTAACCTTGGTGAACTCGTCC
>DAOUEN010000099.1:0-2332 GCA_034430415.1 Dehalococcoidia bacterium
CCTCAGAGTTGGAGGGCAAGAAATCATACCCGATGGCCTGTTGCCCCAGGTAGCCATAGATGCCCGTACCGTACTCCCGGCCTCCCATTGTGTATAGCACCTTCAAATGCTCCTTGACATGTGAAACATCGCCTCGCCCGTTGCAAAGAGCGAGCAGGGTAAAACCGCCGCACACCTTCTCACACTCACTGGCGAAGCCTTCTGATATGGGCACCCACTTGACTTCATACTCTCCGGTCTTACCTGAAGTCCGCACCCAGTGAGCAACCCTGGCCGGCAGCACATCTTCCCGCTGCTCCACAAGCTCGGGTAGATAGTCAGCATAAGTAGTCAGCGGCACCTGCTCGCGGAACTCCTCCACCGTTTCCGGCATAGCCCCGCGCATAACCTTTCTCCCCAGCTCGCAGCTCTTCAGCAATCCGATCTGTTCCAGCATCAGTCGTTTCTGGATGGTCATGAACTGCTCCAGGTTGAGGTCCAGGAATCCACAGCACATCTGCCATAGCTCTTCCTTCCTGCCCTGTCGCAGCAAATCGATCGGCCTAGTCATAACGCACCTCCTGCACTTGTCCTCAAAGAGGTCAATAGCTTGAAGATACTATGACAGGGCCTGGTTTGCTTGGGAAGTGATTGTGTTCTAGAAGATAGTTCTAGTTGAAGCTGTGGAGGGTATGAATTGAGTAGAGAAATGCGAGGAAACGAGGTGCTTCAGCGGGGTCCTACCCCTTGTGCGAGCCGGCGAGACTCTGCAGCCGCCTGGTTAGCTGCTCAAATTCGTCGTTCTTGGGCTGCTTGCCCAGTTCCAGTCCGTAATTGATGAAGAACTCCAGAAAGCTACGCAGTAGCTCCTTGGCCCCTTCCTGGAATTGGCGGAACTCTTCCCTGGTGACGCCGTCATTCGTCTTGCTTTCTTCCTTCAACTGCCCATCGATAAGGAAGTTGATAAACTCGGAACGGCTCAGGTCACCGCGGTTCTCATCAACCTTCTTGACCAGCTCCACATCCACCACCAGCATTCTCTTATCCGACATATCGCGTTCCTCCTTATCGCACTTAGATCTTCGTCTGTGAAATGGTCCCCTACGGATGGCTGCCGTTCCCGTTCTGGAAATCCAGCACGTCCATCACGGTGTCTATGCTCTTGACCAGATTGGCCCCCTTCTCAGTAACCTGGTAGGTGACCATGGGGTTGCCCACCTCCACCTTGTGAATGAACCCCTGGCCAAGCAGGAAGCCCAGGTACTTCTGTATCTGGTGGTAGCTCATATTGACGCTATACATGATCTCCGTCTTGCCCGCGCCATTCTCGCCCACCTTGAGCATCTCGGCGATTATTTCGATATTGGATCGACGCTTATTCACTGACCGCAACTCTGTGACTTTAGTCCTGTTACCATATTACCACAGAGGCGTGACAATTTGTCAATAGAAGATAGTTCTAGTGCGTTCGAGCGCGGCGGCCGGGCTCGGAAGAAAGAGGAGATCGCCGCGCTGCGCTCGCAATGACGAAGAGCTACCTGCCGCGGCGGGTGCCGGTGACGCAGAGCACCACGACCAGCGCCGCCAGCAGTCCCAGCACCCCAATCACTATCCACACCCAGGACGGTGTCTGGGGCTCCGGCGGTACGACCTCCGGAGGAACCGGCAGAGGTGGCTCTGCTCGCGGCTCCAGCATCACGGTGAAGGTGCCTGTGGCAGCATCGCTGGGGGCAGGTTCCAGCGCCTTCACCCGCCAGAAATACGTCCTGCCCCAGCTGAGTTGGCCTTCATACATATAGGCGGGGTGGGACAGCTTTTCGCTGACCACTACCTGCGTTAGACCCGCGTCCTCAGCCAGGATGAACTCGTATTTCTCCGTCCCGGGAAACCCGACCCAGGAAAAGGCCGGCGACCTGGAGATCTCCACGCCGCCGTTCTCGGGGGTGGTCAATAGAGGCGCGGTGTGCATTCCCTCCCTCGTTGTGCCCGCCTCGACAACGAATTTCATTGCCGGCGACCAGCGGCTATGGACGGTCTCGCCCTCAACCGTGCTGGCGCTTCTCACTTTCCAGTAATAGGTCTCGCCGCAAACGAAGCGCAGGGGGTCTTCATCGGTGCACCACGACGGGTTACAGCAGTCGTCGAGGACGATGTCTTCTATCCTGGCTATCACGTGGTCGAACTTCTCATCTATAGCTATCCACAGGTCGTATCGCTCGGCCGAGGGCAACCTCCGCCAGGAGAAGCAGAAGGTGCTGGCATCGCAGCCGCAGGGATCACAGGATATGCCCTCCCCGACAGCGGGAATGGTCGGCCAGGGAGTCTGCAGGGCGAAGGCATCGGAGTATGTCCA
>DAOUEN010000100.1:0-15416 GCA_034430415.1 Dehalococcoidia bacterium
TCCGGACTCTGTTCAAACTGCTTCCTGTAGCAGATTGAACAGAGTCCGGAGGACTCGGAGACGTGGTGTTCTGCATGAAAACCGCACTGACCGGCAAGCTCGCTTTCCTCCCGGCACAGTCCGTCGCTGGAGAACTCCTGGAGAGCTCCACAGCAGCGGCAAATCATGAGCCGATGGCACCCTTCCCTCCTGCCGAGGGAACACTTCACAAATCCGCCCTTCGACAGGATTCTGTGGGCCAGATTCAGACGGCACAACAAGCCAAGCACCCGATAGATGGTAACATGGTTTGGACACTTGCCCCGTCCGCGCAGAGCCCTCTGTATATCGTAAGGTGAGAGTGGCACTTGCGCTCCCTCCAGAACTTCCAGCACTCTTCTTCGAGGCTCGGTGACCCTGTACCCCTGAGCCTGCAAGAAGCGAATAGAATCCCGCACCACGGGCGACATGATACCTGAGGGAGCGCCCAAATGCAACATTATTGCAATTAGCTCAAAGCGTGACTCAGGCTTGCACTTGAGGCTCCGTGCTGCAGCCTGTTAGTTCTTCAAGAAGAATCAGTGCTGCCTTCTTATCCAGCGGCTGATTGTTATTGCCGCACTTGGGAGACTGAATACAACTTGGGCAGCCGTCATGACATGGACATTTCTCAACAAGCCCCAGCGTTGCACGCCAGAGCTTGTCCACTATCTCAAATCCCCTTTCAGCGATGCCAATGCCCCCGGGGTAGGCATCATAGATGAACACCTGTGCTCCGCCCGTGTCCCGATGCTGTGAAACAGAAACACCGCCGATATCATCTCTGTCGCAGAGAGCGAACAGGGGGAGAATGCCGATAGCAGCATGCTCACAGGCATGTAGTCCGCCTTCAAAGTCAAGACCCGCATCGGCTATTCTGTCAGATGCCTTCTCCGGCAAGTCGAACCACAGAGATTTGGTCAAGAATCTCTGTGGTGGTAGCTCAAGCGCTTCCTCCCCAGCGATTTCATCACCGAATTGCCTTTTCTTCCTGAACCCAATCACCCTACTGGTGACATCCACAGTTCCCCAGCAGACTGTCACCCCACGGCAGTCCTTCTGCTCAGACACGCTCAGAATCCTAATTTCGGTGATCTCTCTGGCCTGAGTGTAGTAGTTGACCTGGGTTGGCTCTGCCAGGGCGGTATGCTGGACTAGATCGAGTTCAGTTATAAGATAAGACTCGCCCTGGTGGAGATAAATGGCTCCAGGATGTATTTGCAGGAAGGCGACACTGGCTTCCACAGTCTCCAGCAAACGACCCTGGGAGACGTCAATGATGGCGTATTGTCCCGACGTTGCTCTTACGCTCACATCTTGAGCCGGATATGCGAGGGAAGGAGACAAATACCACTTCGTCTGCCATTTCCTCACCTTGCCCTCCCTGCTCAGGTCAGCCAGTGCAGCGTCCACGTCGCCATCAAAGAACGCCCTGCCCATATCATCGATGGGTCTTTCCCATGCGGCACAGAGCAGGTGAGGCTTGAGAACATAAGGATTGGCAGGATTGATTAGGGCGTTGTCGAAGCTCTTGCCGAAGAAGAAGTGCGGGTTACGCATCAGATACTGGTCAAGCGGGTTGTCTCGCCCAACAAGAAAGCTCAAGGAGCTTGCAGTGCTTCTGCCACTGCGTCCTGCCTGCTGCCAGGCGCTGGCAATGCTTCCCGGATAGCCAGCAAGCACCGTGGCCTCCAGACCACCAATGTCTACACCCAGTTCCAGAGCAGTCGTGGCTACCAGGCCGAGGAGTTCGCCATCAAAGAACCGCTGCTCAATCCTGCGTCTTTCTTCAGGAAGGTATCCCGCCCGGTAGGGACTGACCCTGTCACATAAGCCGGGAGCCAACTGTTGCCTAGCATAGAGGCAAATAAGCTCGGTCAACTTGCGCGTGCGGGCGAACACGAGACTGCGAAAGCCTTCCTGCACCAACTGTATAAGGAGATAACTTGCCTCAGAATTGGCGCTCCTGCGCCTGTTCCTGGCTTCATCAACGACCGGCGAATTCCAGAAGGCAAAGTACTTCTCACCATGAGGAGACCCATCTTCAACAACAGCCTCAATGGGCAAGCCAACCAGGCGTTCAGCATGTTCCCTCGGATTCGCCGTTGTAGCCGAGCAACAAATGAATTGGGGGCTCGAGCCATAGAGAGCACATATCCTCCGTAGTCTCCTCACAACGTTGGCCATATGTGAGCCAAAAATGCCCCGATAAACGTGAGCCTCGTCTATCACCACGTACTTCAGGTGGCGGAACAGCCTGGACCATAACCGGTGATTGGGCAAGACACCAAGATGGAGCATATCTGGATTGGTGAGTACTATCTTCGCCCATCTCCTCATGCCCGCCCTCTCATCTTGTGGTGTGTCGCCGTCGAAGGTACACACCACCCCTTCAGAGGCAATTTGAGGACAGGCTATCCTTCTCAGGCTCCTCAACTGATCCTGGGTCAGCGCCTTGCTGGGGAAAACGTATATCGCCCGGCTGTCCCTGTCAGCCAGCATCGCCTCGAGCGTCGCCAGGTGGTAGCACAAGCTTTTGCCGCTGGCGTTTGGGGTAGCCACTATGATGTTCTTCCCGGCGAAAAGAGCATTCAGTGCCTCCGCCTGGTGTCGATATAGAGCCGATATCCCCAGGGCTTTGAGACGCGCTTCAAGGATAGGGTGGAGGCACCTATCCAGTTCGCCGAACACAGCTTCCCGCGCGGGAAGATGCTCTATATGAACAAGCTGCTGTCTGTAGCCGGGCAGGGTGAGCAGATGATGCACAAAAGCAGTGGCATCCATTAACCTCTCAGAAAGCAGGAAGGGTCTCTGTTTCCGAACTCACTATTTCCACGCCCGGGTAGTTCCGGACAATGAACTTCAGCACAGCAGACAAGGTCTCATCGGCATATCTTCTATAGTTGCTAACACAGGATACCCCCAGGGTAGCCAACTGCCACAGGTTCTGGTTATCAACCTCAGCCACAGAAACGTTGTACGTGTTTTGCAGCCGAGCAATGATGGACTTCACTATCTGCCGCTTGGCTTTGAGTGATTGATTCTCAGGCATGCGCAGCTCTATCCGACATACACCGACGTTCATCTCACTCCGGAATGCCGCAGTTGCAGTGGGAAAGAAGGCGACTAGTCCCCGAGGTCTTCCACATTGGCGCCAAATGGCCTTGAGGCAATGTCTTCCTTATCTGACAGAATGATATCAGCAGCGATTCCTGCCGCGTCGGTGATGATCTCGCGACAACTGAGAGCATGCTCGCGGCAGAGCCAGTTGTCGTGCCATTCGGATGTCAGATCTCGGCAGACAGTGGCTCCGTACTTCTCTCTGATCCTGTTGGGAATCTGGTTGAATATCCTGTACAGGCCCGGCTTCCCGTAGAGCTGCTCCTTGGACTTCTGGGCTACCTCTTTGCCTTCACCTTCAGGCAGGGAGCTTCTTCCATAGACAGCGCTAGCGGCCATGACCGCACCTGCGATGGCTCCGCATGTGTCGCCGTAGAGTCCAACACCACCACCAAATCCCGTAGCCAGCTTTTTGACTTCCTCAGGCAACCCGGTATCGATCAGGCTCACTACCGCTTCAAACACAGACTCAGAGCAATTGTAGCCAAGACCAAAATTTCCCCTCGCCCTCTGTCTGACCTCTTCGATTTTTTCTTCTCTTGTCATCCCTGCCTTCCCCTGCTTTCGATCTTAGTATAATATGGAAAGTGCTTCAGGAGTGCAAATGGCGAACGAGACAATAGAATGGCTCGGTAACAGGCTGAGAATACTGGACCAGACCAGGCTTCCCCAGGAAACAAGCTTCATCGACTTGACAGACTACCGGGACCTGGCCCTGGCCATCAAGCAAATGAAGGTTAGAGGAGCACCCGCTATTGGCATCGCCGCTGCCTACGGCATAGCGCTAGGAGCACAAAGCATAAGAACATCAGACAAAGAGGAGTTCTTTGTTCGACTTGAGCAGATTGTACAAGCTTTTGCCGAAACCAGGCCCACGGCAGTCAATTTGTTCTGGGCTATCAGCAGGATGAGGCAAGCCGCTACAGGTCGCAACGTTCCCCAAGCAACAAAGGCTCTTCTCCGTGAGGCGAAACGAATTCATCAAGAAGAAATAGCCGCAACCAGGCAGCTAAGTCTCCTCGGGGCCGATCTCATCAAAGACGGCTTCCGCATCCTCACCCATTGCAACGCCGGATCTCTAGCTACTGCTGGCTACGGCACCGCTCTGGGAATTATCAAAGCCGCCAAAGAACAAGGGAAGAACATAATCGTCTTCGCCACAGAAACCCGCCCCCTGCTCCAGGGAGCCAGATTGACCGTCTGGGAACTAAGACAGGAGGATATTCCAGTGACCCTGATCACCGATTCCATGGCCGGTTATTTCATGAATCGGAAGGAAATAGACTGCGTCATCGTTGGTGCCGACAGGATCGCAGCCAATGGCGATGTGGCCAACAAGATCGGCACCTACACCCTGGCAGTCCTGGCCAAGGAGAACTGCCTTCCTTTCTATGTCGCCGCACCCACCAGCACCATAGATGTCTCCCTACCTTCAGGTACAGCCATCCCCATCGAGGAGAGAGACAGTCATGAGGTAACCCATTTCCAGGGATTCTCCGTTGCCATGGAGGACACAAAGGCTGCCAATCCTGCCTTCGACGTAACGCCTCACAATTACGTGTCCGCCATTATCACTGAAAGAGGTATAATGAGGAAGGAATATCAGGAAGAGACAGCAGGTCTCGGAAGGAGCTGAGGGAATGCCCACGTACGAGTTTTGGTGTCCCAAGTGCAGGAAGGTATTCGAGGTGAAAAGGCCTATAGCCGACTTCGATAAGCTGGCCGACTGCCCCGACTGCAACACGGGTGGACAGAGAATGGTCTCCAACTTCGCCTCGAAAATTGGCTACAACCTACAGGTGCCGAAGCCTCCGTTCAGAGAAAAGAAGTAACCAAAACAGAAGGTAGAGGTCACTGGCATGGGGGGCGACTAACATGGAGCTTTCACCCCTGGCTAGGGAACGCTTGGCCAGGATTGGTGCCCTATCGGAAGAAGAAAGGGCGAGACTGAAACAGTCAAACGACCTGGATTCTCTGCTTTCAGAATATTTCAGTGGCGGGTTGGACACCGATGGGCTATGGAAAAGGCTGAAAGGATTGAAACAGCAGCGCGGTGAGTCTATCCCCAGAGAGGTACAGTCAAGACTGGTAGATACGCTGCGTCTGCGAATGGGCCAGGAGGACTTCGAGCAGCGTCGGGACGCCATCCTGGCCATAGAAACAATGAAAGCCGCAGGACAGTATAGCACCCTAGAAGTAGCCCTCGACTCCATCGAAGCCGTCCGCCAAAAATATCTGCAGGTGAAACAGCAGGCATACGAACAGCTAAAAGCGGGGCTGCAAAGCCAGCTCCAGGCAGCGGCTCAGCAGGCAAAGGCGCAGGGCATGAAGATCGACATGGAAGGTTCCCTGGACGCCAATGCCAGAAACAGCCCACAATGGAAGGACTTCGTCTCCCAGCATGAGGAATCGAGCGAGGAGATGTTTGACAGCTACATAGGAAGACTACGAGACGCGATATAGATAACCTGCCGCATCCTTGACAAGATAGTCCTTGGCCGTAAACCAGCTATTCTCGGCGAGGCGAGTGTAGCCATACCCCCCAAGACGTGTACTTCAGTGTTCCTGCCTGACCCTATTGACCATTATGACCAACATATGTATAATGACTGTACTGACAGAATCGACCATTGTGGTCATATCGGTCATGGAGGTAACATGCTTAAGAGGATATCAGCACAGAAGGCAAGACAGAGCTTCGGTGAGTTAATGGACGAGGTGCGTCTCAGGGGAGACAGGTACATCGTTCAAAGAGGAAACCGACCAGTGGTGGCTGTGATACCCGTAGAAGAGTATGTCGCCTGGGAGAAAGCCAGAGAGAGGCTCTACGAGAAAATCGTGCAGATGAGGAAAAAAAACCAGGGCATCAAATCAGAGAGACTGGAAAGTGAGATCCAAGAGGCGGTAGAGGCAACAAGATAGTCCTCACCATGGATATTCTCTCATGCTTAAAGTCGTCCTCGACACCCACGTATTCGTCAGCGCTCTGATAAATCCTCACGGCAAGTCGGCTCAAATCTTCGACCACATTCTCAAGAACGGGGTTCGTCTTTTCAGCTCACCAGCCATGGTCGAAGAGCGAGAGCGGGTCATACGCCATCCGAAGCTGGCGAAAAGACATGGACTGAAGGGAGAGGAGCTGGGCGAGTTCATTGCCGATCTGCCGGTCATCACTTCACTGATCGAGGAGAAGAAGACGCTCGAGGTGATGAAAGCACATGGGTGGCACGACAAATACTTATCCTGTGCTGCCAGTGGGCGCGCAGACTTCATCGTCTCCGCAGACAGCTCCCTGCTGCAACTGGGGGAGTATGAAGGAACTCAGATCACCACTCCTGACCAGTTGACAGAGCTGTTTGAGAATGAGTGATGACCGTGGTCTATCTGCTTATGCGCGTCCCAGCACCTGTCACCTGAGCTTCAACTTCTTTCAGAGTTGTCCAGTTGATGTCTCCAGGAATCGAATGCTGCAATGCCGCGTAGGCATTCCCGTACTTCAACCCCCATTCCACACCTTCAGTGATGTAGCCATACATGAACCCGGCCGAAAACGAATCCCCCGCTCCAAGCCGATCGATTATCTCGACGTCATACGTCCTGTCTTCATATATCCTGCCGCCCGAGTAGACTATGGCCGACCAGCGGTTCCTCAAAACAGACAGGTCTTCTCGTATTGTGATACATACCACCTCGAAACTGAACTGCTCCGCTAGCTTCTTTGCTACTTCCTGGTAGCCGTGGGCCTTGATTCCCAGCACCTTCGCCGTGTCCTCCTCAGTGGAGAT
This sequence comes from Dehalococcoidia bacterium, assembly GCA_034430415.1. Classification (GTDB taxonomy): domain Bacteria; phylum Chloroflexota; class Dehalococcoidia; order GIF9; family AB-539-J10; genus JADFUZ01. The sequence goes on from DAOUEN010000100.1 coordinate 6,924, forward strand.
AAGGATGTTCACATACTCCATCAGCGGCTTCATGCATTTCCCAGCTTCCGACTCTGTCCATAGCTTCGATCGATAGTTGAGGTCACAGGCGACCTTGCAGCCAACTTTTTTCGCTGTCTTCAGCGCATCAGCCGTGACCTGGGCTGCACTGGCACTCAACGCCGGCGTAATACCACTGATGTAGAACCACTTGGCCTGGCGCAAGATCTCGTCCCAGTTCACCTCTCCGTGCTTTATCTGACTCATGGCGGAGTGTGCTCTGTCATAGGTAACCTTGCTTGCCCTTGGCGACGCCCCAAACTCGAGGAAATAAAGCCCAACTCGGTCGCCGCTTGTCCATATGATATGGGAGGTATCTACTCCTTGTTCCCTCGCTTTGTTCCTAATCAACGCCCCCAGTGCATTGTCCGTAAGCCGTGAGACCCAGGCCACTTTCAATCCCAATCTGCTGAGGTTGCACGCCACACTCATCTCCGCACCACCGGCATTCACCTCCAGGATGTTTGTCTGCTCCAGTCTGCGGTAGTTGGGTGGCGATAGTCTCACCATTGTCTCGCCGAACGCCACAAGGTCATACATCTCGTTGCCCTCCTCAGTCTCCTAACCTTACCCAGCCCTTCCCACTTTCACCGCTTCAATGAATCTCCTGGCGTTCTCCGTGATCACCTCATACCTCTTCTCGCTGAGTGCCTTTTTGTCCACCAGCGCTGTAGCAACCGACACTGCCACAGCACCCGCCCTGATGAAATCTGGCGTGTTCTCCAGAGTCACGCCGCCAGTGGGGGTCAGCCTTATCTGTGGCAGAGGACCTCTGATGTCTCTCAAGTACTTTGGGCCGACCGCTCCAGCGGGAAACACCTTGACGATGTCAGCCCCCGCTTCCCACGCGGTCAGTATCTCAGTAGGGGTGAAGGTGCCTGGTATAACCACCTTACCATACCGGTGGCAGACCTCTATTACCCTCAGATTCAGAGTTGGCGTGACAATGAACTCCGCGCCGGCAAGTATCACAGCCCGCGCCGTTTCTGGATCCAGCACCGTCCCAGCACCCACAAGCACTTCATCGCCCACAGCTTCCCCGAACTCCCTGATAACGTCAATGGCACCGGGGACAGTCATTGTTACCTCAATAGGCTTGACACCACCCTTGGCTATGGCACCGCATACCTCTATGGCCTCCCGTGCAGTGCCAACTCTCACTATCGCCACAACACCACCCTCGATGATGTCCTGCAGGTTTCTTTCCTTATCGTCCATGTCTAGCCTCCCAATTCAGATTCTGGCTACATTCCTGCAAATACTCCACAGAAGAACGTAGCCAGTGGTATTGGATCCATTCTCGTTCAACTACATAGGCGTGCTATTGGGCAGACAAGACTCTCCTCAGCTTCTCCACGAAATCCTGTCTTGGCGGAGAGAAGATGTCCATGATCTGGCAGCCCTTGTCAGAGCTATAGGCTCCATGTTCCATATTTGAAGGTACCATGATGACATCGCCCTCCTTCATAGGATACAGCTTCCCTTCAAGTATGAAATCGCACTCACCATTCACGACTATCATGATCTGTTCATTTTCGTGGTGGTGAACCGCAGCGCAGATACTTGGGGCCAGGGTAACAAACGTAACCGTGATCCTCTCAGCAGACACAATGTGAGCCTTCACGCCAGAACCCAGTTCCACAACAGGAACATCGGCGTAATGGGTGACTCGCTTGCTGAATTCCTCCTGACTGGCATATGGCTCTTTCTTTTCCAAATGAGTTAGCCCTCCTTTACTATACTAGTGTGCTGGTCACACTCGACTTGCACGACCGATCTGATTACAGCAATAATGCTCAGCCTCCTAGGAAGACAGAGCCTTCCGTAGCTTGGCCACAAGGTCCTCTCGAGGAGGAGAAAAGATGTCGATAGCCTTGCAGCCTGCCTCGGGAATATAGCCGCCGTGTTCTATGTTAGACGGCAGGATGATAACGTCACCTTTCTTGAGGTGATATAGCTTCCCCTCAACTATTTCGTCCTGCTCACCATCTATGACTATCATCATCTGCTCTGATTCGTGACGGTGTGGAGGGAAAAATGCATTGGGCTTCTGGGTGAGAAAACTGACCGTGATATTCTCGGAAGACACGATGTGGCTGTTTGAACCGGGAACCAGCTCTACAGAAGGAACATCGGGGTAATGGATAACTCGCCTGTTGAATTCCTCCTGGCTGGCATAAGGCTCCTTCTTTTCCACCTGATTCGCCTCCTTTGTCCAGATTATAGCATTCAGAGAATGGACAGGAAACATCAAATCAAGCTCATATAGGCCTTCCCTTTCTAGTATAATCATCTGTGCTATCACAAGGTATAGAGGAGTAGCCAATGTCTACAGCGAGAATCGGAATCATCGGTGGCAGCGGCCTTTACAGAATAGAGGGCATGAGCGAGGTGGAGGAAGTGAACGTGAGTACACCCTTCGGCAAGCCAAGCGATACCATGATATTGGGCAACCTCGAAGACGTAAGGGTTGCCTTCCTGCCCAGGCATGGCCGGGGACACCACATCAGCCCCACGGAGTTGCCGGTCAAGGCCAACATCTACGCCATGAAATCTCTCGGAGTGGAGAGGATTATCTCTGTGAACGCGGTAGGGAGCCTGAAGGAGGAAATTCGACCTATGGACCTTGTTGTCCCTGACCAGATCATCGACCGCACCAAAGGTAGAGATAGCACTTTCTTCACCAACGGGATGGTCGCACACATAGCCTTTGCCGAGCCGTTTTGCCCTACCCTGAGTCAGGTCCTATCCGAGGCAGCCACGAAGGCAGGATCCAGGATACACAAAGGGGGCACCTATCTAGCTATCGAAGGGCCACAATTCTCTACCAAGGCTGAGTCACAGCTCTACCGCGACTGGGGTGCCGACGTCATCGGGATGACAGTGTTGCCCGAGGCAAAACTGGCCAGAGAGGCTGAGATATGTTACACCTCACTTGCCTTCGTCACTGATTACGATTGCTGGCATCCAAGCTATGAGTCGGTGACGACGGAGATGATCCTAGCCAACCTTGAGAAAGGCGTTGGCACGGCCAGGAGAATCCTGAGGCTAGCGATTCCCGACATACCACAACAACGGGACTGCCCTTGTGCCACCGCACTTGAAGATGCTATTGTCACCTCGCCGAGGTGTATCCCACAAGAGACAAGGAGAGACTTGGATCTGATCGTGGGGAGATATCTAGGTGCATAGTAAGGAGATGAGGAAATGGGAGAACTGTGGACTAGAGGCTCTATCTACTTCTCCGAACACGTTTGTCTCAATGCCTTTGCCCACGTCTTTGCCGGGCTGGGGATAGCGTGGCTAGTTTCTCTATGCTGGTACTATTCCACACCCGTCCTATTGGCTGGAGTGCTATGCCTTGTCGTCTGGATTGCCATAGAGATCCATGCTCTGGCCAGCGAATGAACTACCGCAATTCCTCCAGAATCCAGGAATCGCCTTGTCTCAAAGCGCCCCTGGCGTCTGGATAGAAGCTCAAAGAGAACATGAGAATCACCCTCAGGCCACTGGGCGAAATCGATAGCGATGTGGTGCAGGAACTCAGGGAAAGAGTCAATCGTGTTTTTCATTGTCCGGTCGACACGAAGTCGGGCTTGAGTTGCCTGACCCGTACCTACAACCCCAAGAGAAGACAATATATTTCCTCAGGCCTGCTGGCCTCCCTGAATGGGCCGCCCCGGGAGAAGCATGAAAAGACCGTAGGCATAGTCGATGTTGACCTCTATATTCCGAGGCTAAGTTTCGTCTTTGGCCAAGCCGACGTTGCCTCCGGGACAGCCATCGTGTCGCTATGCCGGCTAAGACAAGAATACTACGGCTTGGCACCGGATAGGGCCCTACTCATAGACAGAGCAACCAAGGAAATAGCTCACGAGCTCGGACATACGTTTGGGCTGGAACACTGTCCCGACGCGAGATGCGTTATGCACTTCTCCAACTGTCTGGCTGACACTGACCACAAGGAGTTGAAGTTCTGCAACAATTGTCATCCTCGGATGTTCGCATCCACATAGCCTTGTAGCCGAAGGGAAAAACGCCAAGGAGGTGAAACGTGGATTTCGAGTTCACCGAAGAACAAAAGATGTTCCAAGCGATGGTGCGCGACTTTGTCGATCAGGAAATTGCGCCCATGGCTGCCCGGTGGGAAGAAGAAGAGCGATTTCCGTACGATGTGTGGAAGCAAATGGCCGCCCTGGGAATATGCGGAGTGGCATTGCCCAGGGAATACGGCGGCAACGGAGGTGGGAAGACACTCTTTTGCATAGCCACCGAGGAGATTGCGCGAGGCTCGGCCGGCCTAGCTGTTGCATACCTGGTTGGCTGCGGCGTGGCGATGGAGAATATCGTCAAATACGGCACAGAAGAGCAGAAGAGCAACTATGTTCCACGCTGCTGCAACGGGGAAATAGCTTACTTCGCCCTCACTGAAGCGGTCGGCGGTAGCGACGTCGCCCTTATGCAAACCAGATACACAAAGGAGGGTGACTACTATCTGCTTAACGGCACCAAGCTCTTCATAAGCAACGGCGAGGAATCCAGCTTCGGCGTTGTCTATGCTACTAAGAATACATCGCTGGGCTATCGAGGAATCAGTTGCTTCATCGTAGAGAAAGGCAGTCCCTGCTTCTCAGTAGGCAAGAAGGAGAAAAAGACAGGGCAACACTGTAGTTCAACGACCGAACTCATCTTCGACAATTGTAGAATACCGGTTGCCAATCGGGTAGGGGAAGAGAGAAGAGGATTCCGGATGGCCTTAGAAGCCATAGACGCCAGCCGAATCTCAATTGGCGCCCAGGCGTTGGGCATTGCCGAGGCTGCTTATGATGCTGCCGTTGCTTATGCCAAAGAGAGAAAGGCATTCGGCAAATCGCTGGCCCAAATGCAGGCAATCCAATGGATGATCTCCGATATGGCAACGGACATAGATGCCTCCCGGTTGCTGATCTACAAGGCAGCATGGTTACAAGAGCAAGGGAAAGCTTTCATCAAAGAGGCCGCCATGGCAAAACTCTTCGCCACCGAAGCGTCCTCCAGAGTATGCCACAAGGCCGTTCAGATTTTCGGTGGCTATGGCTACAGCAGGGATTTCGCAGTGGAACGCTATGCCCGCGACCAGAGGGTAACCGAAATCTACGAGGGGACTTCGGAGATGCAGAGGTGGGCTATTGCCCGCCATACATTGGGCACTAAGTGAAGAAGAGGCAACGAGGCCTCTGGAGTCAGTTGCTGCTTTACTCACCAGGTGATCACTGCTATAATGGGCGGCTGGTCAACTAGGAGGTACATAATGAGAAAAGTAGCAGTTGTCGGCACCGGCCATACCCCATTCACCTTTGCCGCAGATAAATCATCCGTGGAGTTATTCTCTGAGGCAGCTATGGATGCCATCAATGAGTCGAATCTGAAGCCCAAAGATATGCAGGCCTTGTACGTGGGCAATGTCCTGGGAGACTTCTCCGAGGGGCAGGCTATGGTACAGTCCTACTGCGCTGACGACATCGGAGCCTTCAACATCCCAGCCACTAGATTCGAAGGCGCCTGCGCTTCGTCCACTCTGGCAATAAGGGATGCTTTCATGTGGGTCGCCTCGGGATTCTACGATGTGGTTCTAGCTGGTGGAGTGGAGACAGCAGCCAAGATGGGAACACCCCTAGCCACGCGCACCTTCGCCATGGCCCATGACAGCCACTATGAATATCCCGTCGGTCTGACTTTCCCCGGTTTCTTCGCCATGCTGGCCCACCTCTACTCTTCCAAGTACGCTGTCCCGCTGCAGAGACTCAAGGAGCAAATGGCGCTGGTCTCCGTCCAGTCGCATAGATACGGAGTTCATAATAGGGTGGCCCAGTTCCACAAAGAGATTACTGTGGAGGATGCGCTCACAAGCTTCATGGTGTGCTCCCCCCTGCAACTATACGATTGCTGTCCTTTCTCTGACGGGGCCGCAGCCGTGGTCCTGGCTTCGGAGGAAAAAGCCAGGCAGCTTACCGATAAGCCCGTTTTCATCACCGGCGTTGGCCAGAGTTCATCTGGCAACCTGAGCTCTCAGAAGAACTATGCCCCGCGCATCAGAGCGAGAGAGGTATCGGTCAAGCAGGCCTATGACATGGCTGGAATCAAGCCCGAGGATGTGGATATCTGCGAGCTTCACGACTGCTTCAGCATCGCCAGCATCATTGCTGCAGAAAGCCTCGGGTTCGCAAAATACGGCAAAGGTGGCGAACTCTGGGAAAAGGGAGAGGCAAAGGTTGGAGGTAGAATACCGATAAACGTCTCGGGCGGTTTGAAGTCCAAGGGGCACCCTATAGGAGCCACCGGCGCTTCCCAGGTATATGAAGTAGTACATCAGATCAGAGGACAAGTGGAGCCGGAGAGACAGGTAGAAGGAGTCAAGATAGGACTGACGGACACGCTGGGCGGAGACGGGGTGCTCTGCAACATAGTGTTGCAGAAAGGGTGGTAACCGAACAGAAGGAGACACAAAATGGAGTACAAGCTCACCTTCAAAGAATTCAACAAGGCTCTCAAGAAGGGCAGACTGCTGGGATTGAAGTGCCGCGATTGCGACAAATTCACTTGCCCTCCTAAGATGGCCTGCCAGGAATGTGGCAGCACCAACATGGACACGGCTGAACTGGGCGGCAGCGGCAAGATTGTGACCTTCACTGTCTCCTATGTGCCTTCCGAAGGCCGTGACGCCGAGGTTCCTTACACCATAGTAATGGTCGAGCTGGATGAGGGCCCGTGGCTAATGGGTAACCTGACCGATATGGATCCAAACAGGGTAACCATGGATATAGTCGGGAGGAGAGTTCAGCTAGGGTCTCGCAGCAAAGTACTGCCCGGGGACGCATATTCCATTGGCGGCAAGGAGGCTGAGGGCGGGTTTGCCAGGCCAACTTTCATTTTCGCCTGAATCTTCGACCTCCCGGCTGAAGCAGGGGTATAAGGTGTCGGGCAAGCTTGACTCGTTGCTTCACCCTCAAGCTTACCCACACCAAACACAACCGATACAACTAGTTCAGACTCAGATGTCCTTCGTTTTCCTCACTGGCGACTACGCGTACAAAGTGAAGAAGCCGGTGAACCTCGGGTACTTGGACTACACCACGCTACAGAAACGCCGCTTCTTCTGTCAGCAGGAGTTGGAGCTGAACAGACGCCTCTGCCCGGATGTGTACCTGGCAGTAGTGCCTATTGCTGAGGACAAGGATGGACTTCGCGTTGAAGGACAGGGCAAACCTGTCGAATATGCGGTTAAAATGATACAACTGCCCCAGGACCGCATGATGGACGTACTCTTGCCCCAAGGCAAAGTCACCGAGAAGATGGTAGCTGGAGTCGCCGAGAAACTGGCAGCTTTTCACCGCAAGGCAAGAAAGAGCCCGGAGATCGCTGCCTTCGGTGACCTGGCCATCGTTCGCCAGAATGCCAGCGAGAACTTCAGCCAAACCGGGAAATACGTTGGCCTTTGTCTCTCCTCAACTACGTATGAGCGCATAAAGGGCTATACTGCTGATTTTGTGGATCACAATGCCAGCATATTCGACAAACGAGCAAAGGAAGGCAGGATCAGGGACTGTCACGGCGACCTTCATGCTGCTCATGTCTGCTTCGCCAAGGGTATTTGCATATACGACTGCATCGAATTCAACGACAGATTCAGGTACTCCGATGTCTCCTCCGAGATCGCCTTTCTAGCTATGGACCTGGACCGTTACCGGCAGGATCATCTTTCAAGGCGTTTCGTAGACACATACATAAGGCGAAGTGGAGACACCGAGATACTGACGTTGCTCAACTTCTACAAATGCTATCGGGCCTACGTCAGGGGCAAAGTGGAAAGCTTCAAGCTTGATGACCCCTTCATACCTAACCAAGAGAAGAGGGCAATCCTGGCCACGGCTCAGCGCTATTTTGACCTGGCTTGTCTATACACCAAAGCAGAACCGTTTCTCATCATTACTATGGGCCTGATGGGCACGGGCAAGACAACGATCGCAAACGCTCTGGGGCAGAGGCTTGGCTGTGCCGTTATCTCTTCCGATGTCACCAGGAAGAAGCTAGCCAATATCCCACCCACTGAACACCGCTTTGAGGAATTCCATAGCGGCATATACTCTGATGACTTCTCCCGCAGAACCTACGATGCAATACTCGCCGAGGCAGCAGAGGCCCTATCACGCGGGGACTCCATCATACTGGACGCCTCCTTTAGGAGAAGAGGGGAAAGAGCAAGAGTCAGAAGAATGGCAGAGGAGAAAGGCGCGGATCTCATCGCCTTGGAGTGCAAACTGGGCGAAGAAGAAGCAAGGAGGAGGCTGGAGCAAAGGCGCAAAGAGAAGGCAACGTCGGATGGCCGCTGGGAGATCTTTCAGCTGCAGAAAGAAAGCTTCGATCCAGTGGCCGAGTTCCTTGCCCGGCAGCATTTCACCCTTGACAGTTCCCAGC
>DAOUEN010000101.1:0-18374 GCA_034430415.1 Dehalococcoidia bacterium
CGCCGAAGAAATCAAGATGGTATAATCCCAGTGCCCTAGAACCACAATGAAGCTAAGTGATGAACAGGTAAAGCACATCGCCTGGCTAGCTCGACTGGCTATGAGCAAAGCCGAAGTCGAGAGATTCAAGCTGCAGCTTTCCCATATTCTGGAGAACTTCGAGATACTGCAGGAAGTTGATACCACGGATGTTCTGCCGGCGACTCAGAGCAGCGCCTCACAAAACGTCTTTAGAGAGGATAATGCAGCAGAATCCTATCCCCAACAGGAGATCCTAGCCAATGCCCCCAACCGTGAAGAGAATTGCTTCAAGGTAAGAGCAATACTTGAGTAGATCCATTCGTAAGTAGCCAACACCGTCGCTGGCCGTACCGTTTGCCGCAGCATCACCGTGTGCAGCAGCGCCGAAGAGAGGTCATGAGAACCAGTGAAAGACCTGTGTGAGCTGACTATCCACGAGGCACATCAGCTTCTCCAGCAACGGGAGATCTCCTCCGTCGAACTGACCGAGTCCACCCTTCAGCGTATTGCCGAGACCGAAGATAGAGTCCGTGCCTGTCTCACCATCACTAACGACCTGGCCCTAGAGCAAGCAGCACTGGCCGACGCATGTGCAAATGAGGGACAAGCCGAAGCGTTGACTGGAATACCTGTCCTGGTCAAAGACCTCATATGTACCACAGGGATACGGACCACCTGCGGCTCAAGGATGCTGGAGACTTTTGTTCCCCCGTACGACGCCACGGTGATAGAGAAACTCAAGGCGCAAAAGGCAGTAATCATAGGCAAAACGAATATGGACGAGTTCGCCATGGGCTCCTCCACAGAGCACTCTGCCTTCTTCCCCACTCACAACCCGTGGGATCTAGACCGCGTACCCGGAGGCAGTAGCGGAGGCTCAGCCGTCGCGGTGGCTACCGATCAAGCTATCTATGCTCTTGGCTCCGACACTGGGGGCAGCATCCGACAACCGGCTGGCTTCTGCAGTGTAGTCGGGCTCAAGCCCACCTATGGGCGCGTCAGTCGCTTTGGCCTAGTCGCTTTCGCCAGCTCGCTCGACCAGATTGGCCCGCTCACCAAGGATGTCACCGACTGTGCTCTGGTAATGAACTTCATCGCTGGACACGACGCCAGAGACTCAACTTCAGCCCGGTATCCAGTACCAGACTACACTACACATTTGGCTCCTGACCTCAAGGGGTTGCGAATTGGGATTCCACAGGAGTACTTCGTGGAGGGCATGCAAGGCGAAGTCAGGGAGACACTGGAGACAGCGATAAATAAGCTGCGAGAGATCGGAGCGGACATAAACTGGAAAGCATCCCTACCATCTACCAGGTACGCTCTAGCAGTGTATTACATCCTGGCTCCGTCCGAGGCTTCAGCGAACCTCGCCCGCTATGACGGAGTCAAATACGGTTTCTCGCCAGTGAAAGCCAGTAGCGTAATAGACGCCACAGAAAAGACGCGTGGACTCGGTTTCGGGACAGAGGTAAAGAGGCGCATCATGCTGGGCACCTACGCCCTGTCCGCTGGCTACTACGACGCTTATTATGTCAAGGCGCAAAAAGTACGCACATTGATAAGGCAGGAATTCGACCGAGCGTTTCAGGAATTCGATGCTCTGGTCACTCCGACCTCGCCGACGGTACCTTTCAGATTGGGTGAGAAGCTGGAAGACCCTCTCCAGATGTATCTCAGCGACGTGTGCACCCTGCCGATAAACATCGCCGGCGTTCCAGCTATTTCCGTTCCCGCCGGTTTCGCCGATGGCTTGCCTGTCGGCATGCAGATCATAGGCAAGCCCTTCGACGAGGAGACAATTCTCCGTATTGCCTTCGCCTACGAGCAAGCCACAGACTGGCACAAGAAAAGACCACCACTGCAATGAGAACAGTAGAGGCGATACGCTACCCAACCACCCACAAATCCCAGAGGCCAGATCCACCTGAAGGAGAGATGAGATGCCAACAACCGACGAAGTAATACGCAGAGTAAAGGCCAAAGCGCTGGACAACGACAGATACAGCGGCTGTGCACAGGCCGTGCTCGGATCTCTGCAGGAGGAATTCGGGATAGGCAACGTGCAGTCATTCAAGTCAGCCACAGCGCTCTCAGGTGGGGTTGCCCGCCGCGGTGAAACCTGTGGCGCACTGATCGGAGCATTGATGGCCCTCGGCCTTGTTCTTGGCAGAGAACAGATGTCAGACACCCCTGCATATAGAAGAGCAATGGATACCTCTCAAGACGTGGTCGAAGGGTTCAAGGCAGCTCTCCAGAAGCAGTTCGATTTCCACACGACCCTATCAACCACCTTATGCAGGGACATTCAGGAAAGGATCTATGGCAGATCATTTGACTTGGCGGATGAGAAGGAACAGCAGGCTTTCCTGGCAGCCGGCGGACACACAGAGACTGGATGTCTCAAGACCTGTGCTATAGCAGCCGAGGTTGCTGCACAGAAGCTTTTAGCGTTGATAGAGAGCTAGGCCAGGAGGTTCATCCGGTCTTTGACTTCTTCCAAAGTCTCCTCGGCTATGGATTTGGCCCGTCTGGTTCCATCGGCGATAATCTCGCCTACGTAATCAGGTCTGGACGCCAACCTAGCCCGCCTGTCGCGGAAAGGCGCAAAGAAGGACACGATGTTCTCTCCCAGGAGCTTTTTGCAATCAGTACAACCAATGCCAGCGCTACGGCATTGGGAGGCGATTTCCTCTACGCGGGACGAGGTGAAGATTCCGTGGAGGGCAAACACGTTGCACAGGTCCGGATGCCCGGGGTCAGAGCGGTAGACCCTCGCCGGGTCGGTAAATGCGCCCTTCACCCTCTCCATCGTCTCCTCGGGTGAGGCAGCTATCTCAATATGGTTGGCGGCGCTCTTACTCATCTTCTCTTTTCCATCCAGACCCAAGATCAGAGGGTAAGGGGTCAGCTTCGCCTGGGGCTCGGGAAACACAGGGCCGAAAAGAGAATTAAAGCGACGGACAATCTCCCTGGCCAACTCCAGATGAGGAAGCTGGTCCTCCCCAACAGGAACAATCTCACCCTTGTACAGGGCAATATCTGCAGTCATAAGGACGGGATAACCCACCAATCCATAGTTCACATTCTGGGGCTGCATCTTGGCCTTCTCTTTGAAAGTGGGAACACGCAACAGCCAACTCAAAGGAGTAAGCATGCCAAGCAGAGTGTGCAACTCCATCACTTGAGGAACATGAGACTGGACGAAAAGTATGCTCTTCCTGGGGTCAATGCCTGCGGCCAGCCAGTCAAGCACCATCTCGCGAATATCTTCCTGGAGTGTGGCCGTGTTCTCCAGAGTGGTCAGAGCATGAACATCGACAACACAGTAAACACAGTCGTATTCATCCTGAAGGGAAATGCAGTTTTGTATGGTGCCAAAGTAGTTGCCAATATGTTGATTGCCTGTGGGGCGAAAGCCAGTGAAAACGCGCTTAGCCATCTGTATATCACTGAAGTCTACCATACAGCAGAAGTCAGTTGGTAGCGCATACCGGATTCGAACCGGTGATCTCCTCCTTGAGAGGGAGGTGTCCTTAACCCCTAGACGAATGCGCCAACTGAACTAGCAGCAGACCCGTAAGTTTATTGCTTCTTGAGAGATGCGTCAAGGCAGCCCAACTGCTATGGCGTCAGTCTCCTGGAGCCGCACTGAAAGACAGAGTTTCCAGAGCAAGTGCTCAGGCTGCCCTAGCAAGACTCTATCCTATGACAATGTGATGACGTTGCCAGCGTTGTTGAAAAAGAAGACATCCATGCCCAATCCTGCAGCCAGCTTGAGAGATGACTCCAGGCCGGTGCAATGGGACACACCTACCCTGTCCACAGCCATCTTCTTCAGCTCACGGACAGTCGACTCCATCTGGTAATCAGAGGCCTTTATGAGGTGCGTCCCGCCAACAACCATATGTACCTTCTCCATTCCGGTAAGCGCCTGGGCGTGGTGAATGGTGTTGATGATCCCGCGGTGGGCACATCCCAGGACGATTACCAGCCCTAAGTCGGTCTTTATATAAAGGGCGGCATCATCGGGGAGTGGATCAGGCACAAATCCAGCACCGCCACCAACGTGCTTCCCCTCCTCTTGAAGATAGCAGATACCAACAATCTTCTCATAGTCATTGAGCATCGGGATCTCGCCACTCCATACCACATCATCGGTGATCCAAACAGGTTCCCTGCTCTCCACGAAGCAGGCCCCCTGCCTCTCCTCCAGCTCCTTCTTTTGAAACGGTATGCCACGGAAGCTATACTCTTCCTCGCCGGGATGCTTGATGAACTTTGGACCCCACACCTCAGGGTGCGCAATCACCTCTATGCCACCATGTCTCATCTCCAAGAAATTCGAGTGACCCACCGTTAAACGCATTCTCTCCAAGACATCACGCAAGCCTCCCGTATGGTCCACGTGTCCGTGGCTCAAGGCCATCTTGTCAATGGTGGCGAGGTCCACTCCCATAGCATCTGCGTTGTGCACTGTGGAGAAACTGAGCCCAGTATCAAACAAAAGTCTGAGGCCATCGGCCTCCACCAGGATACTCCACCCCCATTCTCCCAATAGCCACAGCCACTTGGCCGTGTTCTCGCTCAGTGTTATCAGACGGAGTTTCGCTTTATCCAGCATCTTCTGCTCCTTTCAAAATAACGCTATTCATACAAACCGGGATGATCTTTGACTTCAGCAACAAAGTCCTGCACTGTCCTATCCCAGTCATATTCCGGTTCCCAGCCCCAGTCCTCTCGAGCCCTGGTATCATCGACCCTATTGGGCATATCCCGAACGAGCCTCACCACAGTTTCATCCGCCAGGAATTCAATCTGTGCTCCAGCGATATGCCTGCGTACGGTCTCGGCCATCTCACTCGCCGGCATGGAAAACCCTTGCACACTGTAGACGCGGCGGCGGAGTCTCTCCTCGCTAGCATCTCTCAAGAGAGTGAGACAACGAACGACATCCTTGACATATATGAAAGGCAACTGGCCCTTTTCATCGATAGGCAACTTGCAGGGCCTTCCCATCGCAGGGTCATGTACCATCAGGCTGGCATATGCCGCTAGTCCTTCACGCCGGCCTGGCCCACAAAAGGCGGGAAAACTGGGGCAACGGAAATTGACCCCGAACCTGTGATGATAATACTCGCCAAGCCTCTCGCCAAAGATCTTGGTTACTGCGTACATCTGCGACGGATTCGACTGAAACACATCCTGGCTCACAACCTCCGGAGAGCCGCGTCCATAGGTAGCTATGCCGCTGGGGAAAATCACGCCTTTGACGTTGAACAACCGTGCTGCCTCGAGCACATGATAGGTGCCATTGGCATTAGCATCGTACGCAGCCCATGGGTCTGCCTCCGCGGGCATACTAATCATAGCACCCAGGTGAAAGATGTAGTCTATTTTGCCTGCCGCAACCACGTTCAAGACTTGAGACAGATTGCCAAGCTCTCCTTGGACTACCTTCACGTCCTGCCTGATATCCTCTATTGACCTGGAACCAGGCAATCGGTCGAAAAGAACCACCTGCTCACCGTTCTCCAGCAAACGCCTGGCGAGGTTGCCGCCGATGTATCCAAGCCCACCGGTAATCAGATCCCTAGACATAGCGTGCACCTCCACCTGTCAGCTGTCAGGCACAATCCGTAGAAGGATAGCCCAAATACGAACAGCCGTCAATAGCCCCAGGTTCACTAGCCCGCCGAAATGGGATGCGCTACCTGACAGACAGGCATCCAAGCTCATCATGAGTCAGAGGTTGCCACCGAGGACAGGTTCTCGCGTTCACTCTGGTGTGGCGTTTCATCGTCCGGAAGGCCCATTTAGGGGCCAAGGCTGGCAAACCTAAGCTCGTTTTGTTAGCATAGTGTTTTGCTGAACCAGACAGAATAGGGGAGACAAGCGAGGTCGCTATGTTCAGAAGAAACAAGAAGGATAGAATCCCTTTCGATAGACCATACACACGGGAGGCTGCCAAATATCTGAAGCGCCCGGAGAACGGCGCTGAGCAACCGGGAGGGAGTGGCAACGGGATTGACCGCTACATGTACGAGAATATCATGGCGACCCTCAGGAAGAACTACGGCAGCGATATTCTTCAAACCGACGCGGTTGCAGCGGATAGTAACCTCATGGGTGACAGTGGCAACGGAGACTCAATCGGGCTGCGGGTGAACCTTCCACTGGACAAGGCCAGGCAACTCCAGGTCTTGGCTCGGGAGTTCGACGAAGACCCCCATACCCTAGCCAGGATGTGGATAATAGAGCGGCTTAAGGAGTTGTGGATGAGTTATACTCCGTCGTCTCCCACAACTGCCGAAAGGGCTGGACTTCCAAGATCCCCAAGCAACTCAGGAGAACCTGCGCCCCCAACGGACGAAAGCGAGGAAGAGTTGACAGCCTTGGAACAGGCCAAGGTTTCGCTTGCGGAGAAGTACATCGCTGACCCGGAGGAGAAAGCCCTTTTTCTTCAGACATTCCTGTTCAAGCAGTGGGGTAACTACATTGCCGGGCTTGTCCTGGCAAACAAAGGTAACGCTGCATTCACTGTGGAAGATATCAAGAGCGTCCTCAGATATGACCTGCTACCGGAGTACTACAACACGCCTGGCGCGGAAGAGTCAGCCCTGCTGACGGCTGACGTTGAAGTCGAAGCCCCGGGCGATGCCCCCAGAGGCTTTGCTTCATTGAAGCGGATCGCTCCCAGCGTGTTCAAATTCATCGGCTTCAAGAAAGCCAGAATTGTGAGGGCCGGGAGATAAGGACAGGCTCGCGTCACAGAATCTGGAGACCGATCTATCCAGAAACGCAAGCGTGCCATTTTGCCAGCGGAATCCCTATCTTGGCGGCACACCCATGTCATAGTCGATGAACAGATGTGGCCGAGCCAGGAGATCAGCATCCTGACTACCAGCTTGATGTTGACAGCTGGGTGTCCCTGAATCTGCCAATCGAATTTCTAAGTACGGGAGACAGTGCAATGAGTAGGAGCGAAGAAGTATCTTTCAGCACGTTAACGCCGCTGAGTTTCCTCAAGCGCAGCGCTTACACGTTTCCTGATAGAGAAGCTGTGGTCTGCGACGACAAGCGATATACCTACAGCCAGTTCTATGAGCGAGTTAAGCGCATGGCGAATGGGCTAGGGAGACTTGGCGTCAGGAAAGGAGACAAGGTAGCTTTCCTTTCGCCAAACTTGCCTCCGTTACTGGAAGCGCATTATGGGGCCCCCTGGATTGGAGCTATCCTGGTGACCATAAACACCAGGCTATCTCCAGCGGAGATAAGCCATATCATCAATCACTCTGAGGCCAGGGTGCTATTCGTGGACAGCGAGTTTATCCCCAAGATAAAGGAAATAAAAGATAAGCTGAAACAGGTCGAGGCTTTCGTAAGCATCGTGGATGCTCAGGGCGGAGACAGGATTGAGGGACCAGAATATGAGGCCTTTCTGTCTGATAACTCGCCTTCTGAGCAAGAAATAGCGGTAGCTAATGAAACCGACGTGATCTCCATAAACTACACCAGCGGAACAACCGGACTGGCTAAAGGGGTTATGTATTCGCACAGGGGAGCATATCTCAATAGCCTCGGCAATGTACTGGAAGCTGGTATTACCTCTGACTCCGCATACCTCTGGATAGTGCCCATGTTTCACTGCAACGGGTGGTGTTTCACCTGGGGAGTAACCGCCGTGGGGGCGAAGCACGTATGCCTGAGGAAGGTGGACGCTGCCAGAATTGCCGAGCTAATACCGCAGGAGCGCATAACACACATGGGTGGCGCTCCTACCGTCTACCTTGGGCTATCTGACTACATGACACGTAGAAACATAAAATTCCCCCGAAGGGTGAAGTGCTTTCTCGGCGGGGCACCGCCCTCACCCACTCTGATAGACAGCATCGAGTCGCTCGGCGGCGATATTACCCACTCATACGGACTGACCGAGACCTATGGACCCTATAGCATCTGCGAGTGGCACAGCGAATGGGATTCACTACCCCCGGAGGAAAGGGCCCGCCTCAAGGCGAGGCAGGGCGTCCCGTATGTGACCTCCTTTGACATGAAGGTGGTGGACGATTACATGAACGAAGTTCCGCATGACGGTCAGACGATAGGAGAGATAGTGATGAAGGGGAATAATGTAATGCTAGGCTACTACAAGGAACAGGACAAGACAAACGAGGCTTTCAGAGGCGGCTGGTTCCACAGCGGGGACCTAGCGGTGGTGCACCCAGATGGATACGCCGAGATAAAGGATCGCAGCAAAGACATAATCATAAGCGGAGGAGAGAACATATCCACCGTGGAAATAGAGAATGTGCTGTACCAGCACCCTGATGTCCTTGAGGTCGCAGTTATTGCCGTGCCTGATGAGAAGTGGGGGGAGGCGCCCAAGGCCATCGTCAATCCCAAACCAGGCACAAACCCAACAAGAGAGGACCTTATCGCCTTTTGCAGAGAGAGGCTAGCCAAGTTCAAAGTGCCCAAAAATATCGAGTTTGCCGAGCTACCCAGAACATCCACCGGAAAGATCATGAAATACGTGCTGAAGGAAAAAGAGTGGGCCGGTTATGACAAGAGAGTCCATTGACGACCGCGCAGACCAGAGAGTCACTGTATAAACTGTCTGGCGCAAGCTTGGCACTTTCACAGTCCGGCCGTTTTCCTCAAAGGATCGTACTGCGTACTAGGCGACAACAGTCAAGGCGGCGGGTAACACGTAGAAGCGGGCAGGTGTCTCACCTATAAGCTCACCATCAGCCTGCACCGCCATCCGCCGCTCAGGCCGCACGTATATCTCCCTTACTCTCTTGACAGCCACCTTGGAGTGAGTCAGATGAGTTCCCCTGTAGATCCGGGGCAGCGACCATAAAAGATCTGGCTTGCTCAAATCGCCTATTATCAGAGCATCGAGGAGGCCATCCGCAGGGTCGGCTTGAGGAGCAAGTAACATCCCGCCGCCACCGTATCTTCCGTTGCTTACTTCAATAGCACAAATCCTCCTCCGATCCGCCTTCCCATCCAAGCTCAAGCGCACTGTCCTGTTCCTATAGAACAGGACAGTATTCAACAACCCTAGAAGATAAGAAGGTACACTCCCGAAAGCTTTGAATCTCTCTCCGGTGGCCTTGACTATCTCGGCATCGAAGCCCAGGCCGGCAAAGTTGACAAACAGCCGCTTCGCCATCACGCCCCCACATACGTACTCCACAACGCCAAGGTCTACCACAATCCTTCTCAGGTTAGTAAGGCGCCGACAGGCCTGCTTGTAGTCGAGCGGCACGCCGATAGTACGAACATAGTCGCTGCCTGTTCCTGTGCTTATGATGCCCAGCGTGACATCCCTGATACCACCACCGTCATATAGCCCATTCACCACCTCATTTATCGTGCCGTCCCCTCCCACACACACCACCACCTCATAGCCTCTCCTGGCTGCCAATTTGGCCAGTTCAAGCGCATGTCCAGGAGCTTCCGTCAGGTCATGTTCGCAACTCATCCCCATGCTTCTCAGCAAATCCATGATCTGAGGCCATTTCTTGGCCGTTCTCCCTCCCCCCGCACAGGGATTCACAATCAACTTCGCATACGTCAAGTCCGCTATCCTCGCCAGGGACGACTGTTTTCGTCTATCCCCGACCCAATATCGCGACACAGCTCCATATCCTCCACTTCAGCAGCCCCCCTATATGCGTTCCGTAGTCCTGAGTATGCTACCACTCCCTTTCTCCAGTATTCTCAATCCGCTACTAGCTTGCTACAATGGACATATCATAGCATCCGGCACCACGTTACCGTAGAACGATGACATCAAGGCTGCTATCCAAGACCAAGTACCTGAACGGATTGCAGTGTCCGAAGTATCTATGGATGCTGACCCATCAGCCGGAAGAGGTACCTGAACCAGATGCCGCCACCAAATACGCCTTTAGCCAAGGGCACATGGTGGGACGACTAGCCAAGAAACTGTATCCCACTGGGGTCGACATCCCCACCGAACACTTCATGCGCAATACCTGGCAGACGCAGGAACTCCTACATCAGCGGGTGCCTCTTTTCGAAGCAGGTATCCTGGCTGAAGACATCTATGCCAGGGTTGATATCCTAAACCCCGTCGGCGAGGACGAGTGGGACATCATCGAGGTGAAAAGCTCCACCAGTGCTAAGGACGTACATAGACACGATATCTCCTTCCAGAAGCACTGCTGCCAGAAAGCCGGGCTGAAGATTAGAAAATGTCTCCTCATGTACATCAACAACCGCTACATTAAACACGGCGAAATAGACCCAAACAGCTTTTTCAGTGTCGAGGACACCACAGTCGCAGCAGAGGAACTCAGCGCAGGCATACAAGAGAGAATCAACACCATGTTCGCCATTGTCGCAGGTGGAGAATGTCCGAACATATCGATTGGCAGGCAGTGCAACAACCCTTATCAGTGCCCTGTAGCATCGTGCTGGGATTTCCTGCCTGAGCACAATGTGTTTGAACTGTACCGGGGAGGCCACGATTCCTTTGATTTACTCGAAAGTGGGATACTTGCCATCACAGACATCCCAGACACCTTTCCGCTGACTGAGAAACAGGAGATACAAAGGACCTGCGTCGCCGGTCGCAAACCTTATGTCAATAAGAAGGAGATCCAGCATTTCCTGACAACTCTACAGTATCCCCTGCACTACCTAGACTTCGAGACCTTCGGACCAGCCGTACCGCTATTTGACGGCACCAGGCCATATCAGGCGATTCCTTTCCAGTTCTCTCTTCACGTTGCCAGAGATGATGCATCCTGTCCGGAGCATTTCTCTTTCCTGACTGAAGGCGTTGAAGACCCGAGATCCGAGCTACTGTCCGAGCTGAAGAGGGTGCTTGGCAATCAAGGCAGCATCGTGGTTTACAATCAAGCCTTCGAAGATGGGGTTTTACAGGAACTCGCCCAGGCGTCACCGGACCACGGGGAGTGGATAGACAACGTACGCGGTAGACTCGTGGACTTAATTATGCCCTTCAGGAGCTTCTATTACTACCATCCTAAGCAAAGGGGAAGTACGGGGCTGAAGCAAGTCCTACCTGCCTTGACTGAGATAAGCTATGAGGGAATGGAGATCCACAACGGCCAAGACGCAAGCATTGTCTTTCAGCAGGTTACCTACGGTGAAGCGGATGAGGAACAAAGGAGCAAGGTAAGAGAAGACCTGAGACAATACTGTGGACTGGACACCGAAGGCATGCTACGCATCGTGGGCAGGTTGAGAGAAGTCGTGGGAGCACGACCGGAAAGGCCTTTCAGCCAACTGAACTTTGACTGGTGATCGAGCACAGGCCACTCAGGACAACATACCGTGACATCAGAGCAAGGGAATGATGAAGATAACTTCTACAGCCTCGTAGATAGCCGCCACAGCCAGCACAATCGCCACAAGCACATAGAGATGAAGGGCAGATCTGACTCCTCCAAGATAAGCCTGCCTGCGGCTTGCAGCTCCCGCAGTGTCTGGCCACAAGAAAGCTCTGCCATGAATGTAGACACCCAGCATCGCCAGCACATAAGCCTGGCCCTCCAAGACGAGAGTAACACAATGGGGGATCATCACCATACGTAACTCAGGCATGCCTGGGGATAGCAGGAGCCCCCAAAGTACTGCGCGCAAGCCACCTGCCACGAGTCCACTGAAGGGAATTACCAGCGACGGCAGCGTGATACACAGGATACTCGCCAGCACCATGTTGACTATGAAGGTCAACACCACAGAAGCCAGAACTTCGCCCCCGACGTAGGCGCTCCCGACCGCTGAAAGTGGGCCTTCCATGAGCGCGCCCGCGACAGTCTCCAATAGGAACTGCTGCACCGACGGACGGAAGGTGACGAATATCATCCCTCCGATAACCAGGCCGTAGTAGGCCAGGTTAAGAGCAATGTACGGGCGGCGGAACTGCCTGACGAGCGCCAGAGCACCACTGAACATTCTGACGAGGGCAGAAAGCACGACAGGCAACATCATACTGTATACTAGATAGTCGGCGCGTCAATTCGAGATTGAGAACCCAGTGATACAGTCCGTCTCTTTCCCATTACATAGAACAGGATGAGACCTGCAATTGCTGCACCAACGAAGATCAGGAAGGTCCATATCAGCGCTGCGGCCAGCAGAATCATGAAGACGATATTCATTGACGCGGCTGTCAAAGACGTGACGGCAAGAACCTTCCGGCTGAATTGGAACCGCGACCGTTCATAGACTTCGGGATGCTTCTTGGGTAACGTCAATGCAGCACATAGCACCAGGGTAATCATGAACAGAAGCCCGAAGTTCAACATCGCCCCCAGCACTATAAGGGGAGGATTGACACATAAGGTAACCACAGCCATGAGGTACATAAGGGTAAGCCCATGATGCGGCGTGCCAAATCTCCTGTTGATAGCCCCAAAGAAAGATGGGAAATAGCCATCCCTGGCAAAGGTGAGCGCATATCTTCCTCCTGCGGTGAGGGCAAGGTTGATTGTTGTTATGCTGGCGGTGATTCCACCACCTATCACAAAAAAGCCCAGCCAAGCGCCAGGGAGAAATACCTTGGCCGCATCCCCGAGGCTTCCCCTGGCGAAGATACTCCAGTCCATTACACCGACAGCAACTGTCTCGATAAGCAGGTAGATAACCAGAACAACAGCCACACTAATCATCAATGCCTTTGGTATGACTGATCTGGCATCCCTTACCTCATCACCCATCTCAATACCGAACAGGCCTCCAGCCAGTAGCGTATACAGAAGCGCCGAAGCAGCGACTATGCCAAACACCCCCCCAGGAAAGAGAGGCGTGAATCGTTCGGCGTCTATTGCAGGGATTCCCGCAATAATAAATGTCCCAAGCGCCATAAGCAATATGACTACCGCGGCTAGCTGAGTATAAGCTGCCGCTCTTATTCCAATCACATTGATGGCATAAAACAGGCTCATAACAACGATGGCAGTGATTGTAGTGGGAAGCCCAGGAATCAGAACCGCGAGCAATTTGGCAGTGGCGATGGCAAATAGCGGCAGCATGCCAATCGGAATGGCGATGAATAGCCCCATCCAGGCTGCTGTTGCCAAGGGACGAGAGAACAGCTTAGCATACTGGTAATTGGCACAGGTGGCAGGCATGGCCGACGACAATGTCAGATATGGCACCAAAGCGAGCAAGATCGGCAGCGCCGATATTATCTGAGCGATAAAGAGCGATGGCCCTGTCAAGCCAGCGGCGATTCCGGTGAGAAGAAAAAGCGACCCCCCAATATTGAGGCCGATCATGATTGCGATCAAGCTGATCAGATTGATCTCTCTTCTTAGACTACCAGTTGTACTCCGCGCTGCAACGACATCCATATGAGACTGTTCCCCTCTCTCCTCTAATTCACCTAATTCACTCCGTAACACAGCTACCACAGCTCAGAGGCAGCACATGACCCGACTCACCAGCAATAAACACGCATTATAGCATCCGATCAGCGCCGACCAAGGTATCGGATCCTGAGAAGTGGCCCAATGACGTCTGGGTAGATCAGGAGCCACACATGGGCAACGAGAGAGCCAAACGAACGACGCAACCAAAGAAGCTGGGGATCCAGGATTCGAACCTGGCCTAACTGATCCAGAGTCAGTCGTCCTACCGCTAGACTAATCCCCAGCGAGCGTACATCATAGTATAGCCATTTCGCTTGACTGGAACAACACCGGGTTGCCCAGCACTTCTCTCAGCGTGGTCCCTGCCAAGGCTCGGGGCTGCGCCTCGACCAGCGTCCTCGTTGCTCTTGTGCCATATGAACCGGACACAGGATAGCCAAACACAGACTCCCTTGACCCGATATATCCTTCACCCTACCCGACCTTGTATTGCACTTCGCTTGGGGTTTATCATAAAGACGGGAAAGGGGTCTCAGAGCAGAGGCGGAGATGGCCCAACGCAAGTGTCTTTCACTCCTAGTGGTAGTAGTTCTTATGGCGGCAGCTAGCTCGCTTGCCGCCTGTGGACAGCCAATACCCCCACCACCCACACTGCCACCTACTATTGTCGTTGGCCCATCACAGTTCAGCTTCAGTGCCCAAGAAGGTGGAGACAACCCCACCCCCAAGACTCTCCGTATATCAAGCTCCGAGAATACGCCTTTCGGCTGGGCAGCCCATACTGACGTTGACTGGCTCTACCCGGCGCCGTCGTCCGGCATTTCCACAGGGGAGATGCAAGAAGCCCTGCTATGCGTGGATATTGAGGGCTTGAGCGCTGGCAGTTATAGTGGGATACTAGCCATTTCAGTTCCCGCTGCGTCCAATACAGCTAAGATGGTGCCGGTAGACCTGACGATTTCACACTACAGCCAAGAGCATAAGCTGACATTCCATCTGAACCCGAAGATATATCCTCCAGATGCGCAGTGCAAGGCGGAAGAACTGGTGTGGTTCAACATGCGGGAACAGCAGGCAATTCGGCTGTGGTGGTTTGCCTATGGTGAGAAGCCTGCCGTTTACGTGACTCTGTCAGGGCCGGTTGGCGAATATGGTGGACATATCAAAGCGTATGGCGGCCCCGTGGAATCGTTCTCTCCCAGCCCTTGGTCAAAACGCGATGGGGGGAACAACGGCAGACTGAATTTCTACTGCAGCAGCACGTACGACAAGCATTGCGCAAAAACCCTTTACCCCCCAGGCTCATATACCCTATCCTTCGCGGCACACCAGGGATATCCGGACCTCCTGGTCAAACCCAGCAGTGAAGTCATCGTAGATGTCACATATCTCATCGAGTCTGTCCCCAGTTAAGAGAGCCAGTTGCCGTCAACCTCGGCAACCAGCGATGTTATCTGGCCCATCTGCAAGCCTTCGTCAGAGCGGACAAGGCCTGCATCAGATCTCGTGTTTCGTATCTGAGCACGGCATCGGATATAATAGAAAGTAGCAACTCCGGCGGAGTTGCGCAATGTCTCGCCAGATGAAACAAGAATCTGACTTAGCAAGTTACTACAAGACCCTCCAAGTTAGCCCAAGCGCGGAGCCAGAAGTCATCGCTGCAGCCTACAAAGCGTTGGCTCGGAAATACCATCCCGACAGATCCAAGGCCCCGGATGCCATAGCCAAGATGGCAAGGGTCAACATAGCGTATGCGGCCCTGTCCTCAAGCGATCCACCTTCACACAGCGCACAAGCGGCGACTAAAGGTGATTGGCAGAAGCCCTCGACCAGTGAGCACATTGACCTCAACGCTCCTCTTGAAGACAGCATGAAGATAGTAACCAAGAAGGCAGTAGCGGTCAGGCAGAGACTCGCAAATGAATTAGTGAAAGATGGATTGCAGCATAACACGGCTATCGAGCTCGCCGACCAAGCCTTTGAGAGCATAGCGGTATTCAGAAGTCGAAGAGGCAACGTGCGAGAACCACTGACCGCCGAGCATCTCGATGTCAACGCTTCGCTCGAAGATGCTATGAAGGTAGTAAGCAAGAAAGCCGGCACAGCAAGACAGAGGCTAGTGGATGAACTGACCAAAGATGGATTGCAGTCTCATATGGCAACAGACCTAGCCGACCAGGCCTTTGAGAGCATAGCAGTATCCAGAAGCCGAAGAGGCAACGTGCGAGAACCACTGACCGCCGAGCATCTCGATGTCAACGCTTCGCTCGAAGATGCTATGAAGGTAGCAAACAACAAAGCTAACGCAGCAAGACAGAGGCTAGTGGATGAACTGACCAAAGATGGGCTACAGTCTCACATGGCCATGGACTTGGCAAACCAGGCCTTCGCAAGTCTCGTTGAAGCTGAAGGATAAATACGAAACCCTAGAGGAACCAGTACGGTACTGGCACACATGTTGCTCGACGACTTCCGCCAACCGGAGGTTTGCTGGTCCGCTTCAGAGGGAAATACGAAATGACTATCTGGGATGAGTGTCAGAGTGCCCTGGGCATTTCTTTCCACGACTCATCTCTACTGGAACAGGCCTTTGTCCACAGTTCCTACCTTAACGAAGATCCCCACTTCACCTCAGCCAGCAATGAGAGGCTGGAGTTTCTAGGCGATGCTGTGCTCGACTTCGTAGTGGCCGAGCTGTTGTATAAGGAGTTCCCCACTTTCTCCGAAGGAGAGCTAACCACGGTACGCGCCTCTCTGGTCTGTAGCCGAACTCTCGCGGAGGTTGCCTCTCTGATCGGGCTCGGCAACTGGCTGCTGTTAGGTAGGGGTGAGGAGACAAGTGACGGGAGGACGAAACAAAGCACTTTGGCAGACACAACAGAATCCCTAATCGGAGCAATATACCTTGACCAAGGGCTAGCCGAAGCCAGGGATTTCGTCCTCAGTCTGCTCAGGCCATATCTCAGTAGAATAAGACAAGGATACGTAACTCCAAACTACAAGGCGATCCTACAGGAACTGGTTCAAAGCGAAGGACAGCCCCCTCCCACTTATCACCTGACAGAGGCGGTCGGCCCTGCCCATCAGAAGCAATTCACTGTGGAAGTTCTCATACAAGGAGAGGTGATGGGACGGGGCATAGGAAGGAACAAGAAGGCAGCCGAGATGGAGGCAGCAGAGTCAGCTTGGAAAAAGACAGCACAAGGAAGAGTACTCCAACGCCCACACATTCAATGACAGATAAGAGGTGGAGCTATGGCCAGACGAGATTACAGACGAAGGGAGCCAAGGAAACCCAAGAGCGGTGCCAAAAAGACCGAAATCCTATCTGAACTCCTCGGCCCCACAGAGGCAGAAGTCATCAAGAAGAAGAGAAAGCCGAGTACTGAGGAGTAGATGAGCCTCAGTCGGAGTGCCAAGAATGGCAGATATGGCTCACGTCTCGGCTAGGGTATACGGGCGGGTTCAGGGCGTGTTCTTCCGCCACTTCGTAGCGGACATTGCAAGAAAGCTAGGCTTGAAGGGATACGTGCGCAACCTACCTGGCGGAGATGCCGTGGAGGCTCAGGCCGAAGGAGAGACGCAGAACCTACAGAAGCTGGTGGAAAGCCTCAGAACAGGCCCGCCAGGAGCGCAGGTTAGACAGATGGAGGTAAACTGGTCCGCCTGTTCAGAGCAATTCAGAGATTTCGACATACGGTACTGAGCCGACTTTGCTAGTCCTCAAGCTGGTTTCTTCCTTCATTGATGAGATTCAAGTGCTCAGCCGCAATACCAGCCAATCGTGAAGCCTCACGGTCAATCTCATAGGGTTCACCAATGATAATCTTGCCGCACTCCTCCACCCTGCCATCTCGGGCATCCTCGGTATAGAATAGCTTCTGCTGCGCTTCAATAATGCCCAAGTCGAAAGGCAAGGTGAAGTAGAGATCAGCAAGCACATTCTCCATTCCCAGATCATAGAGCCCCGCCCAATTCATTTGCCTCCCCTTCTTGTACCTATTGACTGGCAGCAACCCCAGCAGATTCGCTATGGTGAAACGACCGCTGTTGCCACAGACCTTGAAGGGCGCCACGCTAATTAGGAAGTCGCTGCGCAACACCAGGTTGGGCACCCAGAAAGTGGGAGTAGCATAGAACTTAGTCAGGGGATTCTCCATCTCCACAAAAATGGAATCTCTAGCATCAAGCAAGAGGACTCGCCTGAAGTTGTATCGCAAAGCCTGGTACGTGGGGTAAATCGACTTTCCATCAGGAGACCCATCAGCAATGAGGATATCGGCGTCGCTGACATTCCTGATGCCCTCAACGATTGTATTCAATAGTTCAGGACTGGTGGTCACCGGGTACGGTGAAGGGTAGCCCGCACACGGCTTGATGAAGACCCGTCGTGCCCAGGCGAGGCGCTGCGGGGGGGTGAAAACGAACTGGGAAGCGTTGAAAATCATCGTACTCAACTATAGTTCCTTCAGTAGTACTCAAGCCTGGCCGACTATCTGGACGGCTCCAATAGCACAATATCCGTGCCCGCTGGCAGATCCTCAAGGCTAGTCTCTATCTCACTGGAATGTGCTTCTCTCACGTTCTGTTTGCTGAGAACAAAATCATCCACGACGCTTATGGGGTAGTCGCATTTGGCCGTCTTGAAATGCATTGGGATAATCACTTTCGGCTTCAAATGGTCGCATACCCGGCTAGCATCACCAGCATCAATGGTGAAGAAGCCACCCACAGGCACGAACAAGATGTCCACCGCACCAATCTCCGCACCCTGCGTCCGTGTCAATAGATGCCCCAAGTCACCCAGATGGCAAAGTCTCACATCATCCACGGTGAAACAGAAAACGGTGTTGTTTCCCCTATCCCTACCACCGGATTTGTCGTGATACGTAGCAATACCTCTGAACTGGATCCCTCGCACAGTCTTCGTACCCACACCTCTGACTACCTCCGGCTCACCCTGTACCGCCGAAG
>DAOUEN010000102.1:0-3643 GCA_034430415.1 Dehalococcoidia bacterium
CAAAGCAAAGCGCTTTGAGAGAGACCAAACATCGCACTAGTAGTTCGCCAATAGTGTCTTCCCTCCTTTCTCGCTTTCAGCGAAATAGCTCTTTCGTTTGCTCGTAGAGACTCTGGAAGCGTTGGTACCCTTTTTCGTACGCCGGACGGTTATTGGAGTTGGGATATACTATACCAGCGGCTTGTACCATCTGGTTGCAAGCTTCGAAAGCATCTGGGTAGATCCCAGTCCCTATGGCCGCCAGGATAGCAGCACCCAGCAACGAGGCTTCGCTGCACTTCACAAGTCGAAGCGGATAGCCTGTTACATCGGCATTTATCTGGTTCCATAACTGGCTCTTTGCTCCACCACCGGTTGGGCACAACTCTCGCCAGGGAATGCCCATTTGAGTAAGAAACTCCAGATTCTCACGCAATGCGTAGGCCACACCTTCCAAGATGGCACGGACAAAGTGCCCCTTGTTGTGAGATGGGGAAATCCCAAAGAAGATGCCTCGAAAACCCGGAATAGATTCAGGTACTCGGTTACCCTGAAGATAAGGTAAGATGAGCAAACCATCGGCTCCTGGTGGAACTGTTTCGGCTGTGTGAGTCAGAAGATCGTACGCATCTTGACCAGTGGCTTCAGCAACGTGACGCTCCTGGGCACAGAAAGCGTCCCGGAACCATCGCAAGGTCAAGCCCGCCGTTTCCCGCCACAGCACGCCTAGGAAAGAGCCGGGAAGCGCATGCTCGCAAATCCAAAGTAGCTTCCTATCGAGGTCGTAGAGCCGTTCGCTCAACGTTACGTTGGTCTGCATAGTAGTGCCCAGGCTTAAAGCGATGTGCTCGTTGGATAAAGCATTCGAACCTAATGCAGTGGCTACTACATCTATGGTACCGCTAATGGCTACTGTATCAGGGCTCAGCCCGGTTTCTTGGGCAGCAACTGGGGTCAGGCGACCTATGGGGAGTCCTGAGGGGACCAATTCCGACAGTTGACCGGCCGACAACCCTACAAGGTCGGCCATCAGGGTCCACCATGTGCCCGTAATAATGTCATACAGGCCGGTTCCGCTGTTTAGGGACTTCTCAGCGACAAACCGGTGGGTGAACCTATGCAGGAAATGGTCCCCAATATGCAGAAAGCGGTGTGCCTGTTGGAAGAGCTCAGGCTCGTGACGGCGCAGCCAGAGCAGGTTACAAGCCATCAGGCCTGGCCCGATGTCAGGCAGGCCGGTGTGCCGGTAAAGAGTCTCCGGGTCGAGGGCGGCTCTTATGCTATCCGCCTCAGCAGTAGCCCGGCGGTCTAGCCACACCATAGCCCGGCCGAGTGGATGGCCATTTCGATCCACGGGCAGGAAGGTTTGACCTTGACTGGAAATGGACAACCCGATTACTTCGCCAGGCAGAGCCCCGCTGGTGGACAGAACATCCCGAATGCCAGCGACAATCTGATGCCAACATGTTTCGGTGTCAACCTCAACAAACGGACCGTTTGTAACCAGAGGGTACTCTCTGCGCGACAGAGCGATAAGATTGCCCTCCGCGTCAAAAAGCCCAACCTTTATGACTGTAGTGCCAAGATCCAGAGCCAAGAATAGGGGCACTATGGATCTCCGTTCTTTCTAATGCACGCTTAGAACAGGCGGTGGAAGATGCGATACTTATCGGATTCCAGCCTCTCCCGTAGCTTTCGACGGTAGTCTTCGTAGCCATCCAAGTTGCCTGCTATGTAAACCGGAGGATCATAGCCCTTCCTCGTGAGGCGCTCAATGGTCTCGGCCATGAGTGTGTGCATGATAGCAGCGTCAACCGAACCAGACGTAGCGCAGAACTTCACAGGCAACCCATCGAGTTCCAAGATTGCATCGCCAGGGACAGTCAGACTATCAATGACTACATCTGCGAACTCATACATCCTCTTGCCGCTAGAATGGCGCGACGGCACACTGAGTGTATACTCCATAGAGGTTAGAGCGATGACCTTCAGCCCTCTCTCCTTGGCTGAAATTGCCATCTCAACGGGCACAGGGTTGCGCCCTGACACAGATACCACGATCAGAACATCTCCGGCTTTCGCGGGGACGTGGCTGAAAACCAAGCTCCCATATCCCTCAAGTCGCTCCATAGCCGTGGCAAGTGCAGGAGGATCCAACTCCACTGAGTTCAACGCTGGTGCCCAGATTTGGTTAAGCAGCGGGAAACCGCCAGCCCGACAGTAAGCATCAGAGATCGGTAGAGCAGAGTGCACGGTGCCAAAAGCGAAAAGGGCGTTCCCGTTCATCACGGCCCCTGCGATGATCTCTGCTGCCTCTTCAATATTATCTGCCTGAGTCTCGATAATCCGCTGCAAGAGATTAGACACGTAGTTTAGATATTCCTTACCTTTGCCTAGCATAGTTTTCTACTCCTTTCGAAAGTGATAGTCGTTTTTGGAACATCTATTCTGATGCGATTCAGAGAAACTGGCTATCTCACATTGCTCAACACCTCCTTAAATTAAGCATCTCTAAGCAAGAATTACCTCGATCCCTAATTGCCGAATCTCATTGATGAGTTCCGGCGAAGTTCTGATGTCAGTAACGATCTTGCCCACACTTGTAATGGGAGCCACTAAAGCGGTGGAGACTTTGCCGAACTTGGAATGGTCAGCGACTACTATAACTTCAGGAGCGAAATTGACGATGGCTCTATCCGTCATCGTCTCCGGCAAGTAATCGTTGGTCAGACCTTCTTGGACGCTGATGGCCCTCATGCCCATGATGACCTTGTCGGCGCGCAGCTCCTTCAGTGCTTGCTCGGTGATATGGCCCACCAGCGACAACTCTGAGTGTCGAAGGAGTCCTCCGATGACGATCACCGTAATGTTCTGCTTGCCCGCTAATTGGTTGGCCACGTTGAGGGCGTTGGTGATGACCGTCAAGTTCTTCTTGTCATCAAGACTGCGAGCCACCTCCAAAGTGGTGGTCCCTGAGCCCAGGAAGATGACCTCACCGTCTTGCACAAGTCGAGCGGCGGCCTGTCCAATCCTTCTTTTCTCCTCCTCGTTCTCCACCATTCTATGAACCACCGGTGGCTCTGGCGCCGACCGCTCCACGGACACGGCCCCACCGTGAGCACGTTGGATTTCCCCCTGGCCATCCAGTTCCTCCAGGTCACGTCGGATAGTTGACTCGCTAACCCCGAAGAGCTTACTCAACTCGGGGACACTGGCTTCCTTGTTATCTTTGATAAACTGCGAAATTTTCCGCTTGCGCTCTTCTCTTAGCAACGCGCCTCCCCCATGGAACATTCATATTCGCGCAATGAAACTACTGAATCCTATCGAATTATACCATAAATTTCAAATTTTGTCAAGTCATAGCTGCGTGTTTTTACAATATTTTAAGCGAATATGCGGTTTTGCGATGTGGAACATTTACTCCCAAAAGCAAAAACCCATGCTTTTAGCATGGGCCCTTGGGGAACTGAATAACAACTCCTTCCTTCTGCCACCTAAGGTCACCTCTGGCACTCGGGACAAAAGTACGTCCCCCGGCCGCCCACCACCGTGCGCTCGATGGGCGTCCCGCAGCGGGGGCAGGGCTGGCCCGCACGCCTGGACACTTTGAGATACTCCTGATTCCTCCCCTCCCTCCCCTCCGCATCGCGGTAGGCACTTA
>DAOUEN010000103.1:0-3267 GCA_034430415.1 Dehalococcoidia bacterium
AGCGCCGCCGGTCGAGTAGCGGCTTGGGTTGAGTAGCCGCAGGCGTATCGAAACCAGCGTATCGAGACCAAGGCGCGGCCCATGCAATGTGAGATGCGCTGTAAAAGCCGCTCGCGTGGCCTGGTTTCGACAGGCTCAACCCAAGGATACGGTCTTCCCAGACCTACTCGGCCGACGCTCGCTCCCTTATCTTAATGACATTGACTACCTCCCAGAGTGTTTGGCTTGGTCATGGAGTGGGCCTCTCTTCATCAGGCCGAACTTATGAGAAACTGGGACCTGGCTCGTCAGCAAGCCGGGTTGCAGAAGATCGAACCATTGGAGTGAATCTATGCTCAAAGATATCGTTCAAGTACAGCTTCTCGATGGCTATCGTCTCTGCCTGCGTTTTGAAGACGGCGTGGAGGGCAGTGTGGATGTTGCCGAGTTGATCAGGTTCACCGGCGTCTTTGCTCCCCTTCGGGACCGTGACTACTTTCTGCAAGTACGCGTGAACCCGGACCTCGGCACTATCTGCTGGCCGAATGGCGCCGACCTGGACCCGGACGTACTCTATGCCTTGGTCTCGGGTGAGTCGATCCTTGTTTCTGAACCCGAAGCTATGCTTGTAGCCTGATCTGATATATGAATGACATTGCTATCCGTGTAGCGGGTCTCAGCAAACAATACCGCATCGGCGGCCCGCAGGCGCGCTACAAGACGATCCGCGAGTCGCTGACCGAGGCGGTGCAGAACCGAGACAGGGAGACAAGGGGATGGGGAGACAAGGAGCAAGACGGGGGTTCTCCTTGTCACCCCCTCTCCCCCCTCTCCTTGTCTCCACATCCCGCATCACCGAGCCGACGGAGGGCGCGCCGAGGAGACGGCAGGCCGAGATACACGGGCGGGTGGGCTCCCTGCTGAAGGTGGGCACTGGCTTCCATCCCGAGCTGACCGGGCGGGAGAATATCTACCTGAACGGCGCCATCCCTTCGGCTATGCTCAGGGCAGGCCTGGGGATGAAGCGGGCGGAGATCGACCGAAGTTCGACGAGATCGTGGCCTTTGCCGAGACCGAGAAGTTCATGGATACGCCGGTGAAGCATTACTCCAGCGGCATGTACGTGCGCCTGGCCTTTGCGGTGGCAGCCCACCTGGAGCCGGAGATCCTACTGGTGGACGGGGTGTTGGCGGTGGGGGATGCCACCCCAAGTTCCCACTGCGATACGCTCACGAACGGTGAAATTGTCGTGACACCGTGCTTATGCTATAATTTGGAAGAGTCAGGCCACCTTTGGCTGGACTGGCTCAGTGATGATGAGAGGAGATAAGCTATGACACACGCCAATCCGTTCGCGTCCAATAATCACATTGTGCAGACGTCCCGAGGTCTGTCGGTAGCCGGCACGCGCATCACGCTTTACGACATTTTGGACTATGTCCATGACGGCTGGCCACCGCACCTGATTGCGGCCTGGCTCAACCTATCCCCTGATCAGATCCGGGCTGCGCTTGCTTACATTGAGGCTCACCGTGCCGAAGTTGAAGCCCAGTATCAGCAGGTGCTGCGACAGGCTGAGGAGAATCGCGCTTACTGGGAATCGCGTAACCGGGGGCGATTGAAGCAGATAGATAGGCTGGCCTCGACATCTGAAAAAGCCTCCATCGAAGCTCGCATTCGTCTGCGGCAGGAGCAGCTTGGCTGGTGATTCTTTTCCTGGCTGATCACAACGTCGAGGGGCAGGCCAAGCTCATCTTTGGTGCGCTGAACGCCGGGGGTTGGCTTGAGCTGTTGCCCCTGCGTCTCCTCACCCTTGCCGAGGCAGGATTGCCTGAGGACAGCACCGACCTCTACATCTGGCAAGTATGCCAGCAGCGCCAGATGATCCTGCTGACAGCCAACCGGTCTATGCATGAACCGGATTCCCTGGAGGCTGTGCTGCGTACCAAGGTAACGTCCCAATCGTTGCCTGTAGTAACGATTGCCGACCCGCAACGAGTCGGCGAGCCAGCCTATCTGAAACGTTGTGTCCTGCGTCTGGTGGAAATTGCGCTTGACCTGGACAGTTATCGTGGCGCTGGTCGCCTATATATCCCCTGAACGACTGATGCCACAACACCCTGTGTGGCGCGGTCGTGCATGCTCTCTCTTCGCCACGAATTCATCGAATATGTTTAGTGCAATTCGTGAAACCTGTCCTGAGCTGTCGAAGGATTCGTGGCAGAAAAGGCACTATGAGTGACATAGCGATTCGAGTCGAAGGCTTAAGTAAACAATACCGCATCGGTGGCCCCCAGGCACGCTACAAGACGATCCGCGAATCGCTGACCGAGGCGGTGCAGAACCGAGACAGGGAGACAAGGGGATGGGGAGACAAGGAGCAAGAAGTGGCGCTGTAAGAATGGCACAGGTGAAAGGAGAAAAACCTATGATCGCTTTGAGAGAGAGAATTGTGGATAAATTGGAATACTTACCCGAGTCTAACCTGCGCCAAGTTTTGAACTTTGTCGAATTCCTGACGTGGAGGGCCACAGACCAGGATGAACCCCTGTTGTCCGTAGCAGGCGTTCTTTCTGGCAAGATGCTTTCTGCCGAAGAGATTGAGGAAGAGCTCTACGGCGATAGGAAAGAGGCATGATGGATCGTGAGGCCGTCTTTGTAGATACGTGGGGATGGATGGCGCTTGGACATCGTCGAGAGCCTCGCCACGCAGAAGTGAAGCGCATTTATCAAGAGCTCCGTGGCAATGGGATTCCGATTTACACCAGTGACTACGTTCTGGACGAGGTCATCACCTTGCTGTTTCGCCGTGAGGTCTTTGAGGAGGCGGTGCGCTTTGTAGAGGGCATTCTGGGAGCAGCGGTTTTGGGTCAGTTGCGGATTGAGCGGGTGACGCCAGACCGCTTCTCTGCAGCCTGGGAACTTCGGAAGCGATTCCAGGACAAGCCAACCATCTCGTTCACTGACCTCACCTCGATGGCCATTATGGACGAGCGGGGTATCCAGCAGGTGCTAACGGAAGATGAGCATTTCATCCAGGTAGGGATGGGATTTTCCAGAGTCCCGTAGGCAGGATCCATGAGTGACATCGCCATCCGTGTCGAAAACCTTTCCAAGCAATACCCTTCGGCCTGGCTCAGGGCAAGCTCCAGCGGCATGTACGTGTGCCTGGCCTTTGCGTTGGCTACTCACCGTTCGGCTGCGCCCACAACAAATCTGGAGCCGGAGATATTGCTGTGAAAAGGACTCGTCTCATCAAGCACTTGAGAGCCCATGGCACCTTTCTGT
>DAOUEN010000104.1:0-23324 GCA_034430415.1 Dehalococcoidia bacterium
GGCATACCGGAGGATGACCCCAGGAACGCCGCGGTGATAGCCGACAACGTGGGCGACAACGTAGGGGATGTGTGCGGCATGGGCGCCGACCTCTTCGAGTCCTATGTGGAGACGGTTATTGCCACCATGACACTGTACACAGTGGCTATCGCAGTGGGGCTGGTCTCCAATGCCGAGACTGCCTGGTATCTGCCAATGCTGGTCATGGCGGGAGGCATCGTGGCCTCGGTGATCGGCTGCTTCCTGGTGCGGGTAGGGGAGAAGGTGGAGATGGGGGCACTCCTGGCGGCGCTGCGTCGTGGCACGCTCGGGGCCACCATACTGACGGCGGTATTCGGCTTCCTGGTCATCTACTTCCTGGCCGATAGCCTGGGTCCCTTCTGGGCAATGCTGGCCGGCCTGGTGGCAGGCGCGCTCATGGGAGAGAGCACGAACTATTTCACCTCCTACGCCTTCAGGCCGACCAGGGAGATTTCCGAAGCGTCAACCGCCGGGGCAGGCGCTACCATAATCCGCGGCTTTGCCAACGGGATGATGAGCACCTGGCCGCCCGTCATCTTCATAGTCATAGCTATCGTCATCGCCTTCAATTTCGCGGGCTTCTATGGGGTGGCCCTGGCCGCCGTGGGCATGCTGTCCACCCTGGGAGTGACCCTGGCTACCGACGCCTATGGACCCGTGGCCGACAACGCTGGAGGCATCACCACCCAGGCAGGCTTGTCGCCTGAGGTGCGTGAGAGGACCGATGCCCTAGATTCCCTGGGCAATACTACCGCGGCCACAGGCAAGGGATTTGCCATCGGCGCTGCCGCACTGAACTCACTGGGACTGACCCTCTCCTTCGCCATAGCCACACAGATCGTAACCATCTCTTCCTCCGGCCAGCTAACAGCGGCGCCGGGCCTGAGCCTGCTGAGCGCACCGGTCATCGTGGGTGTGCTGCTGGGCGCCCTGATGCCCCCTCTGTTCTGCGCCATGGCGATGAAATCGGTAGGGGTGACCACCGAGCTCATCGTAGAGGAGGTCCGCCGACAGTGGCGCGAGATAAAGGGCCTGATGGAGGGAACAGCAAAGCCGGAGTACGGCAAATGTGTGGATATCGCCACGTCAGCGGCACTGAAGCAAATGCTGGCCCCCTCGATAATGACCATAGTCGCGCCGGTGCTGGTGGGAGTGGTCCTGGGCAAGTATGCCCTGGCAGGGTTCCTTCTCGGCGCCCTGGCCACAGGCTTCGTCCTCGCCATCATGCTGAACAACGCCGGCGGCTCGTGGGACAACGCCAAGAAGTACATCGAGTCGGGTTTCCTTGGGGGGAAAGGCTCGGAGGCTCACAAGGCTGCAGTGGTGGGAGACACGACTGGCGACCCGATGAAGGACACCGCCGGACCGTCCTTGAACATAATGCTGAAGCTGATGTCGGTGATCTCTCTGCTGCTAGCGCCGGTGCTCATCGGATTTGGCGGGCTGATTTAGGCAGGGGGCGACGACAAAGACGAAGAGAGAGGACGCGCCTCGCAATTGACAAGAGCGTCCTTTTGTGCGGCGTAGGTGCCGGTGCTACAATCAAAGGCGTCATGCCAGACGCCATACTAGTCAAAGGCGCCAGGGAACACAATCTCAAAGATATAGACGTCGTTCTGCCCCGAAACAAGCTGGTGGTCATCACCGGCGTCTCAGGCTCGGGCAAGAGCTCCCTGGCCTTCGACACCATCTACGCCGAAGGGCAGCGCCGCTACGTGGAGTCTCTTTCCGCCTATGCCCGCCAGTTCCTGGGGCAGATGCAGAAGCCCGACGTTGACTACGTTGAGGGTCTCAGCCCAGCCATCTCCATAGACCAGAAAGGCCCGCCGCATAACCCCAGGTCCATCGTAGGCACGGTAACCGAGATATACGATTACCTGCGGCTCCTGTTTGCCCGCGTCGGGCATCCTCACTGCCCCAAGTGCGGACGTGAGATTCAACGCCAGACAGTGCAGCAGATCGTGGACGCCGTCCAGGGGATACCTGAAGGAAGCCGGATCATGATTCTAGCGCCACTGGTGAGGGACCGCAAAGGGGAACACCAGCAGATATTCCAGGAACTGCAAAGGGCGGGCTTCGTCAGAGTCCGCGTCGACGGGCAAGTGCAGGACCTCTCAGAGGAGTTCCACCTCGACAAGAACAAGAAACACAGCATAGAGGCAGTGGTTGACCGGCTGCAAATAGAGAGAGGCGAAAACGCCACCCGCCTCGCGGACTCAATCGAGACGGCGTTGAAGCTGGGCTCGGGCGTGGTGCTGGTCAGAGTCCTGGACGGCGAGGAACTGCTGTTCTCAGAGCATTTCGCCTGCGTCTACTGCGGCATCAGCCTGGGGGAGATGGCTCCCAGAACGTTCAGCTTCAACAGCCCCCACGGGGCCTGTCCCGCCTGCACCGGACTGGGCGTCAAGCTGGAGATCGACCCCAACCTGGTCATCCCCGACAGGGAGCTCAGCCTGGCCGAAGGGGCCATCCAGCCGTGGGCACGGAACGGAACGATGAGCCCGTGGTACAGCATCATGGTGGAAACGCTGGCCCGCCGACACGGCTTCTCTCTGAGAACAGCGGTGAAAGGTCTCAGCGAGAGGCAACTCCAGGTGATTCTCTACGGAGGCAGCGGCGACATAGTCCCCGCCAGCTACGAAGACCGCTACGGGACAGTGCGCCAGTACCACACAGCCTTCGAGGGAGTAATACCGAGCCTGGAGCGCCGCTTCCGGGAGACGGACTCCGACAGAATCAGAGCCGACATCGAGCGCTACATGTCATCTCATCCCTGCCCCCAGTGCCAGGGAAAGAGGCTCAAACCGGAATCGCTGGCGGTCAGCGTTGTCGGCAAGAGCATCATGGACGTCACCGCTTTCTCCGTCACAGAGGCACTGGTCTGGATAGAGGCTCTCAGCGGCCAGATCAGCTCCCGGGAACTCAGCATAGCCAGTCAGATCAT
Source organism: Dehalococcoidia bacterium (assembly GCA_034430415.1). GTDB lineage: Bacteria > Chloroflexota > Dehalococcoidia > GIF9 > AB-539-J10 > JADFUZ01. The sequence continues at coordinate 2,966 of DAOUEN010000104.1, forward strand.
AAAGGAAATCCACGCCAGGCTGGGCTTTCTCAGGGATATAGGCCTGAGCTACCTGACCCTGGACCGGCGGTCAGCGACGTTGAGCGGGGGCGAGGCGCAGAGAATTCACCTGGCCACTCAAATCGGCAGCGGGCTCACCGGCGTGCTCTACATCTGCGATGAGCCTACAGTGGGACTGCACCCTGCCGACGGGTCCCGCCTGATAGCCACCCTGAAGCGCCTCAGAGACCTGGACAACACCATAATCGTGGTGGAGCATGACGAGGCCACGATGAGGGCTGCCGACCATATCATCGACATGGGGCCGGGAGCCGGCAGAGCGGGAGGAGAGATCGTGGCCACGGGGATAGTGCAGGACATCATGGACTGCCCCCAATCAGTAACGGGACAGTACCTGAGCGGAGCAAGGCAGATCCCGAGCCCGGCGGAGCGCCGCGCCGGCTCGGGAAAGCAACTACTCATCAAGGGCGCCAGAGAGAACAACCTGAAGGATATCGATGTCGCCATCCCGCTGGGCAAGTTCGTGTGCATCACCGGGGTTTCCGGCAGCGGCAAGAGCTCTCTCATTGACGAGGTGCTGTACAAGAGGCTGGCCAGGCTCTTCTACCGATCCAAGGACAGACCAGGCGAATGTGACGGCATCGCTGGCACCGAGCACATAGACAAGGTGGTCAACATCGACCAATCGCCCATAGGCCGCACGCCGCGAAGCAATGCGGCTACATACACCGGGACATTCACCCCCATCCGGGAGCTTTTCTCCCAGGCTCCCGAGGCCAGGGCGCGGGGCTATCCTCCGGGGAGGTTCTCCTTCAACGTAAAGGGGGGCAGGTGCGAAGCGTGCCAGGGGGCGGGCTACGTCCAAATCGAGATGCAATTCCTACCGGATGTCACCGTGCCGTGTGAAGTGTGCAAAGGGAGAAGGTACAACCGCGAAGCCCTGGAGATCCGCTTCAAAGGGAAGAACATCGCCGAAGTGCTGGCCATGACCGTGGATGAGGCCCTGGAGTTTTTCCAGCACTTTCCCGGCATAAGAAGAAAGCTGGAAACGCTGAGGGATGTTGGCCTGGGATATGTCTGCCTGGGCCAGTCTGCGCCCACCCTCTCCGGGGGCGAGGCACAGCGGGTGAAGCTAGCCACCGAATTGTCCCGCCGCTCCACCGGCAAGACCCTTTACATTCTCGACGAGCCAACCACCGGCCTTTCTTTCTCAGACGTCGAGGCCCTGCTGGGAGTGCTCCAGCGCCTGGTCAGCTATGGGAACACGGTGGTTATCATCGAGCACCACCTCGACGTGGTCAAGAATGCCGATTGGGTCATCGACCTCGGCCCTGGGGCCGGTGACGAGGGCGGATACGTCATAGCCAGCGGCACTCCCGAGGAGGTAGCACGGGACAAAGAATCTTTAACTGGACAATATCTGTGTGATATATTAGAGAAAAGGGAGTCATCAGCCAGCTTCTCCCTGGAGGTCTAGTTCCTGAGGCGAAGACAGGGCAGAGGCGGCAAGAGCCGGCGGGGAGTCATCCCCGGAGCATAAGCAGAAATGGACAGAGAAGAGATATTGGCTTCCATTGACGCCAATGTTCAAGAAAAGGATATGCGGCAACACATGCTGGCCGCCGAGGCGATCATGCGTGCTCTGGCCAGGAGGCTGGGGGAGGACGAAGACGAGTGGGGGTTCACCGGACTTCTTCACGACATAGACGTGGAGCTGGTTGAAGACGACCCCGAAAGCCACAGCAAGCTCGGAGCCGACTTAGCAGAGGAACTCGGGGGGAGTGAGGCTATGTGCCACGCCATTCTGTGCCACAACGAGGCTCACGACATCCCCCGGGAGACGAAGCTGGACAAGGCCCTGTTCTGCGCTGACCCGTTGAGCGGACTCATCACCGCTACCGCCCTGGCCCACGCCGGCGAGTTGAAAGGGCTGACTGCCAAGTCAGTACTGAAGCGCTTCAACGAAGAGGGATTTGCCGCAGGAGTCAAGCGCGAGCGAATAGGGCAGTGCCAGGAGATAGGGCTGGAACTCGAGGAGTTCGTTGCCCTGGGCTTAAAGGCGACCAAAGAGATCGCCGCGGACCTGGAACTGTGACCCTTCCCCGGAGGCTCCCGGGGCCTTCACGCGAGGCTGTTTGGACCACCTCCCCTCTCCCAGGGATTGGAGATTGCTTCGCTGCGCCCGCGATGTGCGTGATGGGTGAGCAGTCGGGAGTCGAGAGTCGAGAGTCGGGAGTCGATAGTCCAGAGTCGGGGGTGGGGATTGCCGCGGGGCTGGCGCGCCTCGCAATGACAGACAGACAGGTGAGCAGCAAAGGAAATGAGCGAGACGGATACCTATCTTAAAGCCACAGAGGCCATCGACTGCGATAGCGAGGCGATCCAGGGACTGGCCAAGGACCTGACCTCGGGGTGCGTCACCGACGAGGAGAAGGCGGTCAAGCTGTTCTACTTCGTTCGCGACTCAATACGGTACAACCTCTACATGATTTCGGCATATCTCGAGGACTTCAAGGCAAGCACCGTTCTGGCGAGGGGAAAGGGTTACTGCGTGCAGAAGGCGGTGCTGCTCACGGCACTGGGCAGGGCGGCCGGGATTCCCACCAGGCTGGCCCTCGCCAAGATCAAGAACTCCAGAGTGCCCCCGAGCCTGCTAGAAAAAACGGGGACAAATATCTTCCCGGGCCACGGCTACAACCAGTTCCATCTCAACGGGAAATGGGTCAGCGCGGCGGCGACCTTCGACAAGGAGCTATGCCAGAAGAACGGTCTCCCGTCCGTGGAGTTCGATGGGGTGCATGATGCCCTGCTGCCCAGGGCAGACCTGGCAGGTAACCCATACATCGAATACGTGGAGCTGTATGAGCCACAGGCGGATGTCCCCATAGAGTGGATCAGAGAGAGAGTCACGCGCATCTGGGGGAAGGACAAGAGGCCGTGGCTGACGCGGTGAAGCGCCAGGGAGGCAGGGGCAAGGGGCAGGCGGGAGCGGCCGGGCCCGGCAGAGGCAGCTATTCTCAGGCTCTCAGGAGGTCCGCCAGGCAGTTCGCCAACATGCTTCCCCTGATGGCGGGAGTGGTGCTGCTGATAGGACTGTTCAACACCTTCGTCTCCAGAGAAGCCCTGGCATCCATTTTCTCAGGCAACCCGACACTGGACACGCTGCGGGGAGCCGGCTTCGGCAGCATCCTGGCGGGGAATCCCATCAACAGCTACATAATCGGGGGCGAGCTGCTGAAGGACGGCGTCAGCCTGTTTGCAGTGACCGCCCTGATCATCACCTGGGTGACGGTGGGCCTGGTGCAGCTACCGGCGGAGATGGCAGCGCTGGGCAGGAGATTCGGCCTGGTGAGAAACGGGCTCTGCTTCGCCCTGTCAATACCCATCGCCCTCCTCACGGTGATAATCCTGAACCTCGGCGGAGGGGGACTCCCGTGAACGCCGGGCCTGTGCAGAAGGGCAAGGGCCCAAGGCAGCCGGGCCGTGTGTTCCTCTTCCCCGTCATAGTGCTGATAATCTACGGCGTCCTTTTCGTCGCCATACCCGACAAGGCACTGCTGGCGCTGGAGAGCAGCGGCAAAGTCCTGCGCAACATAGCCCTGCCGCTGGGCATAGTCTTCGGTGTCATGCTGATGTTGAACCTATTTGTGAAGCCGGCGCAGATCACGAAGTTCATCGGCAGGAGGGCCGGCATCAAAGGCATCATGCTCTCAGCGGGAGCGGGAATTATCTCGGCGGGGCCCATCTACGTATGGTACCCACTGCTCAAGGAGCTGAGGGAAAAGGGGGCGGCAGCTTCTCCGATAGCGGTGTTCCTGTACAGCCGTGCGGTCAAGCCGTTCCTCCTGCCCGTTATGATCGCCTACTTCGGGTGGCAGTACGTCGTTGTACTGACGGCGCTCACGGTGCTGGGAGCAGTGGCTCTGGGGTATTCCGTGGGGCTCCTGGTGAAGGAACAGGGCAGATGATGAAGCTGATGTCTATCCGGCGTGGCTACAGAAGCTCCAGTCCCCGGGTGACATCGGTGAGGTCGTCGAACGGCTGACACCTGAGATTGTGGCGCTGGTAGTGCTCCAGCAGCTCGCCGGTGGCAAAAACCCTATAGGCATGCCTTGCCGCGTATACATCGGACCTCCCGTTCCCCGCGTATAGCACCCGGTAGCCCTGTTTCAGGAACAACCGGATGTACTCCTCTTTGAGACCGGTATCCAGGTGGGCCCCGTCGGGTCCGGTGTACTGGACTGTAACGCCTTCCGGGGGGAACTGGGCCTGCGCGGCGTGCACCTCAATGTGCCCCAAGCCCACTCCCGCCAGGACCTCCTCTATGTAGAAGTGAAGTCCGTTGCTCACGATGACAAATCTGAAATCCCTGCCGGCGCAATAGGCCACCAGTTCCTCGAATCCCGGGCGTATCCTGACATTGTTTCTTACATTCCTCAGCATTGTCTCCCGGTCAGCCTGGACCATAGCGAAGGCCCTGGTGTTGAACTCACCCACTGATATTCTGTCTTCCTGGTAGTCCCGGAGCAAGCGCCGCCAGTCGCCATCGGCGAAGGTATCCAGGAGGAAGAAACTGGCATCCTCCTCGGTGATGGTGCCGTCGAAATCGCACTGCAGCAGGGTTTTCATCGTCTAGCCTGACCGGGATCTACCGGGGTTGGACCCTCAAGATGGCACGGGGTGTTATATTATAACACAGAGGTCGTGTGGGGGACGCGTCGAGAGTCAATAGTCGAGAGTCGATAGTCGAGAGTCAGGAGTGGGGATTGCCACGGGGCTTCGCCCCTCGCAATGACAAACGAGCTAGGGAGCGCGCCTCGCAATGACAAGAAAGGGCGAAAGGACAAGAAGGGGGCGCGATGACAGACAAGGGTCAGAGCCGCAGCCTGAGGCCCACGGGGCAGTGGTCGGAGCCCATCACGTCGGGCAGAATGCTGGCCTCGGTGACCGAGTCCAGCAGGTCGCCGGTAACGAAGAAGTAGTCCAGCCTCCACCCTATGTTCCGCTCCCTGGCCCTCGTCCTCATGCTCCACCAGGTGTAGTGGTGCGGCTCCCGGTTGAAGTGACGGAAGGCGTCCACAAAGCCGCGGGCGACGAACCTATCCATCCACTCCCGCTCCACGGGCAGGAACCCCGACACGGTCTCATTCTCCCTGGGGCGAGCCAGGTCTATCTCATTGTGGGCGGTGTTGAAGTCGCCGCAGACGATGAGCCTCTGGCCGCCAGCCCTCAAGAGCTCCACGAAGTCGAGGAAGGCGTCATAGAAGTCCATCTTGTAGTCCAGCCGCTCCTGGCTCGCCTTGCCATTAGGGAAATAGACATTGAGGAGGGTGAACCGGGGATACCTGGCAGTTATGACCCTGCCCTCCACGTCGAACTTCTCGATGCCGAAGCCGCTCTCCACCACGGCCGGCTCCATCTTGCTGAAGGTGGCGACCCCGCTGTAGCCTTTTCTCAGCGGAAAGTTCCAGTAAGCGTGGTAGCCGGACGGCTGTTGAATATCGGGGGGTAGCTGGTCGGCCTGAGCTTTGACTTCCTGGAGGCAGAGCATATCCGGGGACATCTGACTGAGCCAGGGGAGGAAGCCCTTCCTCTCCACAGCCCTGATCCCGTTGACGTTCCAGCACAGTATCTCGATTTCCGTCATATCCGGGCCCTCGGAGCAATCTACGTTAGCACATCCGGTCAAGGGCGGCCAAGGGAGCCGGCTCCGAATTGCCGTTGCAGGGGCTGCATAGTGGTCATTCCTGACCACGGTTCGCGGGTGATCGTCCGCCCCCTGTTGCGCAAGATTCTGCGCGATCTGGGCCTCAGTGTGGACCAATACCACAGACTACTGGACGAACTGTAGGCAAAGCCAGAGCCCTGGCAATCACAAAGGGGCATCCCGAGAGGGGGATAGCGGCAATGCCCCATTGCATTTGCGGAGTGGCGGTTGTATATTGGAGATGGGTGATGCTACCCAGCACGGGCCGACAGCACCCGACAATAGAGGAAAGCCGATGGGCGAGGATGCCAGGACGGAGGGGAAGAGCAGGGAGCAGCTTATCGAGGAGCTGGGGCACCTGCGCTCCGAACTGGAGACGCTGAGCCGGGTAGAGGCCGAGCGGAGGCGGATGGAGGAGGGGATGAGGCACCTGAACCTGGTGCTGCGCGCCATCCGCAGCGTCAACCAGCTCATCACCAGAGAAAGGGACCCCGGCAGGCTGCTCAAAGGCGCTTGCAGCACCCTCACAGAGACTCGGGGCTACCACAACGCCTGGATCGCCCTCTTCGATGACGACGGCCGGCTGCTGGACTGGGCCGAATCCGGTCTGGGCAGGGACTTCCTGCCCCTGGTGGAGCTGCTGAAGCAGGGCGAGCTGCCGCGCGGCATTCGGACGGCGCTGGGCCGGCCCGGCGTGGTGGCGATCCAAGACCCCATCTCCGCCTGCCGCGACTGCCCCCTGTCGCAGAAATACGGCGGCCGGGGGGCGATGACGGCACGGCTGGATCACGGCGGGAGGGTGTACGGCCTGACGGCGGTGTCCGTTCCCGTCGAGTTTGCCAGGAACCCCGAGGAGCAGACGCTGCTGGGCGAAGTGGCGGCGGACATCGCGTCCGCGCTGCACAACATAGAACTGGAGGGGGAGCGCAGGAAAGCGGAGGAACTGGCCAGGGAGAGCGAGGAGTTCAGCTCCAGCCTGATGAGCAACTCCCCGAACGCCATACTGGTTATCAACCCCGACAGCTCGGTTAGGTACGCCAACCGCGCCTTCGAGGAGCTGACCGGCTTCTCGGCCGCCGAGGTCATCGGGGCCACGGCCCCATATCCGTGGTGGACGGAGGAGACGCCACACAAGGGCGCAGAGGGCATTCGGGAAATCATGAGCCAGGGGGGAAGACGGCTGGAGGAGCCGTTCCAGAAGAAGAACGGGGAGAGGTTCTGGGCCGAGGTAAACGGTACCCCGGTGCTGCGGGACGGAGAGTTCAGGTACTACCTGGCGAACTGGGTCGACGTTACCGAGCGCAGGAAGGCGGAGCAAGAGGCCAGATACCAGAGGGATTACTTCCAATCCCTGTTTCACGGCTCCCCCGAGGCGGTGGCAACCCTCGACTTGCAGAGGCACGTGCTGGACGTCAACCCCGCCTTTGAGAAGCTGTTCGGATATGCCCTCGAGGATATCAAGGGCAAGGACATGCATACATTTATCCTGCCCCAGGGCAAGGAAAGAGAGGGAAAGGATATCAGCCTGAGGGTGAGCCGCGGGGAGGTGGTGGCCGCGGAGTCGGTGAGAAGGGCGGCGGACGGCAGGGAAATTCCCGTCTCCCTCCTGGGGGCGCCGGTCATAGTCGAAGGCAGGCAAGTCGGTCTCCTATCCATCTACAGGGACGTCACCGAGCGCAAGAGGGCGGAGGAGGAGCTGGAGGCTTCGCGCCAGGAACTGCGCGAGCTGGCCGCGCACATAGAGTCGGTCAGGGAGGAAGAGAGGACCGGCATCGCCCGGGAGCTGCACGACGAGATCGGACAGGCACTGACGGCGATCAAGATAGACCTGTCTTGGCTGAGAAGGGAGCTGCCCAAGGACCAAGCACTGCTGCTGGAAAAGACAAGGGGATTGCTGAGAGTGGCCGACAGCGCCATCAAGACGGTGAGAAGGATCTCGTCAGAGCTGCGGCCGGGGATACTCGACGACCTCGGTCTCACCGCGGCCATCCAGTGGTATGCGGGAGAATTCGAACAGCGGACGGGAGTCAAGTGTGAAGTGAGCGTGGAACGCGAGGTCATAGTCCTGGAGCAAGACCGCTCCACGGCAGTCTTCCGCATCTTCCAGGAGGCGCTGACCAACGTGGCCCGCCACGCCGCGGCGACCAGGGTCCAGGTGAACCTGGGCGAGAGGGACGGCAGGCTGGTGCTGGAGATCACAGACGACGGCAAGGGAATCACCCCCAGGCAGATTTCCGGTCGCAAGGCTTTCGGCCTGATGGGAATGAGGGAGCGCGCCGCCTTCCTGGGAGGCGAGTTGCAGATCAGCGGCGGGCCGGGCAGGGGCACGCGGGTGACCGTGAGCATCCCGCTGCGGAGGGAGGGCGACGCCGGCCCGGAATAGGCGTGATTGGTCGGCAGTCGAGAGTCGAGAGTCGAGAGTCGGGGGTCGTGAGTCGAGAGTCGGGGGTCGTGAGTCGAGAGTCGGCAGTCGACGGTCAGGAGGACAGGGGGATTGCCGCGGGGCTCCGCCCCTCGCAATGACAGAAGAGAGAGAGGCGCGCCTCGCAATGACAAGGAGAAGGAGCGTCTCGCCAGGACAGAAGAACGGACGGACCGACGCAACGAACAAATGAGGGAGGACGGGGTAAAAGCCCTTGAAGGCAGCAGGGCTGCTGTCGTAGAATGAGATAGAGGGCTGATGATAAAGATACTGGTTGCTGACGACCACGCCATCGTCCGCGAAGGACTGAAACGGATCCTGGGGAGCGCCACGGACATGGCGGTGAGCGGCGAGGCAAGCACCGGACAGGAAGTACTGGAGAAGGCAACAAAGGATGACTTCGACGTGCTGGTGCTGGACATCTCCATGCCCGGCAGAAACGGGCTGGATATCCTCAGAGAGCTCAAGGTCATGAAGCCGAAGCTCCATGTCCTGATGCTGAGCGTGTTCCCGGAAGAGCAATACGCCGTGCGCGTCATCAGGGCCGGCGCATCAGGATACATGACCAAGGACAGCGCCCCGGACGAGCTGATAACGGCAATACGAAGAATCTCCCGGGGCAGGAAGTACGTCAGTCCCTCCCTGGGAGAGAGACTGGCCGTCGACTTGGAACTCGGCAGCGACAGGGACACCCCCCCCCATGAGCTACTTTCCGACCGGGAGTTCCGGGTGATGTGTATGGTGGCTGTGGGCAGGACAGCAAACGAGATCGCCGAAGAGCTCATGCTCAGCCCAAAGACCATCAGCACCTACCGGACGCGCGTGCTGCGGAAGATGCAGATGAAGAGCAGCGCGGAGCTTACCCACTACGCCATCAAGCACGGCCTGGTGGACTGACCTGATGTAGGACAAACACCTACACGGTGTCGAGGCAAACTCCTACCTGAAAATCAGACAAACTCCGATACGCATCCGCGCCGTTTCTGCCGCATAATAGGAACGGCATGGTCAACGTCCAGGAGTAACTGCTGACCCAGGGCCCCAAGGGGATAACATGAAGCTAGGAGCAAGGTTCGCTATTGGGTTCTCTATTGTTATGTTGTGCATATGGGCAACTGTCTTCGCTGCCCGGAGTACTTACACAGACATACACGAGGAGTTTGCACTATTGGAAGAGGACATCATTCCCGGCGCAATTGCAATGAGCGAGATGGGAATACTAGCCAACGGAATAGCTCATTCGACTATGGACTATATGTATTCCGGCGAAGAGGAAGTCAAACAGACGATACTGTCAGCCACAGGACAGCTCAAGAACCTGGGGCTGGAGCATCTGGAGCATGAAACACATATAGGGCAGGAGGAACAGAAGGAAGCCGAGGAACTATTGCTGAAAACAGATGCCTTTTCTTCAGCGGTTATGGAGCTCGTCAAGCTGAAAGGGCAGGGAATGAGCCATGATCAGCTACTAGTGAAGGAAGAAGAAGCAATGCATCCGTTTCTTGATGCCCTGCTTGACCAAGTTGAAGAACACAAAGCGGCCCATATGGAAGAACTGGCGGCGTCGGAAGCAGCAGTCCACGGAGCGCAGACTTCCGGTGTGCGGCTCCTTTTCATAACAGCCGCTTTGATTACAGTTCTGGCTGCTACTGCTGCCTCGTTCGTGGCAAGGTCGATAGTGAAACCTATTCGCGCTCTTCACAAAGGCACAGAGATAATAGGACAGGGCAATCTGGACTACAGAGTGGGTACAAAGGCAAAGGATGAAATCGGCCAGCTTTCGAGAGCCTTTGACCAGATGACCGAGGACCTGGGAAGGAGTACCACTTCAATCGACAATCTCAACAAAGAAATCGCCGAGCGCAAGCAGGCGGAGGAAAGGCTGCGGGAGAGCGAGGATAGATACCGCACCCTTTTCGAGCAGTCCAGGGACGCCATCTACATCAACACCCAGGAGGGCAGGTTCGTGGATGTCAACCAGTCCATGCTGGACCTCTTCGGCTACTCCAGAGAGGAAATGCTGGGGATGGAAGTGGCGAAGACATACGCAGATCCTGCCCAGAGGGAGGGCTTCAAGAAGGAGATAGCAGAGAAGGGGTCTGTCGCTGATTATGAAGCGCGTTTCCGCAAGAAAGACGGGACGCTGATGGACTGCCTGTTCACGGCTGCCGCGCGACGGGCCGGAGACGGGAGCATCGTGGGGTACCAGGGCATCATCCGGGACATCAGCGAGCGCAAGCGGGCGGAGGAGGAGCGAGAGGCCCTGGTCAAAGACCTCGAGGAGATCAACCGCAAGCTGGAGCTGTCCAACCAGGAACTCCAGGACTTCGCCTATGTGGCCTCCCACGACCTGCGGGAGCCGATGCGGAAGATATCCTCCTTCGGGGCGCTTCTCCAGGACTCCCTCGAGGGCAAGCTCGATGAGGACCAGAAGGAGAACTTCGAGTTCATGATAGACGGAGCCAGGCGTATGCAGACGATGATCGACGCCCTGCTCGGCTATTCCAGGCTTACCACCCAGGCCAGGCCATCGCAGAAAGTAGACTTGAACCAGGTGATAGAGGACCTGAAGGGTCTGGAGTTGGCAGCTCTGCTCGACGAAAGCGGGGGCAGCATACTTGTCCCCGAGCCACTGCCGCCAGTTGAGGGCGATCCGTCCCAGGTGCACCAGCTATTGCAGAACCTGGTGGGGAACGGGCTAAAATTCCACCGGCAGGGCCCGGCCCCGGAAATCACCGTCCGCGCCAGACAGGCAGACGGCAATATGGTCCGCGTGGAAGTGCAGGACAACGGAATAGGAATCGAGGAGAAGCACCATAAGGAGGTGTTCACCATGTTCCTGCGTCTGCATTCCAGAGGGGACTATGCCGGAACCGGAATCGGGCTGGCCGCCTGCAAGAAGATCGTAACCCGCCACGGAGGCGACATCGGGGTAGAGTCGGTTCCCAGCGAAGGGTCAACGTTCTGGTTCACGCTCCCGAGGGGCGAGCCTCCGAGGAAGCAGGTACAGAAAGGAGGAAGCTGACAGTGCGTGAATTGGAGCCCATCAGCATACTGCTGGTGGAAGATGACCCGGCAGACCAGAAGCTGATCAGGGCGTCCCTGAAAGAACAGAGGCTGGCCAACGATCTTCACATTGTGAGCAGCGGCGAGGAGGGCATAGATTTCCTGCGGGGCCGCGGGGATTACAGCGGGAGAGCTGCCCAACCCGACCTGATCTTGCTGGACCTCAATATGCCGGGTATGGGAGGGAAGGAGTTCCTGAGACGGATCAAGGATGACGAAGGCCTGAAACAGATCCCCGTGGTCATTCTGACCACCTCGGACTCAGAGAGGGATATCATAGAAAGCTACAAACTACAGGCCAGTGGATATGTGAGCAAGCCGGTGACTCTGGACGAATTCAAAGAGGTGATGAGAAAAATCAAGGAATACTGGTTTGTGATCTGCAAGCGATTACCCAGGGAGGGTCAACAGTAGTGAAGACAGGGCAGCCTCTGCTCAAGGTCCTTATTTGCGACGACGACCCGGCAGACCGCAAGCTGGTGCGAACCTACCTGCGACAGGTAAGCGGCAGGGAAATAGCAGTGCTGGAGGCAGGGGAAAGAGCTGAAATCCAGGACGCCCTGGATAAGGGCAGGGTGGACCTGGTCTTCATGGACGTCCGGATGCCGGGGAAGTCGGGCATGGAGTGGCTGGCGGAAATATCGGAAAAGCAGACGGCCCCCGTGGTCATGCTGACGGGGTCCGGAGATGAAAGAATCGCAGTGCAGTCCATCCAGGGCGGGGCGGCGGGCTACCTGCCAAAGGGCAGGCTGTCCGCAGAGAACCTGGCCAGCACCATCGACGAGGCCCTGAACAGATGGAGGCAGGTGCAGCAGGCCAGGTCCGACCAGGAGAAGCTGGAGAGACTGGCGAATTTCGATTCGCTTACCGGTCTGTACAACAGGCGCGCAATCCTGGGCAGGCTGGAGGAGCAAACCAGGCATGCCGGGCGGTACCAGGAAGAGTTCAGCCTGATAATGGCGGACCTCGACCACTTCAAGGAGGTCAATGACCGCTACGGCCACCTTGCCGGGGATGACGTCCTGGAGAGCGTCGGCAGGCTGGTGCAACAGTGCATCCGGGCCACCGACAGGGCGGGCCGCTACGGCGGCGAGGAGTTCCTCATTATTCTGCCAAGGACCGATCTGCCTTCCGGACTGAACGTGGCCGAACGGATACGGAAGGTGGTGGAGGCAGCCAGGATGGAGGGCGGCAAAGGAGAGGTGTTCGGCATAACGATAAGCCTGGGGCTCTCCAGCTACCAGGCGGGAGAAGAGACAGAGTCCCTAATTTCCCGGGCGGACGACGCCCTCTATAGCGCGAAGAAAACCGGCCGGAACCGGGTGGACCCCCAGGTCTGATCGCAGGCAGAGACGGCACGGTCAGCCGCAGCCTGTGTTTGAGCGCCCGTTTCCAGCCGAAGTGAGACTCAAGGCTGACAAGCCCCCATACCTGGTGTAGGACAAACCCCTACAGGAACTCGAGGCAAAGTCCTACGAGGAAATCAGGCGTTTCCCGATAGCGTGCGCCCTCTGCGCCAGACTATGCTATTGGAGCAGCCACGAAGCCGTTTGGCCCGAGCAGCCTCGGACAAGAGAGGATAGTTGAATGCGAGTCCTTATCGTGGACGACTCTGACCTAATACGGCGACGACTGGGGGCTATGCTCTCCGAGATGAAAGGGATTGAGCTTGTAGGCGAAGCCCGCGATTCCCTGGAAGCGACGAAGCTGGCTTTGAACCTCAAGCCCGACGTGGTGATACTGGACATCCGGATGCCCGCGGGAAGCGGCATCAACGTGCTGGAAAACATCAAGAGGGTCACGCCAGCTCCCAAAGTGATAATGCTAACCAACTACCCCTATCCGCAGTACCGCAAGAAGGCTGAGGACGCGGGGGCGGACTTCTTCTTCGACAAGGCCTCGGAATTCGACAGGGTGGCGGAGGCGGTGGAGGGGCTCAGGAATGCGGAGAGATGAGACGGCTTCCGGGCCGGCCTGAGGGAAACAGGGGGTAAGGTAGAGATGACTGCCAAGAGCAAAATCCTCGTTGTAGATGACGACCCCGGGGTAAGGGAGACTCTATCCGACGTGCTCAAGCTAAGGGGGCACGCGCCCCTGACCGCCGCCACGGCAAAGGACGCCCTGGAGCGGGTCGAGGCGGAATCACCTGCTGTGGCCCTGATAGACCTCAAGCTGGAGGACATGTCCGGCCTCGAGTTAATGAAGGAGATGAGGAGGCGCTCCCTCCTGGACACGGCTTGCATCATAATAACCGGATACGCCTCCCAGGAATCGGCTATCGAGGCGATGAACCTGGGAGCCTACAGCTATCTGCGGAAGCCCTACGACTTGGACCAGCTCCTGCTGACCATCCGCACGGCCATTGAGAAGCAGGAGGCGGAGGACAAGCTGCGGAAGAGCGAGGAGAGGTACCGCAGCCTCTTCGAACAGTCGAGGGATGCCATCTACATGTCCCCCAAGGAGGGCAGGTTCATCGACGGCAACCAGGCCATGCTGGACCTGTTCGGCTACACCAGGGAGGAGATGCTGGAGACGGACGCCAGGGACATATACGTGGAACCCGCCGACCGGGAGAGATTCCGCCAGGAGATTGAGCAGAAAGGCTCGGTGCTTGACTATGAAGTGCTCTTCCGCAAGAAAGACGGGACGCCGATGGACTGCCTGCTCACAGCAACCCTGCGGCGGGCCGAAGACGGGAGCATCCTGGGGTACCAGGGCATCATCCGGGACATCACGGAGCGGAAGAAGGCGGAGGAGGCGCTAAGGGCCAGCGAGGAGTTCAGCTCGAGCCTGATGAAGAACGCCCCCACCCCCCTGCTGGTAGCCAACCCGGACAGCTCGCTGAGATATGTCAACCCGGCGCTGACGCAGCTAACCGGCTTCTCTCCCTCCGAGCTTCTGGGGAAGAAAGCCCCCTACCCCTGGTGGACGGAGGAGACGCTGGAGAAGTCCCGCGAGGACTTCGAACAGGCGCTGCGGCAGGGACTACGGGGGGTCGAGGAGCTATATAAGAAGAAGAACGGAGAGCGGTTCTGGGCGGAGGTAAGCGCCACGCCGGCCAGGCAGAAGGGCCAGTTCAACTACTACGTGGCCAACTGGCTGGACGTAACCGAGCGCAAGGAAGCGCAGCAGAGGCTGGAGGACGCCTTCATCGACCTGACAGAAACGGTGTCGCGGGCTATGGAGACCCGTGACCCCTACACGGCCGGCCACCAGCGGAAGGTGGCCGAGCTGGCGCGGCTGGTGGGAGAGAAGCTGGGCCTGAGCGCAGAGGAGCTACAGGGGCTGTACATCAGCGCGCTGCTCCACGACATCGGCAAAATCGGCGTCCCGGAGTCCATCCTCACCAGGCCGGGAAGGCTGACTCAGGAGGAATGGAGCCTTATCCAGGTGCACGCCAGACAAGGCTATGAGATACTGAGGGACACGACCCTGCCGTGGCCGGTGGCGGAGATGGCGCTGCACCACCACGAGCGACTGGACGGCTCAGGGTATCCGGACGGCCTCAGCGGCGACGAACTGAGCCTGGAGGTACGCATCCTGGGCATCTGCGATGTGGTGGAGGCGATGAGCTCCCACCGCCCCTACCGGCCGGCGAGAAGCAGGGAGGAGGTACTGAAGGAAATCGAAGACGGGAGGGGGACGAAGTACGACGCCCGGGTGGTAGAGGCCATGCTGGAGGTAATTGAGGGCGGGGCGCTGGAACCGAGCCAGACGAAGCAGTGAAACCGAACCGAGGAAGCAGGAACCTGGTAGAGGCCAACGTATGACCGAGAAGCTGCGCATACTGGTGGTGGACGACGACCGCAGGCTGGCCAGGACACTGGTGGATATCCTCATGGTCAAGGGACACCAGGCCAAGGCAGTCTACTCCGGCCCCGAGGCCCTGAACCGGGTGAAACGGGAACGGTTCGACTGCGTCATCTCCGACATACGGATGCCGGAGATGAACGGGGTGGAACTGCACCGGGCTATTAGAGAACAGCACCCCCAGACGCCGGTGGTGCTGATGACCGCCTACTCCAGCGACAGGCTGGTGCAGGAAGGACTGGAACAGGGTGCCTTGGCCATCCTGGCCAAGCCGCTGGACATCAACAACCTGCTCTGCTTCCTCTCCTCCCTGCGCCGACAGCAGTCTGTCGTCATCGTGGACGACGACCCGGCGTTCTGCCAGACGCTGGGGGATATACTGGAGGGCCGGGGCTTCGCCGTCAGCAAGCTCAGCGATCCCTCCGGGGTGGCGGAGAGCCTCGACTCAGACGAGTTGGCGGTGCTGCTAGACATGAAGCTGAACAGCATAGGCGGCCTGGAGGTGCTCAAAGAGATCAGGGGGAGATGCCCCCGGCTGCCGGTGATACTGGTCACCGGCTACCGCCAGGAGATGAGCGCAAGCATACAGGCCGCCCTGGAGATAGGCGCCTATACCTGCCTGTACAAGCCCTTCCAAATAGACGAACTGCTCCAGGCCCTGGCCGAGCTGCACAAGCGGGACCTGAGCCGCATACTGGGGCGGCTCATAGGGAAGGGCTGAGCCGCGCGCCCTCTTTTTGGCATTGCGAGGCACGGCGTACGGTTCTGCACAGTGAAATTGCTTCGGGCCCCTTCGCTTCGCTCAGGGCTTCGGCTCGCAATGACAGCCGCGCTGACGCGGGGGGCGTGTTGCGTCAAAAGAAAGTGTTACCGAGGGGGTGAGGTGTCACTAATCATATGGACGAGTACAGGGGCTTGAAACTGCGCGCGGATGAGTATATTATGTTACAGGGAGGGAGATGCAGGTAAAGGAGATGCAGATAAAGGAACTGCTGCACCTGATGGCCGAGCAGGACGCATCGGACCTGCACCTGAGGGTGCCGGCCCCGCCGGTGCTGCGCATCGACGGTGCGCTGAGGCCCCAAATAGACCTGCCGCGGCTTGTCCCGACGGACATTGAGGACGTCTTCAACGAGATTACCTCCGAGAGGCAGAAGGAGAGCTTCCACCAGGAACTGGAGCTGGACTTCGCGTACAGCGTCCCGGGGTTGGCCCGCTTCCGGGTCAATGTCATGCTCCAGCGGGGGACTATGAGCATCGCCTTCCGGCGCATTCCCTTCACCATTCCCACCTTGGGCGACTTCGGGCTGCCCAAGATCTGTGAGGACCTGATCATGCGGCCGAGGGGGCTTATCCTGGTCACCGGCCCGACAGGCAGCGGCAAGAGCACCACCCTGGCTGCCATGATCGACTATCTCAACGAGAACGACGGCAGAAACGTCATCACCATAGAAGACCCGGTGGAGTTCCTGCACCACAACAAGAAGTGTCTCATCGCCCAGCGAGACCTCGGTGACGACACCAGGTCTTTCTCCGCCGCCCTGATCCACGCCCTGCGCCACGATCCCGATGTCATCTTGGTGGGCGAGATGCGGGACCTGGCCACTATTAGCACGGCCATCACCGCGGCCGAGACGGGCCACCTGGTGCTGGGCACACTGCACACCGTTGACGCCGTCCAGACCGTTGACCGCATAATCGACGCCTTTCCGCCAGAGCACCAGCACCAGATCAGGCTACAGCTATCCCAGGTGATTGAAGGGGTGCTGTCACAGACACTGCTGCCGCGGGCGACCGGCAAGGGAAGGGTGGCAGCGTTCGAGATCCTGCTTGCCAACGCCGCAGTGAGGAACATGATACGCACCAACAAGACTCACGAGCTGCCCAGCGTCCTCCAGCTCGGGACGAAGGACGGCATGCAGTCCCTGAACCAGGCGCTGGCCTACCTGATATCAGGCAATACCATCACCTTTGAAGAAGGGCTAAAGAAAAGCAGCGACCCCGACCAACTGGAGAGGCTGGTCCACGGATACTAATGGGCTCCAGCGCTCCTTTCTATGTGGTAGTGCTCCTGTGGGTGGCCAGGACGGTGGTCCTGGCCTTTGTCTGCTCCCTGCTGGCCTGCCTGGGCATCAGGGTGCTGGACGCCCTTACCCCGAGCATTCACCAGCGCCAGAGAGTGGGGGAGAGTCCGGTCTCGGTAGGGCTGTTCATAGCCGGCTTCCTCATCATGATAGGTCTGGTTATCCACGGAGTGGTGACCGGGCCGGTGCTGGTCGGCGCCGGCGTGCTGCACAGCCTGATCGACCCCAGGCGGCTGGGGCTGATAGCCATCAGCTTCTTCGTCAGCCTTCTGCTGGGGATAGCCCTGCTGTACCTCGTAGATAGACTGACGCCCAGAATCCCCTTCAACAGCGTAGAGCAGGAGCCCGTCGCGGTGGGCGCGTACGTCTTCGGCTACCTGGTGTTCTTCGGGCTGATACTACACGGCGCCCTGATCATGCCCCTATGACGAGTCATCTCAGGCGTGCATGGCCCCTGCTGACACTGGCAGCAGTCCTGGCGGCAACGATACCCGCCTCCGTCCTGGCGATATCGACGGAGCAGTTCTACAAGGAGGGCGGGGAGATTTTCGACGACTGGGACCTCTGCCGCACCCGGGCCGAGGGCGAGGACGGCTTCTTCCAGGTGCGGTCGGAGACCAGCTTCCGTCCCATCATCGTGGGCGAGAGCCTGGGGACAAACGCCGACAGGGCCTACCGGACCGGCCAGCAGTTCACCCAGGACTACCCGGACATAAACCAGCGAGCGGAGGCCGTCTTCGCCTTCGCCCGTGACAGGATCAAGTACACTTCGGACGACAGCCAGTTCGGCTTCCCGGAGTTCGCCCAGAACGCCGACGAGGTGGCCACCACCATAGACGAGGAGGGCTCCGCCCGCGGTGACTGTGAGGACTACGCCGTCCTGCTGGCGGTGCTGTACAAAGGGGCAGGCCTGCGTTCGGCCATCGTGCTGGCCTCCGACCACGCCGCCACGCTGGTGCACCTGCCGGGATATGGGAAAGCCAATCGCTCCCTGTCCATAGGCGATGAGGCGGGATGGGTGTGGGGCGAGGCCACCGGGGGTAACAACCCCCTGGGCTGGATGCCGGAGAGGTACATAGGGGCGGAACTGGCGGCCCACGAGGTCGAGGACGAAGCCGTAGCTGCGGTAGAGCCGCCGGACAAACCGACCACGGTGGTGACCAAGGGGAGCGGCGGGGGTGGCTTTGGCATTTCACCCTTCTTCAGCGTGATGGCGCTGATGTGGCTTCTCTCCCTGTCCAGGGGGCGGCGGGCGAGGGGGCGGCGGTGACGCGGCGGGTGTGAGGGACGGAGCACCGAGGGGGCATTGACAAAGCGAGCCAAAGCTAGTAAATTTCTTGCGGAGGTAGGTGCAATGCAGAAAAAGGCAATCGTTCTAAACCCGAAGGATAATGTGGCTACGGCGCTGGCTGACCTGGAGGCGGGGGAGGTAGTGGAGATGGAGACAGAGCAGGGCAGCCTCTCCGTCACTCTGGCAAACCCCATACCCTTCGGGCACAAGTTCAGCCTGAGGCAGACCAAGTCGGGCTCGCAAATACTGAAATACGGTGAAGTCATCGGCGAGGCTACCGCCGATATCGAACCCGGACAGCATGTCCACGTGCACAACGTAGCCAGCACTCGAGGCCGCGGGGACATAGCCCGGGAGGCAGCCAAGTGAGCTTCTGGGGCTATCCGCGATTGGATGGCTCCGCAGGCACCAGGAACTATGTAGGCGTAATACCCACCGTGGTGTGCGCCACGGCAACGTGCCGCCAGATAAGTGACAACGTCAAGGGGAGCGTTCCCTTTCTCCACCACCAGGGATGCGCCCTGACTCCTTACGACCTGGAACTGGTAAACCGGACTCTATCCAACCTGGGCCGCAACCCGAACCTCGCGGCCGTATTGCTGGTTAGTCTCGGCTGCGACCCGGTTGATATCGACGGGATAGCGGAGAACATCGCCAAATCGGGGAAGCCCGTGGAGAAGCTGGTAATCCAGCAGGTGGGCGGGACCATCGCCACCGTATTCGAAGGTACGCGCATCGTGAAACAGATGGTGAGCGATGCCTCGCGGACAAGGAGGGAGGAACTCGACGACTCCAGGCTGCTGTTCGGCTCCGAGTGTGGCGGCTCAGACACCACCTCGGGCCTGGGCTCCAATCCCGCCATCGGCGCCGCGTTCGACCTGCTGATTAGTGCGGGGGGAAGCTGTGTGTTCAGCGAGACCACGGAGTTCATCGGAGCAGAGCACCTGCTGGCACAGCGGGCGGTGTCCGCTGAAGTAGGGCGCAAGATCATGGACACCGTGAAGCGCTACGAGAAGCGCTTCCTGGATGCCGGGGTAGATATGAGGGGGACCAACCCCACCAAGGGCAACATTGAGGGCGGCCTGACCACCATAGAGGAGAAGTCGCTGGGGGCTATAGCCAAGGGTGGAACTGCCCCGATACAGGAGGTATATGAATACGGCGAGAAGCCGGAAGGCCAGGGCCTGTTCATAGTAGACGGCCCGGGCTTTGACGCGCCCTCTCTCACCTGCCTGGCCGCCGCCGGCTCCAATGTCATATTCTTCTCTACCGGCAGGGGCACTCCGCTGGGCTGTCCCTTCGTTCCGGTGGTAAAGGTGACGGCAAACGGGGCAACCTACGAGCGGATGAAGGACAACATAGACTTCTATGTGGACCTGGAGGCCAAGAGCAGGCTGGGAGAGGTGGGACGTGAGCTGTTCGCAGAGGGCCTGGAGGTAGCTTCGGGCAAGAGAACCAAGGCCGAGATCCTGGATCAGTCCAGCTACAACGGAATCTTCCTCGTCGGGCCGCTGGCCTAGTAGAGATCATATTTCAGAAGGAGAGTACAGAAATGAGCGAGGCGAAGACTGTTCGACTACCGCAGCTAGCGTGGTACGGAGATACCGAGCTGGACATAGACTTCCCCGACTCCTGGGACGTCACCGTCTGCCGCATGCGCGGCCATGATGCCCCTCCCCTCGATGACGCCGGTTTCAGGAAGGCTTTCGCCAACCCCATCGGCACGAAGACCATCCGGGAGATGGCCCAGGGGAAGAAGGAGGTGGCCGTACTCTTCGACGACATGACCCGGGCCACGCCCACCGCGGTAATGATACCCTACGTGCTGGAGGAGCTGGCTGCTGCCGGCATCCCCGACGACAGCATACGCTTCATCGCCGCCATCGGGGCCCACGGCTCCATGAACGGGATAGACTTCAGAAAGAAGCTGGGCGACGAGGTGATGCGCCGGTTCCTGGTGTACAACCACAACCCCTACG